>CAXNDX010000100.1:0-3093 GCA_964201585.1 Candidatus Woesearchaeota archaeon | reverse complement strand
TCAAAGAATCCGGACTTGTCTGCATCCCCTATTCTCGTCATTCAGAAATTCTCAATAAAACAATTCAAGGCCTGCTTGTCGTAAGCTACGACCCAAAAGAAAAAACAATTAATAACGAAGAACTTCGCCTCCTTGACCAAACTAGTTGGTTTGTCGCTGATAACGTCACTCACCTGCTCGAACTCGATCAATTTCGAAAACTAAGCGAAAGATTATCATTACAAACAAAAATTGATGGTTCCACTGGATTATACAACAAAAAAACATTCCATGAGGATATAGAAAACCTCATCGAAGAAAACAACAAAAAAACAAAAAAACAAAAATACCATCTTCTTCTAATTGATCTTGACCATTTTAAAAGCCTTAACGACAAACTGGGCCACGCCGAAGGAGATAAATTTATCCAGAATATAGGAAAATACTTAATAACCCTACCTCAATGCAAAAGTTATCGAATTGGTGGAGACGAATTTGCAATTATAACCACAATTGAAGATAAAACACAAATCTATTCCAAAGCACAAGAAATATTAGGATATATCAAACAAATTCCCCTACCCACTATGACCCCCCATCCTACCGCAAGTATTGGTATACTTTCATATAATCCTAAATTTCAAACAGGAGACGAATGGTACCGTCAAACAGATAAAGAATTATATCAAGCAAAACGGCAGCGTGACAACATCATATTTTCAACCAACAAATAACCAATTTAAACATTTAAAAAAAATATAACTCTTACCCTTAACTTAGCACACAACACCCTACTTGACCCTCACGTCGATAAGATATTACCATAGAAAGCTTTATAAACACTCACTCAAAAACTACATTAAAATGTTCTACACCGTCAAAATCAAAGATTATATCCGCGTGCCACCAAGCATGTTTAACCTAACAACCAAAGAAGCTGTGCTTAAAAACATTAAATCCAGCTTTGAAAATTACATTTCTAAAGAAATTGGCTTCGTTTTAAACGTTGTCAATGTAACAAAAGTCAAAGAAGGCGTCATCATCCCTGGCGACGGCGCAGGATATTACGAAGCCGAATTTGACCTCCTCACATTCAAACCAGAATTAAACGAAATCGTCTATGGGAAAGTTCGAGACATTACTGACTTTGGCGCATTCTTAGATATTGGTGGCGTTGAAGGAATGGTTCATATCTCTCAAAGTATGGACGACTTCGTTTCATTTAGCAAAGAAAAAGTATTATCCGGTAAAAAATCAAATCGCTCAATCAAAGTAGGTGATTGTTGCCGCGCAAGAATCATCGCCGTCAGCTACAAAGACCCAAATAATCCTAAAATCGGTTTAACCATGCGTCAAGAAGGCCTAGGAAGAACAGAATGGCTCACAGAAGACGCACAAGTAAAAGAAGCCCCTGCTGAAAAAGAAGAAAAAGCAGAAAAACCAAAGAAAAAAGCAAAAGAATAAATAATAATTTAAACCACAACAAATAATAAAATAAATCACATGGCAAAAAAAAAAGTATGCAAACGTTGTAAATTATTCGTTGAAGAAAATGCCTGCCCGCAATGTGGCATTTCAAGCTTCAGTAACAGCTGGCAAGGCCGAATCTTAATCACCGACGCAGAAAACTCCATGATCGCCCAAAAGATCGGCATCAAACTAAAAGGCGAATACGCCATTAAAGTAAAATAAAAATTATAATAAGAAAAAAAGAGAAAATAAATTGAGGAAAATATCATGCAATTAACCATTCAAGAAAAAAAAGAAAATATCTTATTAAATCGCCACGAAATCAAAGGCACCGTCTCATTTGAAAACGCCACGCCAAGTAACAAAGACATCCTCGAAGCCGTCGGAAAACAAATGCATGCCGACCTTTCATTAATTGTTATCAAACACATTCACACAATATTTAGCCATAGAAAAGCAATCGTCAACGCCGTCATCTATGACAAACCAGAAACACGAGAACGCATTGAAAGTATTAACGGCCACATGCGCAAACGACTCGAAGAAGCAACAAAGAAAACTGCATAATAGTAGAATGAAATATTGATAAATGAGTATTAAAATTAATAATAAAAAGAAAACAAAAAAGAAAAATTGAGGTAAACAAACAATGGCTGCTCCTACTAAACCTGCTGCAAAAAAACCTGCTGGCGGCAAAGCAAAAAAAGCGGGTAAAAAACAATCCGCATTATATACAATTACAGGCGACAAAATCCAGCGCAAAAATAAATCTTGTCCAAAGTGTGGTTCCGGCGTCTTTATGGCAGCCCATTCTAACCGTTTAGTCTGCGGCAGATGTAAATATACAGAATTTAAGAGAAATTAAATTTTTTATTTTTATAACGATCTTATTTTTTAATTTTTCTCAAAAAAGTTGCTAGAAAAATATACCAACATCTCTTTTCTCTACACCACAGCAATCCGCTCTTCTACAACCCCCCGCTTCAATCTCCCATCTCTCCTAGCCGGTATCGCTTCCATAAAATCCAACACTTTCTGCAGCTCATTCACATATTTCACACTCGACAAAAATTCATCACGCGACATCCAGCGAAACGAACTTAACTCCGCACCTAACATAATCTCACCCTCAAGACCAGTATACTCAACATAAAAATACTTCATCTTCTTACCTAAATAACCCGACCGCTCAGGATATCGACTCTTTGTTTTCCCTGCAAATTGACGATGAAAATACTGCGGCATTTCTCGTGGCACACCAAACTTCTTAGTCCCTAATTCCTCACACAATTCTAAATCTAGCGCCACATGCTCTTCGCCCCCATGTTCCTCAAGCCCACCCTGCACAACACTCCATTCACTTTGTTCCCATTGCGGCTTCTGCACCGCTAAATACAACCTTCGATCTAATACTGGGTCATCTTTGTACACAATCGCCGCAACCGTATGTCGATACATCCCGCCGCGTGCTTGAAATCTGTTTTCGTTCATGGTCTATTTTTAGGGAATACACTCTGCAATTCAAAGTATACATAGATAAATACCTATACAGTATATACTTTTTTTAAAAATCAAAGTTACTTATAAAAGTTTGCGAAAAGAAAAGTGAAAAACAACTGTCTAGGTTCATTGGATATTGCACCC
>CAXNDX010000099.1:0-3141 GCA_964201585.1 Candidatus Woesearchaeota archaeon | reverse complement strand
AGTATCATTTTAGCAAAATTCCATCGGATAGGCGGATTACGGTTGAGACGTTTGTGAATAAAGGACGGACGTATGTGATTTTTAATACGCTATTTGGCAGGAGAGTGAATGATTGTTTGTCGCGAGGACTTGCATACGTGATTGGACATTCGCAGCACCGAGATGTGGAAGTTGGGATGAATGATAATGGGTTTTATGTGTCGTGTGAGAAAGTGTTTAATGCGAAGCGAGCGTTTGAGTTGTTGAAGGGACAGGATTTTGAGATGGTGATGAAGAATTCGATTGAAGGAAGCGAGGTGTTGCAGCGCAGATTTAGGCATTGTGCGACGCGGGCGCTGATGATTTTACGCGAATATATGGGTAAGAAGAAAAATGTGGGACGGTTGCAGGTGGGAAGTAGGATTTTATACAATGCGGTTCGTCGGATTAGTAATGATTTTCCAATTTTAAAAGAGGCGCGACGAGAGGTGCTTGAGGATTTGATGGATTTTACGCATGCGCAGTTGATTATTTCACAGGTGAATTCAGGGATTATTACAGTTGAAGAGATGCAGGCGGGGCTGCCTAGTCCGTTTGCATTTGGGTTGATTGCACAGGGGTATAGTGATGTGATTAAAATTGAAGATAAACATGAGTTTTTGAAGCGGATGCATGAGATGGTGCTTGCGAAGATTGCGCTTAACGCGGGGAAGAAGAAAGTGGCAGAGAAACAAGAGGAATTCTCGTATACAAATATGTGGGCGAAGCAGTTAGCGTCGGAGACGGATGAGAAAGAGATGGCAAAAGAGAAGTTGAAGATGCAGGTGTGGCAGTTGAAAGATGTTGGGGTGTATATCAAAGAGGAGTTGGTGCGATTGGTAGAGTTTGGTTCGATGCGTAAAGATATTTTTGTGGAGTTGAAGAAGATGAAGAAGCAGATTGAGGAGGAGTGGCCGGAGGAGTTGCGGGAGTTTGTGAAAGGGAAGGAGAAGGAAGGTTAGTGAGAGAAAAGAGAAATGGAAATTAGGTGAATTTATTTTAAGAAAGATAGGGAATTCTAGAATTTAAAATATTTATTTTTTAGATTTAAATTGTTAAAGAGTTGGTACTTCTAAACTTAATTGTTTTTTGGCAGTGAATAATGAGTCATAATTAGGTGAGGAGTCTTGTTGTTGTGTGGCTTTATAGCGCAGGTATTCTTCTTTATCGCCAAAGAGAATTTCCATGCTTTCGTTATGGGGCATGGCACTACTATCGCCTCTGACGTAGCTATGGTGAATGTATTTTCCATGGTTTTTAAATGAATTTGTGGAAACAGGCAGGTTATGAGGAGTGGTATTTTGTTCAATGTCATCTCTTCCAAAATAACCCCGGCGTGATCTTGTAATAGAGTATTCTACAGGGAAAAGGATGTGACCTTTCTTGAGATCATAAATTATACTTGCGGTGAGTATTCCCATTATTTGGGTATGAGATGGTTCAGATTGATATTCATTTGGTCCGGCCCATCTTGAGATTTTTAAAATTGGGGTTGTTCCCTCAAATTTGATTTGGATTGGCTGGTCTTTTGTACAACATTTGGCTAATTCACTGTAAAATTCGCGCCAATAGGTACGATCCTCAGCATGATGGACAAATATGAAATCTTCTAGATCAGAACCTAATGTAATTGTACCTTGTTTTACTAATTTTTGATAGTTGCGCAAGTCTTGCTGGGCTTTCTGTAGTGTTTCTTGTGTGTCTTTGATTAATTGTTCTAATGTTGTGATTTCGGGTTGAATGGCCATAGTGATATTTTGATTGGAGGTTACAATTTTTTGAGGAGTTATTCTTCAGATTAGTTTATTCTTCTTGACCGCAATACAGTTTATATGCATCTTTTGGGGGTAGATCAGGATAAGCGCGTCTTGCAGCGTTAAATAATTCAAGACTTACAGAAGAAATTCTTTGCGGGAAAGGAAAAGGCGTGTCTGTATTTTCTTCTACTGTATTATCATAGAAGATTACTTTTGCTTTTTTGTGAAAATTTTGTTCCGAGATTGGTTCGAGTGCTATTGTTGGACCAAGAGTTTGTTTTTCAAGGGGTAATTTATAATCTAAAGAGATGCGATTATGTACACGATTATATAATGGATCTTCTGGAAGGATATGACTATAATCTAAGTTAACGTTGTCTAAAGTGAATACACGGATACTTTCTTTGAGGTGTGCTGTTTCGGGCTGGTAGTAAGCTATGTCATTTCCAAATTGTTCGAGGATATAGCGTTCCATGTCGCGAAGGTTGAGTATGCTGTGTTTTTGATCTGCGGTATAATTTTTTAGAGTCTGATCGTGATTCCAGAAAGTAGGAGTATGTTGAAGCAGAGCGAAAGCGGTTTTTCCGTCTTTATAGAATACGGGAGCAGTATAGATTCCTTCTTGGTTATTTTTATGCAGGTGTTGCTTACAATTGTCTAGGCGAGCGAGAAAGTTGGGGATGAGGATTTGGTAGGTTTTGGGGGTTGAGGCGAATTGGGTTGTTTCACGAACAAAAAGACTGTGATTGTTTTCTAGACGTTGGATATCATATAGTCCACTTTCTTCTAGTTTTGCGGCAAGGTAGTCTACTGCTTGTTTTTTTTGTTGTGTTGTGGCCATTGGTTATTCAAGTATTTATTGATCTGAATCTAATATATCAAATAAACTTTCGTGGGGAAGAAAAGAGATGCCGTGTTCTTCGCCTTTATTATAATAGATGCAGTCGTAGAAGGTTGGACGGGTGCAGTATTGTGTTTGAAACGCAACGCTGATTGTATACGCGCGATTGATGGTGTAGTTTTGGCCGTTGATTGATTGTTGGTCGCGAAGAACGTCATGATAACGCAGGTCACTCATTTTCTTTATGTCCATTACTTTGATGTTGGGATAAGATGAGCGTTCGTCTTCGATGTGGCTGAGTGTTTCGTTTATGCCTTGCACTAGTTCTTCGAGCAGATGTCTTTGAGAATGATATCTTAATTTTTGAGCAATGCTTGGTTTTGGAATGATGTTTGTATTTGCGGGGTGATGAGTATTCATAGTTTAGTGAGAAAAAGGGGAGTTTATAAATCTTGTTGTAACTTATTAGTGGATTTTTAAATAATTATTTATAATTACTATTAAGTGATAAATTGATGGAAATAT
>CAXNDX010000098.1:0-3180 GCA_964201585.1 Candidatus Woesearchaeota archaeon | reverse complement strand
TGTATGTGCTGCGGAAGTGAATTTGGGTTAGGGTTGTTGAGAATTTTTGATTACACACTTTTCTTTGGTAATCCAATATCTACAATCACGGTTTTGTCTTTGTGCGGTTCTAATCCAGGTTTGAGGTCGTGGAGAGTAATAATATAATCGGCGTGGCAGGATTTTTGGAAAGTTTTTTCGTTGTCGGGGTCGATGCCTGAGGGGATGTCAATGGATACTTTGGTGCCAACAAGAATGTTGTAATGGTCGATAGCGAACGAAATTGGATCGATGATGTCATCTTTGATGCCGGTGCCAAGCAGGGCGTCGATGAAAATACATTGTATATCTTTTTGGGGGTGGAATTTTTCAAGGTCGTCTTTGGTATGGATTTTAATGATGTTGATGTCTTTGCGGATCTGTTCGTAATGGTGTTTTGCGGCGTCGGAGAGTTTTTCTTTGTCGCCGAAGAAGAGAATAACAACAGGGTTTTCTTTGGCGAAGTGTTTAGCGGTAGCGAAACCGTCGCCGCCGTTGTTGCCTTGCCCTGCAAAAATGATGATGTGTTTGTTTTTGGTATGGTATTTTTGCTTGATTGTGAAATGTATTTGTTTGCCGGCATTTTCCATTAATTCGGCAGGAAAAATGCCTTTTTTGGCGGCTAATCGTTCGAGCTGCTGGAGTTGTTTTGTTGTGATCATTTCTTTCCTCTTTTTTAGAATGGGTTTGTGAGGGTTTATATATTTTTTGAGCGTGGAGTGGATAGATTTTTAATTATTAGTAAGCGAAATAAATAATTACTAAATTGTTTCGCTTACTAGAATAGAGAAGTTTGAATAATTCATCTTTTCTTGTCAAACTTCTCTAAGAGACTTTGCAATGGCGCAATTTTAAGCTTATCTGTGCACCTATCGGTGCAAACTAAATATTACAAATTGCTTTTTGTAAAGTTCTCAATAGTAAACGCAATTATTTATTAGCAATTATTTGTTGCGTTAACTATAGAGGGGTTTGATTATCCATATAAATCTACTTCAACCCCCTCTAAGAAGTACTCTGTCACTGCGGTATCCTCACGGTGGTTCGGAGTCCTCGCGTTGCTGCGGTTTCGAGGTTGCTTTGGCAACCTTTGAGGAACCCCGAAAAGAGGGTTAATCAAAGTCATCTATATAATTTATTTCTTTATAAGAAGTAGTATGTTAGAATAGAAATGATAAATCCAATGACACTGCCAACAAAGACTTGAAGAGGGGTGTGGCCAAGGGAATAATGAAATTTGGATTTGATTTTGTTTATTTTGAAGAGTTTTTCGATGGCTTTGCCTTCTAACCCAACGGAACGTCTGACACCAAACGCGTCGCGGATGACAATCAGGGCCAAGACTAGGCTGATGGCGAAGGCGCTGGTTATGCCTTCTTCAAGGAAAATAATTGTTGCCAATGAGATGACAAATGCGGAGTGGGAAGAAGGCATACCACCGGTGACGATAAGGTCATGCCAAGATAATGATTTATGGCGGAACCAGTAGATTATCATTTTGGTGAGCTGGGCGCCGAAGCCGGAGAGAATGATTGCAAGCAGGATTTTATTCATCTGTTGTACCTCTTTTTGTATAACGAAGGACATAATTAATTATCTTATTTGTTATGTCATTCGGAATATAGTGACGGCTAATAATTGTTTAATTATTTGTGTCCGCCACTATATTTGGACTTATTTATTGTAGGAAAGATGGTTTGGTTTATATAGTTTGCGAGAGGGTATGTTTGTCTGTACTTACTAAATCTTTATAAAATATCTCTGCTGTGAATATTGTATGTCTACTATCAAAGTACTTCCACAGGAATTAGTCAATAAGATTGCGGCGGGGGAGGTTGTGGAGCGGCCGGCGTCGGTAGTTAAAGAGTTAGTTGAGAATGCGCTCGATGCAGGGGCGAAGAGTATTGTTGTTGAGGTGGAGGAGTATGGTAAGAAGCTGATTCGGGTTACTGATACTGGGCGCGGGATGGGGATTGAGGATGCACGACTTGCGATTGTTGCACATGCGACAAGTAAAATTGCGGATGAGGGGGATTTATTTTCTATTAGTACGCTTGGGTTTCGAGGGGAGGCGTTAGCATCGATTTCTGCGGTGTCACGGTTTTCTTTAATGACGCGACGGCAGGATGTTAAGATGGGAGTGCGTTTAACGGTTGAGCATGGGAAAATTATTTCTGAGGAGAATATGGGGATGGAGGGGGGGACGATTATTGAAGTTGGGGAGTTGTTTTTCAATACACCAGCGCGGCGCAAATTTATGAAGAGTGATAGTGTGGAGTTAGGGCATATTGTGGATGTGGTGAGTCAATATGCATTAGTGCATGGTGGGGTTCGGTTTGAGTTATATCATGATGGGAAAGTGTTATTACAAAAGCCGGTGTTTGAGGAGGGGAAGAATACGATTGCGTCGGTGTATGGTATTGCTATTGCTAAAGAATTAATTGCGGTTGAGTATGAAGAGGAAGGGGTTGCGGTAAAAGGATATGTAGGTAAGCCGTATTCTGCGCGAAATGATAAAAATTATCAGGCGTTATTTGTGAATTCGCGGTGGGTGAAGAATTCTGAGGTTGCGAGTGCAGTGTATGAAGGGTATCATGCGGCGTTATTTGTGGGGAAGCATCCGATATTTGTGTTGAATGTTACAATTGATCCGATGGAGGTGGATGTGAATATTCATCCGCAGAAGTTTGAGGTGAAATTTGCACGGCGAGATATGGTGATGAGGGTTGTGGCTACTGCGGTAGGAGAGGCGTTAGGGCGAGAGCGATTGATTCCTGAGGTTAATGTTGTGAATGAGGAACAGTTGAGTTTAGGATTGCCTAATAAGACGTGGGGGAGTGGTCGGCAGGAGTATGCATTTGAGGCGAGCAGGCAGGAAGAGTTACATGTTGGGGAAGAGGAGGTGGAGTATGGGAATAAGTCTGAAGATGAGTTTGATGAAGATGAAATTAATTTAAATGATGATGTTAGACGCACTCAATCTCCTGTTAAACGCACTCAATTTACACAAGAGGGGAATATTGGTGAGAAAAAGAATGATGAGGTTGTCTCTCGTGTCCCTGTGATGAAGATTCTTGGGCAGATTCATAAGACGTTTTTTGTGGCGGAAGTGAAAGGGGGAATGATGGTGCTCGACCAACATGCGGTGCATGAGCGGATTTT
>CAXNDX010000097.1:0-3282 GCA_964201585.1 Candidatus Woesearchaeota archaeon | reverse complement strand
GACCATGCCGACGGCACTGAAGATAGCCCAAAAGTATTTTTTTATTTTTTCTTGCGGGATCATGTTATAATTTCCAATATGGTTTTCCTTTTTCTATAATTTCGGTTACACGATGAAATGGAATGAACATTTCTTGTTCTTTTTTATCTTTAATGATGATTGCGTCTTTTTCTAAGTGTTGAATTTCGTTTGCTTGAAAGTGGAGAGTTTTTTTGAGTAATTTGTCGTAATATTTTATCTGAAAGTTTTCTTTCTGAGAATGGTTATGGATGAAATGGATCATTTTGCGGGTGGACTTTTCAATTCCGCCAAGAGGATCAAATTGTTTGAATATCAAGCCGGAAAGGGTGAGCATGGTGAGGCCGAGAAATAAGAGTGTCCAGGCGTTTACATGGGGGATTTCGTAGACGCCTTCCCAGATGCCGCGCCAGATGAGAATAACACCTATGGCGACGAAGAGTGACCATAAAAAATGTTTGTCTTGTTCGCGAAAGATCATGGTTGGTGTACTTTTTATTCTTTTGATTGTAATGAGTGTAGGTGTTTGTAGAGGTTAATAAATGCAAAACAGCTGGCGGTATATCCGGCTATGTAGGCAATATCTGCAATTATTAATGCTAATTCTTCTGTTTGTCCAAGAGGATTGATGCCAAAAAAGAGGTCACCGATTAAAAAGAAAAAACTGGCAATGGCCCAAATTTCCAAAGGGGTTTGAAGTTCTTCGTTTGTATGAAGAAATAGGAATATACTTGCGGCGTAAATGAATGATAACGCGCTTAGGAAAGGATAGAAGTAATCAAAAAAGGGGGTGGAGGGCATGCTGATGTAATAGATAAACACGAGAGTGGTTATGATGCTGATAAAATAGAGTGAATATAATTTTATTTTGTCTTGATTTTTGCTTAATTTATGTGCGATGCTGAAGAAAGATATTGTTAAGAGAATGCCTCCAATTGACCAGTAGAGGTCTTGGATGCCTATTTCTGTGGTTTTAGCGGAGAATATTTTGGTGAGATAATATGTTGTTTCGCCAAGGGCGTATAGAATATATCCTGTTACTAAGAGAAAGATGATCAAATAATGGGTGTCTTCAAATAATTCGCGAAGGCGGTTGCCGAAGAATTTTTCTAATACGATGATTCCGAATATACCTGAAATTGTGGAGAGCAGGGCAACAATAATACTTAATATTTCCATTTCTATCATCTGTGTTTTTGAATATACTTTCCTTATTAAATCTATCTTTACTTTGTGTATTACTTTTAAGTAGTTATTTTAGAAAAGTTTATAAATGGACGGTGGTTTTGGAATGTTGTAAAATAGGTGAAGTCAATGGATCTTTTTGAATTTAAGCGAGAACAACAGCGATTAGCGACTCGAGTACAGTTACAGAATGGCTTTTCTACGGTTACGAAAGTGGGGGGAGCGGCGTGTGTTGCAGTGGGGAAGAATTTACTTGCGTGTGTGGTGGTGTGTGAGCTGCCGTCGTTTACAATTGTCGATAAAGCGTTTTATTTGCTGCATGATCCATTGCCGTTTCAAGTTGGTTTTTCTGCGTATAGGGAGATGCCGGCGATAATTGAGGCGTATAATCAATTAAGTGTTGAGCCAGATGTATTATTTGTCGAGGGCGAAGGGGTTGCGCATGCGCGAGGTTTAGGGATTGCGTCGCATTTGGGAGTTGTGTTGAAAGTGCCGACGATTGGGGTTGCGGATCGATTGCATTGCGGACAAGTGGTTGATGGGAAAGTTCTTGTGCTTGGAGAGGTGCGAGGGTTTGAAGTGGTGACGCGGGAGTTTGCGAAACCAGTGTATGTGTCGCCGGGGAATATGGTTTCGTTGGAGAGCTGTAGGAAGTTGGTGATTGAGATGATGGTGCATCCGCATAAGATGCCGGAGTCGATTCATTTGGCGAATAAGTTGGCGCGGAAGATGAAAGAGGAGAAGTAGAGAATGAAATATAATCGAGATCAAACAATTTTAATACGTCCTGGAAAAATCGGTTTTACTACCTCTACTTCTTTAAAATATAATATTGGAACATATGGTTTAACTACTTGTGTTGGACTCGCAATTTATGATCCTATTTTGAAAGTAGGAGGTGTTGCTCATGTACAGTTTAATGTTAGTGCTCGATATTTAGAAAAATTATTATTGGGAAATTACACTAATCATGAAGACTTATTTTCTTTTGATTACAGTCAATTTATGGATGATGCTTTTGCATTGTTTAATCTTGTAAATCTAGTAGGGGGTAAAAGATATCAGGTTTATACATTTAATGTAGATGATAGGGATACACCTGATTCAAAGGATATTAAGAAAGTAATTGATAGGACTTTTTCTATGCTAGAGAGTCAGATACTTTCTCATCAATCTAGAAATGAAACTGATTTTAAGTTAGATATAAGAAATGGAGTGATTGAAAAAATATAAAAAAAGAGCCCCAGGCGCGACTTTCATTTCCAATTTGGAATTTTGAACGCGCGACCTCTTGATAGCTTGATATATTTTATTTTTTTAATATATTAGTTATCTTATGGTTTTACAAGTCAAGTGCTCTACCACTGAGCTACTGGGGCTTTAAATGATGTTTTAAGTTGTTTATTTATTAAGGTTTTGTTAGAGATTATCTTTCTTTCGTTCATTGTGCTTGATTATATTCGAATGTCTTTTCCATAATCAGGGTGTCTTGAAAAAGCGATTATCTCTTCGATACGTAGCGGGTGTTCTAATACTTCAAAAATAGGAAGATATTTTTCTGCTTGAGCGGCATAGAGTGGTTCTCTTCTCTGGATTTGTTTCAAACTTAATTTTAAGTGCTCTACAATCTGTTCTTGTTGAGATTTAGAATAGGGTTTGTGACGGCAACTTTGAAATAAAGCACTTTGAGCAAGTTTTTTTATGGTTCCTGTTAGTCCGAGACCATCTTTAATTTCTGAGAGTTTAAGTCCAGAGTTTAGATTGTCCCATTGGCTTTTTGAAGGGATTTTGAGATCAAAATATTGTGTAATATAAAACTGAGGAAATAGATTTTGCAGCGCTTGTGCAGGATTTATAGAAAGATAACCAATAGTTGTTGATATCGAGCGAACGATGTTGGAATTGTCAAGGTATTCTACGAGGGTTGCCATGTTATGATTTAAAATTGTATATTTTTTAAAGATTGTTGTTTTGCAATAGTATTAGTCTTACTATAAAGAAGTTTGAATAATGATTTTTTTACTCAAACTTCTCTATACAACTACTATTCAAAAATTATTCCTCTTTCAGATGACTATG
>CAXNDX010000096.1:0-3462 GCA_964201585.1 Candidatus Woesearchaeota archaeon | reverse complement strand
ACTTTCAAAACAAAAAGGTCCTCTGCCCATATTCCATATTCTTAATTTCCTATTAGGGTGATCTTTGTTTGTAATTTCTATCAAATATTTTGCAAGAGAATGTTCACAATCTACTCTTAATACATCTCCTGTGACAAGATCTTCTAATTTCACATACGGCAACTCTTCACTTCTATCTATTGAAAAATTAGGTTCAGGTACATTTTCTCCGATAAGATATCTTTTTGTAAAATTGCCAAAATAATAGTATGAAAGATCGACTCCATCGGATTGCATCTTTCTTTCTTCTGCTGGTGGAATGTACAGTCTTGCATGTCTGGATAATAAACGACTTAAAACGTCCGAATCTCCTTTCTTTACAATGGTCATTTTTTCGTTTGCTTTAGGTGTATTTTTTAAAAATGTGATATGTTGCTACTTCTGTGAGTATTTTTATCTTTGTACATGTTTCAATTCTTGTATCTCTATAATCCGGATATACTTCTCCTTTTTCATTCCAGCGATAAAGAGGAAGCATATATTCTTCTCTTGTTTTAAGGATGCAGTTTTTTGTTCTGTTTCGTAGATTTACGTTTTCTAGAATAAATGTTCCCAGATTTTTGGCTTTGGTTTTGAGGCAGCCAGACTGAGGACCTATAAAACAAGAGGTAGCGGAACCAACATACCAAATTTTGATGTTTCGTTCACTATCGGATTTTGCACCTAATATTTCTACTACATAGTTTGAGCAGGGATGAGTACCTTTAAATTGTACAATTGTTCCAGGCTCAAGATCTTGAAGATCTACTTCGGGTACGTCTGTGTAAAGTGTTTGGTCAATTGTGGGGGCAGGTTCTCTTTGGCAGGGGGTAAATAGATCATCGATGTTCATGAATGAGGGAAAGTGGCTCTACTATTTAAATCTTTTGTTATTTTTATTACTCTTTAGTGATAATTTTATTTACGAAAGATTTGTATATCTGTCGGATTTTTCTACTTGTATGACAGAAGTGATTATGGTAGGGGACAAGGGACAAATTGTTATTCCTAAGCAGATCTCGATGCTGATGTTATTAAGCGAATCTTCGTTGATGATGACGTGGGATAATGAATATGATCAAAAGTGGGATGATTGTTTATAATTCCTTTTCTTGTGCCGAAATACTTAAAAAGTGTTAGTTGTATCTTTCTTTCTTATGAAAGCTAAAGAGTTGCGTGATTTGTATTTGAGGTTTTTTCAGTCGAAAGGACATGCGATTATTCCGTCGGCGTCGTTGATTCCTAGTAATGATGCGTCGGTGTTATTTAATACGGCAGGGATGCAGCCGTTAGTTCCGTATTTATCTGGTTCTTTAGGGAAACATCCTTTAGGAACGCGTTTAACGAATGTGCAGAAGTGTTTACGCACGGTTGATTTTGATAATATTGGGGATAACACGCATCATACGTTTTTTCAGATGTTAGGGAATTGGTCACTTGGCGATTATTTTAAGAAGGAAGCGATTAGTTGGAGTTTTGAATTTTTGACAGGTAAACAGTGGCTTCATATTCCTCTCAAAATGTTGGCGTTTACGGTATATGAAGGGGATAAAACGGTGCCACGAGATGAGGAGTCGTATGCGTTGTGGCGTGGGTTAGGAGTGCATGAGAAGCGGATTGCGTTTTTAGGTAAAGATAATTTTTGGATTGCAGGTGAAACTGGACCTTGTGGGCCTAGTTCGGAGATGTTTTATTGGGCGGGGGAGGGAGAAGCGCCGGTTGTGTTTGATCCAACTGATAGTCGATGGGTGGAGATTTGGAATGATGTGTTTATGGCGTATCATAAAAAGGAGGATGGTTCGGTTGCGTCGTTAAAACAGAAGAATGTGGATACGGGGATGGGGCTTGAGCGAACGCTTGCAGTGTTGAATTCTAAGAAGAGTGCGTATGAGACGGATTTATTTTCGGGGTTGATATTAGAAATTGAGCGAATCAGCGGGAAGAGATATATTAAATGTCAACGCGAGATGAGAATTATTGCAGATCATATTCGAGCGGCGGTGTTTGTACTTGGGGATGATAATGGGTTGTCACCTTCTAATGTTGATCGTGGATATATTTTACGACGATTAATTCGTAGAGCGGTTCGGTATGGGAAGATGATTGGGGTTAGTGGATTATTTTTGAAACAATTAGTTGAGGTTGTGATTCAAGAGTATGGAGAGATGTATCCCGAGCTTGTGAAGAATAAAGCGAGGGTTGTTTTGGAGTTACATAGCGAGGAAGAAAAGTTTGAGAAGACGTTAGAGCATGGGTTAAAAGAGTTTGAGCGGATGGTTACATTAGGTCAGATTAGCGGAGTGAATGCGTTTTTATTATTTCAATCGTATGGTTTTCCACTTGAGATGACGGAGGAGTTGGCGCATGAGAGAGGATTAGCGGTTGATGTGAAAAGATTTTTAGCAGAGTATGAGAAGCATAAAGAGTTGTCACGCGTGGGAGCGGAGAAGAAGTTTAAGGGCGGGCTCGCGGATACGTCGGATGTTGTGGTTAAGATGCATACGGCAACGCATTTGTTAAATGAGGCGTTACGTCGGGTGATTTCAAATACGATTCATCAGCGAGGGTCGAATATAACTCCGGAGCGGTTGCGGTTTGATTTTAGTTTTGAGCGTAAATTGACGGCGGAGGAAGTGAAAGAAGTCGAGAATGAGGTGAATCGAGTGATTGGCTTAGATTTGAATGTTGTGCGTCGTGAGATGATGCGAAGTGAGGCGGAAAAGTTAGGGGCGGAAGCGGAGTTTGGTGTTAAATATCCAGAGCGAGTTTCGGTGTATTTTGTGGGGGATTATTCAAAAGAGTTTTGTGGCGGGCCGCATGTTTCTCATACGGGGGAGATTGGGAAGTTTAAGATTATCAAAGAAGAGGCGTGTGCGGCGGGAGTTAGACGGATTAAAGCGGTTGTGGAATAATTACTCTGTGAGGGATTTTCGATGTTTGATTTTACTGTTACAAAAAAGCATTATACTACTCCTGTTGAGGTATGGAACAATTCGTTACAATATCATCAGCAAAAAGTAGTAGAGGAAACTATTTTTTTGCGTCAGTGTTATCTTCCTAAAATAAAATTACATTTAGAATATTTAGCATCTTTAGATCGATACATTACAGACTATATCCCTACTTTTTGTATAAATGCAAAAAAATACTGTCCAAAAGCAGAAATAACCTCTCTTGAACATTCTTGTAGAGAATTAAAAGAGGTATATCAACAACGAATTCCGAAAATTAAAGGGCTGGATTTAATGCATTGAGGAATTTAAGAATATTTTATTTTTTAATTAAAGTAATATCTATTCCTGGAAACATATCTTCTAATTTATCTAATAAACTGTTTTCTCGTGAAATTCGGTTTGGAATAATTGCTTCACCAAAATTATCGTAATTTATTACTGGAGGTAAATATTCTCCGCTTAACTTATCAATTTTTAAGCCTATAATCTC
>CAXNDX010000095.1:0-3547 GCA_964201585.1 Candidatus Woesearchaeota archaeon | reverse complement strand
TCGGCTTGGCCTTTAGTGCACATTAATTCAGGGAGAAATAACGCTTTGATTGTTGTGTCCATGGCGCGACTGGCAAGAAGTTGTTCTTGTTTTTCTTGCGCGGCGGTTTGTTGGTAGCGGGCGTAGAAAATGAGACCAAAGGCGACCAGAATGAAGAAGATAAATAATACAGCGATGGTTTCAGTTATGTGCAGTTGGGCTTTTTTGTTGTTAGATGCAATCATTGTTTTATTTGGTGTTGGTATTATTTTATGTGATTATTTTTAATTTTGATTCATTTTTAGATTTAATATAATGGGATACAATCGCCGTGTTCGGAGAGAGCTTGGTTAGCTTGCTGAAGATTAATTGCAGCCTCGATTAAGCCGTCACATAACATGAAAGATGAGTCTTTGATACAGCCGGTGATTTTATTGGATAAAGAGTTGAGAGAGGTTTGGATGTTTGGTTCGTTTTCAGTGTAATAACCTAGGCAACCTGTGGCGGTTGAGGTGAGGAATTTTTCTGCTTTTGTTTTGTCTTGGGAATAATGATCAATAATGGTTTGAGCTTTACTTTGATAAATACTTGTGACATGTTTCATACGTTGGAAAGCTTTTTTCATACTGCAACGGTAGGTTTCTTTGTCTTGGGCGAAGATGGCGGCGTATTTTGCGGCGTCACGCTCGTGAGAGAGGGAGATGATATGTTGAGGAGTGATTGTTTTTTGTGACCAAGTAGTTCCTTGTTTTTGGTAGTAGTGGAAAGTTGTAGGAGTGGTGAAGACTATGGCACTAACGCGAGCGTTGTCGAATTTTTGCAGAGGTTGAGGTAGATTTTTTTTTGTTTGTGTGATTAATTGGCCGCTAAAATCGATGATACGAATTTGAAAGTTATTTCCTGGGTCAAGTGTTTCATATTGTTGTTGCGTTGTGAGCTCTTTGGTATTAAATTCGGTTCCGGTGGCTTTGAGAAATTCTTTCGCAAAAGGGTTGTTTGTTGGGTTATAGAGGAAATATTTTGTATTTGAAGAGGTGATGAATAACATATCGGCGACTTTATACGGAAAATTGTAGGGCAGGCTCCAGGCGATCATTTTAGTTGCTTTGATTTCATTTGGGCTGAAAATGGGGTCGATGATGTTTTCGGCTTTGGCGCTGGTTTCTTTCAAGCCGTAAGTGGTAACAAGGCTTTCGGAGTCGCAATCAAAGTATAAAGTAAAGTCGGCAAGTCCGCCAATGTCAATGACATTTTTTGTTTTTTCAGAGACTTGGGCGCCGGTAAATAATGATTCCATGGTTCTTACTAAATCTTGGCCGAGGTTTTCTTGAGCGATGGATTTTTCTTTGACGACGATGCCAACAAAGAATAGTAAAATGACGCCGCCGGCAACAAGCATATAAATCCAGTTAAATCCGAGTTCGAGCTGAGCTTTTTTTGTGAGGGCCATAATGATGTAGAGCAGGTGAGAAGATATTTATTCATCTGCAGTTACGGAGGTAAATTGGAGTTGAGTTCTGTCGCCTTTGCCTTCAAGCAGCAGACGGAAAGAGCCGCGTTTGATGTCTTGGCAGATAAAGCCGACAGGTTTGGTGTTGTCGCTTTCTTCGATTGCTTCAACCACAGATATTTTGTAGACTTTTATTGGTGTTAACGCGGTAGGAGTGAGAAAGACGTTTTGGTCGACTGCGGAGTAGCCGGCAGGTTTGTTATTATTAGCGGGATCTTTTACACGAGCGTCTTGCCAGACGCTACAGGCAAGGGGATCTTCTTTGCACAGGTTTTGCATTTCGTCATACTTCTTTGTTTCTGGTTCGGCATCCATATCGACAAAGCAGATTTTGGTGTAACTACCAGGAACGCGGAATTCTTTGACTCTCACAGCGCCGTATTCGGTATAAATTTTCTGGACACTACTTGAGAGGTCGCTTGTAAATTTGGCGAATGCGACTTTTTCGCCGCTGATGATGAAACCGCTGATCATTTGATAGCCAAAGATCATGATGAGCGCAAAGCTTAACGCAGCGATAATAAAAACAAATACTTGGCCAACACCCATGGCTTTTTTATTCATGTGATACCTCAATTATTTTTTTGTTGTTTTTCGTTTTTCTGAAATTTGACGCAGTTTAGCGAATAGATCATCGGCTTGTTTTTGGCTGACGACGTCTTCGATTTTTTTGTCTTGGGTTTTCTGGGCAATATTTTCTAACTTGTCAAAGACACTGCGTTCAGCTGGTTTCAAGCCAGGTTTGATTTCGTCTTTATGATCTGCATATTTCTGAGCGGCTTGTTGAAGATTCGGGAGGGTATCAGTTTTCTTTTGGATGATGTTGTCAATATGGGGGATGGTTTTGGAATCACGACTAAATGTGCTGAAGACGGATTCGCGCATGCGAGATTTTAATTTATCTTGTTCTCGATGTTCGAAAGCTAAGAATTTGTCGCGTACGCCACCAAGACCTTTTGTCGCTTGGCTGGTGGGTTGGGAAGTGCCCGCGAGATTGCTGCGGCTAGTAGGGGTTGAACTAGTTCCTTTGATTCCACCACTGCTTTTTCCAGCAGGAGTGTAGTTATAATAATATACTAAATAGCCGACGCCGCCGGTGATAAGGAAGAGACCGATAAATAAGAAGATCCATGGTAAGAGGGAACTTTCAGTTGTAGTTGTTGTGTCGCTGGGTGTTTTCTTTTTTGATTTTTCTTGTTCTAATTCTTCGTCTGTTTTTGGAGGAATACCATCTTTAACGCAAGGGTCTTGGTAACTTGTATATTCAATATAATTTGAAGATTCATCGGCATCGTAATCTTCATCAGTGTCTTTGACGCCGTCGCCATTGGAATCTTGTTTTTTATAATCTAATGGGCAATCTTCACTGTTATATTGTTGTTCCCAGATATCAGGCAAGCCGTCACCATCGGTATCTTTCTTTTTCTCACTTTCAGTTAAATCGTTTGGTCCGCAGCCTTGTTGATTAGGAAGGGTGCCTTTGCTTGTTTTAGAGCAGCTGTCACAGAAATCAGAAATGCCATCGCCATCGCTGTCTTTTTGGCTGTAGGTTTTCAATGAACTGAGAGAATTGTTAGTGTAATCTAGTGCAGTATAACAGATAGTACCACTTTTTATGATTTCAATTTTTTCGCCGCTGTAGGGTTTGTTGGGTGTACACTCTTTCGCATTGGTGGCTTGACCATATTTTAATGATTTACAGCCAACGTCAGCGTCGAGGCAATGTAGTTCGATGAGGATGGAGGAACAGCTTTCATTAGAGGTGAAGTCGATTGTTGGAGCTTTTGTGTCGTTGGCGCATGCATTATATGTTTTGTTTGTGAGCATAATGCCATCACTTGCAACAAAAGCACTCCAATGACCAATGATGTCTTGAGCTTTGACTCGGGTGATGTAGGTGTGGGTCTGATTTAAAGCGGTGATAGGAATTAAAATAGGAGAAGTATACGGCACGGTGGCATTGAGGACAAGAGTACCTTTGACCGTGGCATCTGGAGGAAGGGTGGATTTAGGTGAAGTTGTGGAATTGGTAAATTGGGAGGTTGATGTTGGAGGTTT
>CAXNDX010000094.1:0-3580 GCA_964201585.1 Candidatus Woesearchaeota archaeon | reverse complement strand
GTCTCTTAAAAAAAGGCATCATTTCTCGCATCGAAAAAAACGGCATTGCCCATTTCAGTCCCGCCAACCCCAGCCTCCTGCTCAACTACATCACCGATAAAGAAAAAGAATTACAAAACGAAAAACAAATCGTGCAATCCCTCCTCCCTCGCCTTCTTGCCGAATACAGCGAAAAAAAAGAAAAACACCTCATTGAAATGTTCTATGGCTGGCAAGGGCTCACCCAAATATTTGAAGAACTCCTCCAAGAATGTAAACCCGGTGATAAAAACTACGTTATCGGTGCCGGTATTGGTGAAAACAGCGCCAGAGCTGATACTTTTTTCCTCAAATATTCCGCCCTTCGCGCTCAAAAAAAAATCCACACCAAAATTCTCTTTGACCAACCCATGCGCAAACAAAAACAGCGCCTCAACTTCTTCCAAAACTCAAAACAATACGAAATCCGCTTTCTCCCCACAACCTCGCCAACCGAAGTAATGATCTACAACAATACCCTCTGCATCCTGCTTTTGCTCCATGAACCAATCGTCATTCGCATCAGAAACAACCAAGCCGCGCACAGCTTCATTGAATACTTTAACCTTATGTGGCAGCTAGGAAAAAAATAATATTCTATAGAACTCAAACCCCTAAATCTTCACCCCAACAATCCTACTTCACTTCCCAACCCTCTTAACTTCCTTCTTATAATCAAATATTCCTTCTCTGCTCGTCAACGACACAATTGGCTTAAAACCCACAATCACACAACAATCTTCATACTTGCGGATAAATTCAAATGTGGTCAGCTTCGTCAGCTTGCGAATCCCCATCTCATGATCTCCAAGTAAAATCGTCATCACCATCACATCTCCTATTTCATATGGTATTGCCTGAACAAGAGGTAATTGCATAAATTCTTGCCACATAATCTTCCCCTCTATACACTCCTGTAAGTGTGCCATATATTCATCAGTCTCTTTTTTTGCTATATTCCCAACTAATTCTACATACGTTCTCGACATCTCTGCTTTCATATTCAATCTTTGCTCACAATACTTTGCTAGACCCTCTAAATGCAGCAAAGACAAAAACATTCGCAAATACAATCGTATATCTGCTTTATGTTTATTTTCAACCGTCTGCACTTGCGCCAACGTTTTCGCCAATCGCTGTTGCACTGTAATCTCCATCTCTTGAATTTGTTTTTCTTCAAAATGTAGCACATGTGTTAATTCATGATTCAAAGTTCGCAGAAACATCTCAACTATTTTTGGATTATTAATCGAATCTACAGAAATACTTTTCGTTTTAAATCTAGCATAAATCGATTTTAATTCAAAATGCACATTCCTCTCTCCATTCAATGCATCTTTTTTATTCACATATGCAAACGCATATGGATCCGCTGCATCTTTTAAAAATTTTGACGCATCCGGCTCAAAATAAATATATAACACTGGAAATTGCTTTGAAAAAATATTATCTCTCAACAGCTCAACAAAGAGTGCTTGTATTTTTTTTACAAACGCAGTATCATGCGTCTTATCCAAAAAAATAATCTCCCGCCCATCAATTAATACGCTTTCTGTACTCGTATTAACAATATTCTTTAGAGTTGAGAATAACTTATAATCTTCCTTTTTGTTCATATCAAACAAATAATCTAAGAAGTATATAAATTCTGCTCTGCACGTTAATATATTTCCTCCACTTACTCCTCTCAAGTCCATTTACTCATTTAATATTTTAGTAACGTAACAGCCCTTGATCATACCCAAACACATAACACAATGCCGTCATCAAAGGAACAATAGGCATTTGTGCAGAAGCTATTAATTTTTTCATCTCAGGGGTAGATAATTTTGTTAATTCTCCTGCTGCCCATGCACTTGTAAATTGAGCAACATATCCTACCGTTGCCCCAATACCTGCATAATGTTCTATTCCTAACGGATGCTGACCTGTCGCCGCGTCCACCATTGCTGCGTGAAATACTCCTCCTGTTGCCGCTCCCATTGCGACAACCGAAGCTCCTAATAATACTGTCTCTAACGTTTTTGTCATTTTAATTTACCTCCTGTTTCATTTCTTTCCTGGGTCTGATAAATGAAAAAAGAAAACTATCTTTTTTCAGTACTGAAAATCAATAGTTTTTGATTTTCATGTACCCCGCTGCTTGCAGCGACATCAAATAAAAGATCGACAACCAGGAAAGATTAAAAATACCTCGCAGCTTGCTGCGATTGGGATTTTTATTTCTTCTTCTCTCGCATCTCATGATCCATAGCTTTATACTCTGCTCGCGTCATCGTTCCTGCTCGATAGCGTTGTACCGCTTCATCATGCGTTCGTTTTAATTCCGCAATCTGTTCTTGCAATGGACCAACTTTTCCTTCTTTCTCTGCGTCCAGCACTGCAAATTTTTCGTGCATACCTCTCTCATACGCAGTTTTCTGCGCCACTTTCTTACCAATCATTGTACTAAATTCTTGGCGTAAGGAAGCTTCACTCGTCTTCTCTTCTCTATCGAGATAATAACGAATGCTTGTATCATATTCTGTTCTCCCTCGAACTGCCTCTTGTTCTAATTTTTCTTTTGCTGGTGCATAACTTCTCTCAGCATCTCCTATCTCTCGTTCAAGAGGTCGGATCTTCGATCTATAATGGCGTGCTGCCATCTGAGGGAATTGATCAACATACGCTGCGCGTCCTTTTTTTATTTTGTCTACCCTCTCCAATAATTTTTGTTGTACCCCTCCACTCGCGCTACGATAAATAACCTCTTCAATCTCCTCTAACGCTTCCCCTCTTTTTCGACACAAGCTGCGAATGATCTGCGGTCGATAACTATCCATCAATCCTACAATCATTTCCTCTGCATCTTTTGCCTGCTTACTTTTTCTCGCCATTTTCTTAGCTACTGTTAACATTTTTGTTGCTGCGCTATAATCTTGCTCTTCCATATACTTTGAAGCAAGAATCGATACGCGTTGCATTTCGCTATCTGCAAACTCATCATCTCTATATGTATCATGCGATAAATCATCTACAATTTCTCCTAAACTATGCAGTAAAGCGCCTCGTGCTTCAGGTCTTCCTTGTTCAAGCACCGTATACACCGCATCCAACGCTGTTCGTACTGTTTCCATGTTGCTTGATGTATAAGAACTACCTCTACAAGAAGAATGCAATTTTCCCCGTAAGATAGTATATGCTTGTACTGTCTCTTCTGGTGTACTACCAACACTATACTTCGCAAAAAGAGCTCTTGCCGGATAACGATAACATCCACATCCGCTCATGTGCATCGTTGCCACCTGCTCTTCTAACGATTTCAAATCTAACTCTTTTGGCTCCTCTTTTACTTTCGTCTCCTCCAATTCTTTCTTATCAGTCCAAAGTTCTCTTACCCAATCTAATACAGTTGTCATCTTTCATCATCTCATTTTTTAATTAACCTTTCATCCCTCACTCCCCTCCCTCTTTCTACAAATAGCACTCTCCTCTTGGCACATATTTTCGCCCTTGCAATGCCTCAGCTGCAATTTCATCTAACACTCTTGCTTCTGCTCCACAATCCACCCATAACACTGGC
>CAXNDX010000093.1:0-3738 GCA_964201585.1 Candidatus Woesearchaeota archaeon | reverse complement strand
GGTGCAGTTTTTTAATTTATCACCATTAAAAAAAGATTAGACCAATTTTTCTTCAAGCGTTGTATTTTTATTTGTAGTAAATAAAGAACTAACACCTAAAGCTAAACTAGCACCTGCAGCATAAGCAATAAAATCTGTAGCATCAAAAGTACCCCGATATCATCCCACCCCTTGCGCCATCTCAAACACAGAACAACCAATAAATGAAAATGCAGGCACATAATATTTTGGCTCTATTTCAAATCCAGCCGTCTCCAAAAGAAAAGAAAAGTAAACTGGAATTAATAAATCATGCCCGTAATTTTGCACCAAGGTTTCATAACGTCCAGAATATTCAGCTAAATTATAATCTAACCCCATTGCTATCGCTCCTAAAATACCTTTTGCAAATCGAGAGATTAATGCCATTAATACCTAAAAACAGTAAGAGATATATAAACTTTCCTAATTTATTATCCCTCTGCAGTAGTCACTCCAAATACCCCCTAAAAAAATACCTACTTTAGAATAAAAACATCCATATTTATATACTCCTAAAATTTCCCTCTATCTGTAATGACAGACAAACGCGTAAATGTAGGATTTGAAGCAAACCGTCGTGTAATAAATATCGAAAGCCGACGTGAAGGCCCATTATTAGATCAAGAAATTAGTATTAAACTCCGCCCTCGCTTAATCATAAAAGGACTTCTCATCCTCGCTTTTTTTGCTATCATATTTCTAGCCGGCAGATGGAGCATCGACGCACCAGATGTAGATCTAAGCAGCCTCAAAACTACTGGTATCTTCAGTAATACCGCCGCAGAAAAAACAGAAACCCCTGCCACACCAACTGCAGATGTGAAACCAGCTGAAATAAAAACCGAACCAGTAGTCGAGACACCAAAAACAACAACCGCCGCAACAACAACTCCTCCTCCTGCTGAAACAAAACCCACAGCCACAACTAACACCGCAAATAGCACTAAAACAGAAACATCATCAACTCCTACAACAAATGAAAAAATAATCACAAAATATACCAAAGTCGCTCTCGCTATTTCATCCGTAAAAGTTGAAATCAAAGGCAAAGAACCAACGTGGGGAAAAATCATAAATGTAGATTATACCATCAAAAATAATGAAGAAGGAACAGTTAAACCGGATTATCTTATGATTTCACAAGTAGAAGGCTACGATAACGACTACAACAAAAAAATACCTTTACCCGCATCTGCAAAAACTCTTGGTGCAGGCAAAACAATCTCCTCAAGTATCGCCGTACCAAACGGCTTTACCTATAGTGAAGCAACCGCCGGTAAAGTAGATGATGTAACTATTAACTTTGTCCTCTTTGATGAAAAAGGCACCGCCATCGCCTCCTACTCAAAAGGCTACGACTTAAGTAAATAGTAACTCTTTTTCAGATTTTCTTTTAAGCTTTATATTATAGTGACGAACTAAACTTGCCGTAAGGCAAGCTTACCGAAAGGTAAGTTCTGAACATAGTGACAGAATCACGAACGCTAGTGACTTGAATAATTGAGCAACAATTAGTCACCATTATACACAAGATGAAACAACGATTTCATCTGTGCAAAGTGAAGTAGTTTCCTCACTTTGTGTTCTGAGGAACGCAACAAAGCTTGTCGATATACAAGTTCGGAATGAAATGACCGAAAAGATTGATTATTTACGTTCCTCATTATATCTCGACGAAAACAGCAATCTTTATAAATAAAAACCTTCACTCCTAACTAAAAGAGGCCAATGAGGTTATGACGAAAGTAAAACGTATTACAATACACGGATTTAAAAGCTTTGCAAACAGAACCGACATCATCTTCAACGATAAGTTTAATTGCATTCTAGGTCCAAACGGTTCAGGTAAAAGTAATATAGGCGACGCTCTTTGTTTCGTACTCGGCCGCTTATCCGCAAAATCCATGCGTGTAGAAAAAGCCAGTAATCTCATTTTCAATGGTGGAAAAAACAAAAAACCATCCACCCAAGCCATGGTTGAAATCGTCTTCACCAATGAAGATAAAATATTTCCCATTCAAGCTGATGAAATCGCCATCAGTCGCACCATTAGTGAAAACGGCAGCAGTATTTATCGCATCAACGACAAAAAAATGACGAGAACTGAAGTCATTGACCTTCTCTCCATGTCTCGTATCAACCCAGAAGGATATAACATCATTCTCCAAGGCGACATCACCCGATTCGTTGAAATGTCCGGAATAGACCGCCGTAAAATCATTGAAGAAATCAGCGACGTCTCATTATACGAAGAAAAGAAACATAAAGCCACATTAGAACTGCAAAAAGTCGAAGAACAGCTCAACAACGCCGAAATTATCCTAAAAGAACGAAAAACCTACTTAAAAGAACTCAAAAAAGATCGTGACCAAGCTTTAGTCTACAAAGAAACACTAGATAAAATAAATAGCCTCAAAGCCACACATATAAATTTTCAAGTCAAAGAACGTGAAGAGATCAAACAAAAATATGACGAAGAAATCTCCCAGCATCAACTCAAAATCAACGAAGTAGAAGCAAATAATAACATTTTAAAAGAAAAAATCAGCAAAAATAAAACAGAAATAACAACAATTAACCACGAAATCGAACAAAAAGGCGAAAAAGAACAATTAAAAGTACATAAAGAAATCGAGGACCTCAAAATCCACATCGCCAAAGATAAGACAAGAAACTCCACATTAAAAGATGAAATCAATAAAATTCAACAGCGAAAAGACCAATTCAAAGAAGAACTCAAAGAACTTGACCAAAAAGCATCAACTATAACTCAAAAAAAACAAGACACCCAAAAAGCAATCCAAACCAAAACACGAGACCTGCAAGAAGTAGAAATGCGAATAGCTGAATTTCGCAAAAAACACGACATTGAATCTTCCGTAGACATCGACAAAGACATCGAAGAAAAAGAAAAAATCATTGAACAAAAACAAGAAGAGGTCCAGCAGATTCGTCAGAAACAACAAGAACTTCTCCGTGAGAAAGATAAATTAGAATTTCAACTGCAAAGTATCGATGACAAAATCAAGAAAGTCCATGAAGTAGAACAAAATAACAAAGATCAATTAACCGAGCTCCAAAACCAAAAAACAAACTTCAAAAACGCCACACTACGACTAAACCAACTTCTTGATACAGACAGTAGCTTCGCCTCACAATTATCAAATGCAAGAAAAAAACTCACAGAATTCCAAGAAAAACACGCCAAATTAAACGCCAAAAGTATGAGCGTTCAAGCCAGTATCTCAACTAACGAAGCCATCCGTTCCATTCTCGAAAATAAAAAGAAATTCAAAGGTGTTCTTGGGACAGTTGCCGAACTTGGCCAAGTCAACAAAAAATACGCTCTTGCTTTAGAAATAACTGCCGGCAGTAGAATGCAAAATATTGTAGTTGAAGACGACAAAACTGCCGCCGAATGTATCAGCTTTCTAAAAACAAACAAACTTGGCAGCGCTTCATTCATCCCATTAAACAAAATTAAAACCATCGACATAAGTTCCGAAGACAAAAAACTCCTCAAACAAAACGGCGTGCATGACTTTGCCCTAAATCTTATCAGCTTCCAGCCAAAATACGAAAAAGCCTTCTCTTTTGTCTTTGGCAATACATTAGTTGTAGAAGACATTGAAACCGCCCGCACAATCGGCATCGGTAGAATAAAAATGGCAACCGTAGATGGCAACCTCGCTGAAGCCAGCGGTGTTATGCGCGGTG
>CAXNDX010000092.1:0-3777 GCA_964201585.1 Candidatus Woesearchaeota archaeon | reverse complement strand
AGATTCTTCACAGATGGGAGAACTTTTATTTTATGGTATTGTACGGCAAGTGCCTTCACGTCAGCCGGAAGTTGTTTGTGGGATCCCTATTTATGTTGGGCAGGAAGAATTAGAACGACGATGGAGAGAAAAAGCACCAGGAAAATTTGAACATCGAAACTTGTCTTTTTATTCTGTTAATGAAATTCCTGGATTTTTAGAGCAGCATGGTCATAGTATGGTTCCGTCGGGAGCGGCGGCGTTAACGATATTTTTAGAACAACAGAAATGATCATTTTTTTTGATAATTTGTTTAGTATGTCATTTTTTTGTTGGGATTATATTTTACTTTCTTAATGATAAAAAGTTTTATAAAGCAAGTGACGTTTTTGTTTCTATCCCCCCTTAGTTTAGCGGCTAGAACGCTCGGCTGTAGAAACACTTATGATATGTCAATTATTGACTATGATGATTAAGAGTCAGCTGAGACCGAGATATCCCCGGTTCGAGATGGGACGAATGTATGGTCATTGTTGAGCTATTCGTCTGTAACGGAAGTCTGGGAGGGGGGACTTAATTGGAAGGGAATGTCGGTTCTGATATTCCCTTCTTTGTTATTTATTTAGTTATTTTTGTCTTTTCATGTTATTCTCTTTAACTTTATTCTTAGTTAAATGAGGAAATCAATTAAGTCTATGTCTTATATGTTTTTTAAAGATTTAAACGAAAGCTTTATAAGTAAACCTCTGTTTTTAGGTTTAACTATGGCTGCTGACTGTTCTATCTCACTATTTTTTTTATGAAAATATAGTCGATAGGTAGTAGAATGTCATGGGGTTTGCCTTGGTAGTGTAGCGGCCTAGCATGGGGCCCTGTCGAGGTGGGTGGAGTAATACTTACTACAGGTCGCTGAAGAAAGGCCCCGACCCGGGTTCGAATACTAATTACAATGGTTATTACGGTTGTGTTGGTGTGAAAGTCCCGGCCAAGGCGTATGGGCCGGTAGCTCAGCTTGGTAGAGCACTTGACTTTTATGTCAAGTATGTGTCAAGTATATCAATTATAATTGACCGAAGCTATCAAGTGGTCGCGGGTTCGAATCCCGTCCGGCCCGTTCATTTATATTTAGAGGTGGAATTGACTATGCAGGAGCAGGGGCATAGAATACGTTGAGGAGATGTGTCGACGTAAGCGTAGAATAAAAGGAGAATTAAAATACGAGGTTGTGGCCACAAACATGTCATTTACAATTACCCATCATCAACTGGTTCCAAAGCATACAAAGTTAAGTGAATCAGATAAAGAAAAGTTGTTTAAAGAACAGAAACTTTCTATTCGTGATTTACCAAAAATTCTTAAAACAGATTCGGCTATTATGAAGTTAAGTGTTAAGTCTGGTGATGTGATTAAAATTGAGCGTACAAGCAGAACGGCTGGTATTGCAATTTATTATCGAGGTGTCATTGATGGATAAGTCAATTCTAGTTAAAAAATATTTTGAAGAAAAAAAGTTTGTGGAAAGTAGTATTCAGTCTTTTAATCATCTTTTTGAAAAAGGTTTGCAGATGGTAATTGAAGAAAATAAAGAAGCAGAGCCGACAATTATTCCACATAATATTGAAAAATTTAAGATTCGATTCGGGAGAATTACAATTGGCAAGCCGGAAATTACGGAAGCAGATGGAAGTAAGCGGCCAATATTTCCAATTGAAGCACGTTTGCGAAAGATTTCGTATCATGCACCAATTTTCTTAGAAGTGAGTACATATGTAAATGATGTGCAGCGAGAAAATTTTGTAACTGAAATTGGGAAGTTTCCGATTATGTTAAAGAGTCATCATTGTCATTTAGAAAATATGAAACGAGAGGATTTGATTAAGCATGGGGAAGATCCAACGGATCCGGGCGGGTATTTTATTATTAATGGTACAGAGAGAGTTATTGTTAATGTAGAGGATTTAGCAGGAAATATGTTTATGGTTGAGAGTGATGGTGAAGGAACTTTTAATGGGCGATTCTTTGCGTCAAAAGGATCATATAAAATTCCGCATGAGTTTGAGCGTAAGAAGGATGGGTTGTATTACATGTCTTTTACGCGAGTGAAAGCGATGCCGGTTATTGTTGTACTTAAAGCGTTAGGTGTCGTGAAAGATGAGGAGATCATGCGGGTAATTTCTACTAATAAGACGTATGAAGAAGTGTTATTCAATTTGTATGAGTTTGTTGAGATAAAAACACAAGAGGATGCGATTGATTATATTTCAAAGAGAGTGGGTATTGCGCAAGCAAAAGAAATTCGTATGGAGCGAACAAAAGAGTTGTTAGATAAGTATCTTTTGCCTAATATTGGGATGGAATCTGCTGATGAAAAAACGAAAGCGAAAACTTTGGGAAAAATGTTGAAGAAGTTTATCGATGTGAGTAATGGTGTGCGCCCAGAAGATGATAAAGATCATTATATGAATAAGCGAATACGAATGAGTGGAGACTTATTGCTTGATTTGTTTCGAGTGAATTTTAAAGTATTAGTGGGAGATATTTTATATAATTTTCAGAGAATTATTAAGCGAGGAAAATTACCTTCGATTCGAGTTATTATCCGTGATAAACTGTTAACGTCAAGATTGTATTCTTCGATGGCGACAGGAGAATGGGTTGGGGGAAGACAAGGGGTTTCACAACGTATGGATCGGTCAAATTATTTGGCGATGGTATCGCATTTGCAGAGAGTTGTAAGTCCGTTGTCGAGTTCGCAAGAGAATTTTGAAGCACGTGCATTACATTGTACACATTTGGGACGGTTATGTCCAATTGAGACGCCAGAGGGTACGAATATTGGTCTTCGTAAAAATTTGGCAATGCTTTGTTCACTTTCACAAGCAACTGATGAGCTGGAAGTGTTAGAAAAATTGAAAGGACTTTCGATGAAGGAGGCTTGAGGAGAAGTTTAATATAACTCAGGAAAAATATTATGGCAGACGTCTATTTAAATTCAAAGTTTATCGGTACAGTTGAAGATATTAAGTCTTATGTAGAAGATGTTAAAGATTTACGTCGAAAAGGTACATTACCTGAGGGTGTTAATGTACATTATGATTTAGAGGCACAAGAAATTCATTTATTTGCAGATGAAGGAAGAGCACGACGGCCATTAATTATTGTTCGTGATGGGAAAGCTTTATTATCAGAAAAGCAGTTGAAGCAGCTGCAGGATAATGAATTAAGCTGGGCAGATTTATTGCGGCAAGGGGTTATTGAATATCTTGATGCAGGTGAGGAAGAGAATGCATTAGTTGCATATAAAGAAGAAGAGTTAACGAAAGAGCATACACATTTGGAAATTAGCCCTGGTGTTATTCTTGGTTTGACAACGGCATTAGTTCCGTTTGGAAATTTTAATCAGTCATCTCGTTTAATTATTGGGAGTAAGAATCAAAAGCAAGCGTTAGGGTTCTATGCGGCAAATTATCATTTACGGATGGATATGGATGCGAATATATTACATTATCCACAGTTTCCTATCGTTAAAACAAAAATACATGAAGTGGTTGATTATGATGAACATCCATCGGGCCAAAATATGACGGTTGCAGTTATGTGTTATGACGGATATAACATGGAGGACGGTGTTATTCTTAACAAAGCGTCAGTACAGCGGGGGATGGCGCGAAGTTCTTATTTTAAACCAGTAAGTGCAGAAGAGTTACGGTATTCAGGTGGATTAATTGATGAGATTTCTGTTCCAGATAAAGATGTGAAAGGGTATCGAACTGAGCATGATTATCGTTTTTTAGAAGG
>CAXNDX010000091.1:0-3807 GCA_964201585.1 Candidatus Woesearchaeota archaeon | reverse complement strand
CCGACTTCTTGTGATCGATTTTTCCCAAAATCCATGGTGAATTCACACCAGTGATAATGGTCATCACTGTAAGTTTGCCTTTCATGTTGTCGTCAACTCTCGCTCCCCAGATAACGTTCGCGTCATCATCAAGGCTCTCAGTAACAAGTTCACCAATTCGGCTAACTTCATCCAAAGTCATATCCGGTCCGCCCGTAACATGAATCAATGCACCAGTTGCACCTTCGTAGTTGATATCAAGTAAAGGATTACTCAAAGCTCCTTTGACCGCTTCCTCAACTCTATTGTTGGTATCGGAACTTCCTACACCAATCGCTGCAACTCCACCATTACTCATAATTGCCTTAACGTCCGCATAATCTAAGTTAACTAATGAAGGCACCGCAATCGTTTCAACAATTCCTTTGATCATTGTTGAAATCAATTCATTCGCAACCGCAAACGCTTGTTGAATTGGTAAGTTACCTGCAATTTGAACTAGCCTGTTGTTATCAATTACAATAACTGTGTCAGACACCTGTCTCAACTGCTGTAACCCAAATTCAGCTTTGTCACATCGAGCTCGCTCAATATTAAACGGCATTGTAACCGTTCCAATCACAATCGCACCAGCATCCTTAGCTACTTGTGCAACAACCGGAGCGGCACCTGTTCCTGTACCCCCTCCCATACCAGCACACACGAAAACCATGTCTGCACCTTTTAATGCATCTTTGATATTGATTAACGATTCCTGTGCTGCTTCCGCTCCTTTATTTGGGAAACCTCCACAACCTAACCCACGCGTACAATCTTTACCAATTAAGAACTTACGATCTGCTCCCGTAATATTCAAATGTTGGTAATCAGTGTTTGTCGCAATAATTTCTGCGCCTTTGATTCCTTTTTTGTATAACCAGCCAACCATATTGTTGCCTGCTCCACCTACACCGATGACCTTGATATTTGCTTGACTCACCGGTTCAAATTCCATTCCACTTTGCGATGCTCTATCCATCGCCCGCTCTATAATAAATTCCATGTTTACACCACCTCAGTTTTTACTTTGTCAATCAACGAAGTCTTCAAGACTCAATTGACTAACCCCCCAACATTCAACCAATTTTAATTGAACGCCAGTATGTCCCTCAACAATTATTGTTTTCTAATATGTATATCCCAAAAAGGAAATAAATATATACTAGCGGAACATTTATTCTTCTAGAACCAAAAACCAAAACCAATCAAGTAACCAAATTAAATTGTGCGAAAACCAAATCGTACAAACTTTAGAACCAACCAATTTACGACGATAACCACCAAACCAATTTTAATTAATAGTATTCTTATATATAAATATTTCTATTCTATAATATATAATATATAGTGTTTATTGAATTAATAGACGTAGAAACACACAAAAATAAACACCTATTTTTCGAAAACAAAAAAAATCCCTCACAAAAATTTCTAAAAAGAGATCAATTTTCTCACAAAATATCCATTTACAAAAAAATAAAACCTACAAAAAAATTCCAACAGAAATAAAAAAATCTAAAAAATTTAAAATAATAAAAATAGTTGTAAAAAAGCAACAAAAATTACTCTTTTTTCTCATGGAACTTCTGTTTTGCAGCATCCGCAACTTCCTGCGCTTTATCAACGACAAATTGCCCCGCACCACGAACCACATTCTTCATCGCATCAGTTCTACGCGCAATTAACACCGCATAATCCTGACAATACTTAGAAACATCCCTAAATTTACTTCTCCAGCGATGAAAATAAACAACCGTTTCAAGAGGATATTTCGGTGGTTTCTCCGGCACTTCTTTCGCATACCCAATTGCAACAATCATCTGCGGCCGCACATTCTCCGGCACTGCAATTATCGACGACAACTTATCCTCATCGAATGCTCCAATCCAGCAGGACCCTAACCCTAACGAATGCGCTTCAAGCAGCATATTTTGTGCCGCCGCCGCACAATTTTGAATCGAATATAACCGCTCTCCTCGCACCCCATAATATCGCTCCCCTTTATCTAGTTCAGCAACGACAACAATAAGTGCTCCTGCCATCGCAATCTCATACTGATCATACGCCGCTTCAGCAATTTGCTGCTTAATATCCGGGCTTAAAATCACAATAAACTTCCAATTCTGAATATTCCCACAACTTGGTGCATGCCTTCCCGCATCTAAAACTTTAGAAATAAGCTCCCAAGACACAAATTTAGGCTCAAACGATTTTACTGTCCTCCTCGACTGTATCAGCTCTAAAATATCACCCATAGTAACAAAAAGAATTATTTTCAAGTATATATATTTTGCTAATTTCTGCACAAAATGATTCAAAAAAAATCAAAAAAAGAACAAAAAACAGCCAAAGACCCAAAACTAACAAAACAAAAAGAAATTAAGACTAAAGAAAACTTTGAACAATTCGATTTTTTGATTATTATTCAAACTTCTCTAAACAAAGATATCCCTTTCCCTTCCAAAAAATAAAGCGAAATTCCAGATTTGGAAAGTGATTTCATTTTTGGAAACAGATTTCAAATTATAAATTGAGTTCCAAAAACGAAATATTGATAAATAACTAAAAAATACTACCCCTATCAACAAAAAAGAGGTGTTTCCAAAATTACTAAAAAAGCCGTTATCGCATCCTTAATGGATGAAAAGAAAGCCGCCATCCTAAGAATACTTCTCAATTCGCCAGACGAACTCTACCTAAAAGAGATCGCCCAAAAAAGTAACGTTCCCATTGCATCCGCTTTTCGCATCCTCCAAGAACTCGTAACCCTAGACATCTTACAAAAACGCGAATGGAAAACTTCTAAAGTCTACTCCCCCCTCCAGAACGAAAAAGTCGAATTCCTCAAAGACCTCTTCAATGAAGAAATTGATGGCATTAAAGAATTCTTAACCTTAACCCAAGACCTCACCAACATCCACAATATCATCCTGCATGGCACCCGTAAAAAGGACAAAGCCAACCTTCTCTTGATTGGCGAAGGCATCGATATTGCAACCAAAGACAAAATCGATTTGGCATGTAAAACCATCAAAGACAAAGGCTTCGAAATCACCTTCCTCACCCTCACCCAAGAACAATACACCCAAATGGTAAAGATGGGCTTGTACTCGGGCGAAAAAAAGATTCTAAAATAACATTTAAAGTAATATAGTGACCCTAAGCAAAGCGAATGGGGCACCACGGACGCAAAAACGTAAATTGCGGGGAGAAGAAGATTTTAAAGTAAGATTGTGACCCAGAGTGGAACGAATGGGGCACCACGATTAAAACATTCAATCAACAAAAGTTCACATCACCACAAACAAAATAACTGACGTAATCACAAGTACAATACCTAATAACACACACCCATACGCAATCTGCTCCCCAACCGACAACTCTGAAAAATGAGCAAGCTTATTTGACACGAAACTAAAAAACCCAGAAACAGAATCACCAATCTGATTCAACCCATCCACCAACTGATCTTTTAACTCTGCCACATCCATAACAAAAAAGAAAATAAAACAACTATAAAAAACTACCGATTCAGATTATTCTTAATCCTTCTTCTTTTTCTCAGGAAACGTAAACGGCGTTGTACCATTCTTGGTCACTTTCAGATTTATCTGATGAATAATCTTTGTAACCATTTCACCACATACCGTTCGTCGCTTCACAAGACCAGGTTGTTTCTTCCCATTTCGATCAGTTCCACAAAATCCAACACTCTTTCCAATAAGTACTCTCTTTCGTGGCTGTTGAATACCCTTGCGCATAGGAAACCCACTCTTGTCCGACCCACCT
>CAXNDX010000090.1:0-3816 GCA_964201585.1 Candidatus Woesearchaeota archaeon | reverse complement strand
GAGTATAATGTATCTTTTTATGCTGGCGATTTTTGCTTGGGAGAAGAGCGATGACGTCTTGTTTTTCTTGGAGATACATGAACCAAGATAGATTGCCATGTTCTTGAGGGGTGAGGCCGGTGAGATAGGTTGTGATGGCGGCGGCAGTTGTTGAGGGAAAGATGGTTGTGAGCGGGGAATGGAGGTGAGATTTGAGGATGTTTGATTTTTCTTGTTTTAGAATGTTGTCGTAACCTAGGCCATCAATGATGCAGAAAATAATGTTATTATATTTTTTAATGTTTTCGGGTGGGAGGGAGGTGAGAATTGGATGTGGGGTGGGAATGTTGAGAGCGTGACAGAGGGAACTCATGAGGTTGATTACGTTGTTTTTTTGATAATCTGGGAGAATGTAGTTGTCGTGTTTGGTTTTGAAGTCCTCTTTTTTACGCACCATAAACTATATAAGTGTGTTGATGTTTATAAACTGTAGGGTTTAGCTAAATAAAAAAAAAGAAGATAGAAACAAATAGATAGACTAAAAGAGGGATAGAGGAAAGATGTTTCAAAAAGTTGTACCTTTAAATGATTGGTACCTGAAATTAAAGAGAAATAAGTGGAATTATTATTTTGATAAGTTTACGTTTGTTGATATTTTTTTATTATGGGTTACGGCGGTTATGTGTTTTGGGTTTATCTATTATTTTTTTGCAGATAATACCTCTTATTTATATTCTTCGATATTTCAAAAGCCTGTTGAGAAGTTTATGGATCATATTTATTTTAGTTTTATCACGGCGACAACGACGGGGTTTGGCGATATTACGCCAGTTGGGAATTTTAAAATTGTGGCGATCTTTCAGGTGATTTTAGGGTTGCTGTTGCTTGCGGTTGTGACATCGAAGTTGGTGTCGATTAAGCAAGATATTATTTTATCTGAGGTGTATGAGATTTCATTTTATGAAAAAATTAATCGATTGCGATCATCGTTATTATTATTTCGTCAGAATATTAGTAGACTTTTACCGAGAATTGAAGAGAGAACAATTACGAAACGAGAAGTGCATGATGTGTATATCTATATTGTACCTTTAGTTGATACGCTGCAGGAAATTGAGCAGATTGTGGAGAAGCCGGAAGAAGGAGCAATATTTACAAAAGTTGTGGATTCAGTGAATACGGAATTAATATTTAGTAGTGTGATTCATTCGCTTGAGAAGCTGCATGAATTAATTGTGGCGTTGAATCATAGTCGAGCGGAGTGGAGACGAGATGTAACGGTTGGGATGATTCAAAAAGTGTTGCAATTTGATACGTTATTGTTTGAGAAAGGACAGTTATTAGATATTGTGCCGGAGCAGAAAATGCAGGATTTGATGGTGCAGAATTCTGGGGTGGTGAAGCAGATACAAGAGGCGTTAGTTCATAGTTATGGTTCGGATAAGGCACGGGTTATTCGTCGTTAATTTTCTTGATTTTACTTCTATCTAGTTTAGTTCATATTGTTGTTTATCGAGGTTAAAATACCATAAGATTTATAAATGAATGTTCTGTGGGGAATTGTATGGAGACAGTTACGCCATTAGAAATTAAGCTTAAAGTAATGGAAGCGGTACAAGATGATGTTAATCGTGGTATTGTGAAAGTGGATTCTAGTTTCATGAAGCAGATTGGGGTTGCGCCAGGTGATGCGGTTGAGATAAAAGGGGAGAGAGTGACGGCAGCGATTGTGGATCGGGCGTATCCAGGGGATATTGGGCTTAATATTATTCGCATGGATGGAAATATTCGACGAAATGCGAGAACTTCTATTGGAGAAATTGTGACGGTGCGAAAAGCGGATATTAAAGTTGCTAAAAAAGTGATTATTGCGCCGGCAACAAAAGGTGTGATGATTAAAGCGGCGCCACAGTTATTTAAGCAGGGGTTGTTAGGGAAAGTGGTTGCGAAAGGAGATATTGTTTCACTTGGACGAGGACGGAGACGAACACATTATCATGGAAGTGAGGATGTGAATGATATTTTTTCGATGATGGAGTCGCAGTTTGCGGGATTTGGGTTTGGTGATTTGAAATTTGTGGTTGTTGATACGAATCCGCGAAAGGAAATTGTGATTATTGCAAATGAAACAGAAGTGGAGTTTAATCCGCAGGCGGTTGAGTTGAAAGAAGAAGAGGGATTAAATTTAGGTGTGAATTATGAAGATATTGGCGGATTAAAAGAGGAGATTAAGAAAGTGCGGGAGATGGTAGAATTGCCGTTGAAGCATCCGGAGATTTTTGAGAAATTAGGTATCGAAGCGCCGAAAGGAGTGTTGTTGCATGGGCCACCGGGAACGGGGAAGACTCTCTTAGCAAAAGCGGTGGCTAGCGAGACGAATTCACATTTTATTGTTATTAATGGGCCGGAAGTTATTTCGAAATTTTATGGGGAGTCGGAGGCAAATTTACGGAAGAAGTTTGAGGAGGCGGAGCAGAATGCGCCGTCAATTATTTTCTTTGATGAGATTGATGCGATTGCAACGAAGCGTGAGGAGACACGAGGTGATGTGGAGAAGCGGGTAGTTGCGCAGCTGCTTGGATTGATGGATGGGTTGAAAAGTAGAGGGAAAGTTATTGTACTTGCGGCGACAAATATGCCTAATTCACTTGATATTGCATTGCGACGACCGGGAAGGTTTGATCGTGAGATTGAGATTGGAGTGCCGGATAAGGAAGGACGATTGGATATTTTGAAGATTCATACGAGGAATATGCCGCTTGCTAAAAATGTAGCGTTAAAAGATATTGCGAAAATTACACATGGGTTTGTGGGTGCGGATTTGAATATGTTGGCCAAAGAAGCAGCGATGATTGTGTTACGACATATTTTACCAGAGCTGAAATTGGAGGGAGTAAATGATGAGGATCCGATTCCACAGGAGATTTTAGAAAAATTAGTGATTGCACAGAAGGATTTTATTGAGGCATTGAAAGTGGTTAGGCCATCGGCGATGCGAGAAGTTCTGGTTGAGACTCCTGATGTAAATTGGTCTGATGTTGGTGGACTTGAGGAGACGAAAGAGAAGTTGAAAGAAGCAGTTGAGTGGCCACTCAATAAACCGGAAGTGTTTAAGCGGATGGGGATTCGACCACCACGAGGAATTTTATTATATGGTCCACCGGGAACGGGGAAGACTTTATTAGCTAAAGCGGTGGCGAAGGAAAGTGAAGCAAATTTTATTTTGATTAATGGGCCGTCATTACTTTCAAAATGGGTTGGGGATAGTGAGAAAGCTATGCGAGAGGTATTTCGTAAAGCACGACAAACATCGCCCACAATATTATTTTTTGATGAGATTGATGCGTTAGTACCACGACGAGGAGCGGGAAATGATAGTGGTGGTAAAGTGAATGATAAGATGGTCAATCAGATGCTCACTGAAATGGATGGATTGGAAGCGTTAAATGACGTGGTAGTTATTGCGGCGACGAATAGACCAGATATTGTTGATCCTGCGTTATTACGTCAAGGACGATTTGATCGAATTATTTATATTCCAATTCCAGATGAGGGTGCACGAAAGAATATTTTTGAGATTTATTTGAAAGAGATGCCGGTAGCAAAAGGAATTGATGCTGGTAAGTTAGCTAATTTGACGGAAGGGTATGTTGGTGCGGATATTGAAGGGGTGTGTCGAGAGGCGGCGATGATTGCGTTACGCGAGGATATTAAAGTGAAAGAAGTTAAAATGGAACATTTTATGAAAGCGTTAGAAGTTGTGCATCCATCGGTTGATAAAGATGTGGAAACGGCATATAAAGAGTTGGAATCATATTTTAGTTCGGCGCGGGCAAA
>CAXNDX010000089.1:0-3882 GCA_964201585.1 Candidatus Woesearchaeota archaeon | reverse complement strand
CGATTAAACATCACATCAAACGGTTGCAGATGTTCTTTAGCATATTCTATCTGACATAACACTCCCTCTGATTTGTCTCCTGTTCGTCTTATCTTCTCAATCATCTCCCCAATCTTCAATGGATCATGCTCCCCATCCGAATCTAAACGTATAACAATATCTCCTTCATTTCCACTATTATCTACAAAAGAACGATACGTTTCAAACAACGTCTTATCTAACCCAATATTATTCTCGTTTCTTTTAATCAGCAACCAACTATACCCTTCCTGCATTCGCAAAAGAAAATCCTGCACCTCCCTATCATTGCCATCATCAACTAACAATAATTCATTAAAATCCCTTCGCACAACACCTTTCTCCACTCGTTGTAAAAAACCCTCTAAATCGGCTAACAACCTTCGTCGCTGCTCACTAACTATATGTGGACTGCAATAAAACGGTGTGAATACAAAAACATTTCCAGGTGTCATAATAATCTTAAAATATAGTTTATATTAAATATTTATTGTATAAAAATAAGAAAAAAAATTACATCACTTTTTCTAACTGCTGTTCAAATCCTTTAATCTCACGCAAAATCTCTTCCATCGCCGCAACCCATTGGATTAACTCTAAAATTGCTGCACTGGTCTTTGTACACAACGCTCCTAAATGACTTCTCAGCTTTTCTGTGTTTTTCCCTTTCAATTTTTGCAGCAACTCTTCATCTGTTTTGATATCTTTAAATTGTTGTTGCAAATCTCCCGTAAAACTCGATGATGCTAACAAAATTTTTCTCTCCGCAATCTTAAATTTTTTTAATAACTCTTCTGCATTAGACCCTAATTTCTCTGGCAACTCTGAACTAAGAGAATTTAATATTTTCCCAATCGATTCTTCTAAACGATACGCTTTCCTCTCCGCTCGCGCAATCCATCGTAAAATCTTAAATCCTTTGCGTGCATCTTGTAACCCTTTATCTGCCTCTTCATTCTGAATATGTTCCAGCTGCACTTGTAAATCTTTCGCATACTTATATTCTGCCGCCACAAACTGTATAGAAGTATCAATATCTGTTTTTAAGCTTTGTAACTTTTTCATCATTCACCTCTCCAAAACCAATTGTACCAAAGAGGTATATAAATATTATTGTTTACTAGCCTAGAAAAGAAAAAAATATCTTATCATTTTCCTCATTTAAAATATTTATACATCGGCTGCTGCTCTGAAACAACCTCTTTATTCGCATATCTTGCCAACACATACAACAAATCAGATAATCGATTCAAATATCTCAACACTTCCGGATTCACTTCAATCTGCTCCATCAAACCAACTACATCTCTCTCTGCTCTTCTCGTCACCGTCCGCGAAAAATGCAGCCAGGCACTCAACGTCGTTCCCCCCGGCAATAAAAAACTTTTTTGTTCCACTAATTTTCCCGTAACCAGATCAATCATGTGTTCCATATCGGTAATATGCTGCAGCGTTATCGTTGGCATTTTAAATGATTCAGGCATCTGCCGCGCACTCAACATAGTTAATTCAGCGCCTACTGTAAATAAATCATGCTGCACTCTCTCAAGCGTTGACTTAATCTCGGTATATATTACATTCTCACTATTCTCTTCAACACCCATCTGTGCCATCACTAAACCAATCAGAGAATTCAATTCATCAACCGTTCCCACCGCTTCAATACGTGAATCATTTTTACGTACACTTTCCCCTGTATAAAACGTCGTACTTCCTCCATCACCTTTTTTCGTGTAAATTTTCATGAATCAAAAATCCTCATTACATAAGCTAATCTTAACTCTATCTCCACCTCAACCTATCCTTCTCCAATCGTGATTACCTGATCTTCATAACTCCCATCCCTATAAATCGTAATTCCTTTACATTTTGATTTCCACGCTAATAAATATGCTTGCTCCACATCTCGTATTGCCGCCGTTCGCGGAAAATTAATTGTCTTTGAAATAGAATTATCCACATACTTTTGTAAAGTCGCCTGCATCTTGATATGCCACTCTGGCTCAATATCCTGCGAGGTCACAAAAAGATCTCGTACATCTTTTGGCACATCCTTACACTCCTGCACCCCTCCGCTTCGTGCAATCTTATGGATTAATTCTGGTGAATAAAAACCCCTTTCTTTTGCCACATTCTCAAACACTTTATTCAAATACACAATCTCATTATTTCCCAATACTGTTTTCGCATACGATATTCCAAACAATGGCTCACATCCACTTGATGCATCAGCTAAAATACTAATTGTTCCCGTAGGCGCAATGGATAAACAATTTATATTTCTCATTTTTCTTCCCGCTTTCTCATGATCTGATCCTTCCCACGCCGGACATACCCCCCTCTTTTCTGCCAATTCCATTGATTTTGCATATGCTTCCTGTTTAATAAACGACATCAACGTATCCGCAAACTCTAATCCCTCTTCAGAATCATACTTTATTTTCAACCGCGTCAGCAAATCCGCAAACCCCATAATCCCTAACCCAAACTTTCGCGTCTTCTTAGTATTCTCCTCCACCTCTATACTCGGATAACTATTCATGTCAATCACATTATCCAAAAAATGAACCGCCGTATGAATCGTTTTTTTCAACAATTCCCACTCCATATCTTTGCCCGTCGCATTCACAAACTTATTCAAATTCAGTGATCCCAAAACACACCCTTCATAAGACAACAGCGGCGCTTCCCCGCATTGATTAGTCGTCTCAATTTCTCCTAAATGTTTTGCTGGATGCCTTCGATTAATTTCATCAATAAATATCAATCCTGGATCCCCTGTTTTCCACGCATTCTGCGTAATCATCGCAAATACATCTCGTGCTCGTAATTTACCCACATATTTATCTGAACGCGGATTCACTAAATAATATTCCCTATCTTCTTCCACTGCTTTCATAAATCGATCTGTTACCGCAACTGAAATATTAAAATTTTTTAACGACCGTTTATCTCGTTTCGACTCCACAAAACGAATAATATCTGGATGATCTACACGCAGCACCGCCATATTTGCTCCCGGTCGCACTCCTCCTTGCTTAATATTTTCCAATGCTGTATCAAATACCTGCATAAACGCAACAGGTCCTGCAGCTACTCCCATATTTTGACCAACAGGATCATTTTTTGGTCGTAGACGAGAAAACGAAAACCCCGTCCCCGACCCTCGCTGATGAATAATTGCGGCCCCTTTTAATGTTCCAAAAATACCTTCCATCGTATCTTCAACAGGTAATACAAAACACGAACTTAACTGTTGCGTCTTTGTTCCCGCATTCATAAGCGTCGGTGAATTTGGCAGAAAACGTAACGAAGACAACATCTCATAAAACTCTTCTTCCATCTTTAAAACGTTCTCTTCATTTGCTCCATATAATCTATCTGCTTTTGCAATACTCCTTGCCACTCGTTCTACCATTGCTTTTGGTGTTTCAATCAATTGACCTAACTCATCTTTTAATAAATACCGTCGTTCTAAAATTTTCAACGCCTCATTAGAAAATTCCAAATTATCAGATATATTTTTTCGTCCTAAAATTAACGCTCTCCTTTGTCTATCCTCACCTTTCTTATATCTAAACAGAATAAACGCCTTTGCGGTCTTGGCATGCCCCTCTTCAATTAATACTTTTTCCACACAATCCTGCACATGCTCAACCGTTGGCGTTTTACTTTTAAATTCTTCCTGTAGCATCACCAACACTTCTTGTGCCAATTCTTCTGCTAATGAACGATCTTTTCCACCCACTGCCTGCGCCGCATTAAATATTGCATCAGTGATCTTATCTATACTAAACGAAACCGTTCGCCCATCTCGCTTAATTACTAATTGGGGTATTTCTTTCATTAATTTATCCGCACTAG
>CAXNDX010000088.1:0-3895 GCA_964201585.1 Candidatus Woesearchaeota archaeon | reverse complement strand
GATTAAAGGGTAACGTAACGAGAAGTCTTGGGCCATTCTGACTAATGAGTCGTAGACGGCAATGTCGCCGTGAGGGTGATATTTCCCAAGCACTTCTCCGACGATACGGGCACATTTTTTGAATGGTTTATTGTGCGTCATGCCCAGATCGTGCATGGCATAGAGAATTCTTCTATGAACTGGTTTAAGTCCGTCACGAACGTCGGGACGAGCTCTGCCGACAATAACAGACATGGCGTAAGTGACGTACGCGGTTCTCATCTCATCTTCGATAACGCGAGGGATGATTTTGGTGTTGTCCTGCGGTGGAGGGGCTTTGGGTGGAGGCATTTTTGGGGGTGTTTTGAAGGTAGGTTTAGTTTAGTTTTATCGGCGGTAAATTATAGTTATTTTAGGGAGAAGTTAGTTTATAAAGGTTATGGTGGAAAAAAAGAGGATTTTTAAGATGGTTTGTAGACAAGAAAAATGGGAAAAATAAGAAAAAAATAAAGAATTATGGTTTAACACAAATACTTCCAAATTTTGCTTCTTTTAAGTTATATCCTTCGGGGCATTCTTTTTTCTTTTCGCCCATTTTACTGTTTAATGGTTGTGCACACACATAACTTTCAAGATTGCAATCCCACCCCCCCAGTGATACTGACGAGAAACTTGCTATTTTTTTATCACTGTTGATTTCTTGTGTGAAATAATCACTCATCTTTTCTTATATGATCTACGGCATTTTTAATCTCTTCTTTGCCAACGATTTCTTTTTGTTCTAAATCAATTAAGCGTTCGACTTCATCGGTTTCTTTGGAAATGTTTTCTGCTTCTTGCAGGAGTTCGGGAGGGACGTGTTTTAAGAATGCTTGCTTGGCTTCGTCACTTGGTAAATCGAAGTATTCGAAGAATTTTTTGGTGAGTTTTATTTTATAGGATCTGCCGAAGCGTTCTTTTTCAACGTAGCCGCGGGTTTCAAGCTCACGCATGTGTTCATAGGCAACGGGGCCGCGGAGTTTGATGACGTCTGCTTGCAAGATGGGGTATTTCCAGGCGATGATGGCAAGTGTTTCCATCAATGGGCGTTCGACTTCGGTTGAGGAGACTAAAGTGCTGACTAAAGGGACAAATTGATCTCTGACGGTTAGTTTCCAGCCGTTTTCTTTTTTGATGAGATGTAATGAATGATCACGCTGGGCGTATTCTTGTTGTAAATTGGTGAGGGTTTCTTCAACGTGTGATGATTCGAGAGAACAGAGACTGGCGATACGATCAACAGTGATTTCTTTGCCTACAGCAAATAAAATGGCTTCAATACGTTTTTCGTTGTCGTTCATGTGGAGTTATGATGTATTATTTTTGCTATTTTAGTTGTTTGTGTTTTTATTTTTTGTTGAAAAATGAATGTTCTTATTCTTTGGTTGGTTTGAGATAATATTGGCCGTTTTTGAGGTCGATGACGCCTTTGTCAATCAATTTGTCCATGAAATCTTCCAATTGATCTTGTTCAACGCCGGTTAATTTGCTGAGCTGCTGAGAGGATAAGCTGTCGGCTTTGCCGAGGAGAACTTTGATGTAATTGTGTAATAAGCCGCCAATGTTTTTTTTAAGAGCGTCATTTTCGAGTTTGACTTGTTTTGCCACCATGTCAACTTGATGTAGTTTAGCTTGTAGATCATTAAGGAAGAAGGAGAGTTGTTTTTCATTGATTTGGAGTTCTTCTGGTTCGAGAATTTCGATTAGAGAAGGCATGAAGTCGAAACAAAAATCGATAAGGAATTCAATTTTTTCGGTTTTGATCTCTAGTTCGGTGAATGTGGCCCAAAGGTCTTGCTGGTCTTGTTTTTTGAGTTGGGCGAATTCTTCATGGAGTACTTTAAAGCGTTCATCGGTTTTGAGATTGTTGATGTATTGTTTCATGGCTTGTTCAACATGTTCTTGGGGTTTGCCAATTACTTCAATTAAAGCGCGAAATTTTATTGTCGTCATATAAGTTATGAGAAGAAGGGGCTTTTTAAGTCTTTCTTTGGAAAATGTGTGAAGTTAGGAGTTAGGACAGGAGTAGGATAGAATGAGAGTTATGTTCTTTTAAGTGTGATGATGAATAGAGCTATGAAAGAAATTAGCAAGAGGTAAGGAATAAGATGAGTTGTTTTGGCGCTGTTAGATTCATAGACAGTTATACCAGAAGTCGTAGGAAGTTTGATTGAGGTGGGAAGTGTAGATAGAGAAGTTGGAAGAGGAGTGGTGTAGAAGAAAGTGCTTTGCTCTTGTTTGGTCGCTACGGATTTGGTGCTGTTTTTGGGGGATTTAGGAGTTGTTGCTTTTGTGGTTTTAAGAGTAGTGGTATTTTTCTTGATTGAGGAAGATGTTTTTTTTGTGGTGGATTTTGAAGAAGAAGTTGATTTTTTGGTGGTTGGGACTTTGATCTCTTTTTCGACTATTTTTTCAATGGTCTGGCAGGATTGTTCGCTGATGTTTTCGATGAAGAGGGTGCGGTTGTTGGAGAGGTTGACGGCTTCGAGAAAAATGGTGATTTCGCCATCGGCAAGCTTGTAATCACAATTAGGTTTGATAAAAAGCGGGAGTGTCAGGAGATAGACTTGGTGGTTGACAGGGAGTATAAAAGAAGTAGGTTCGCTGATGGTTTTGCCGTCTTTTTGTGCCCAAATTTTACCGCTGTTTTTGGTTTCTTCACCTTTGTAGATAAAGAAGCTCACATCGATATGATCGCCCCAGCGCGTTTTATTTGGTTGATAGGATTTGATGTTGTCAATGTATAACGTGGAGTAGGGATCAAAGAATTCCATACTTTCAACTCCAAGAAATTTGGTGTTATTGTTGTTATTTTGGTTAATGTCAATACAACTTTGGTTGACGGTGAAGAATTCAATGGAGTGGATGCCGGGATAGAGAATAGGTGTATACGTTTTGGTGAAGTTGGTCTTTAAGAGATTATTATTCCAAGGGGCGTATTCGCGCAAGATGTCTTCTGCGGCGTTACGAATAACGCCATGTACAGATATTTTCTGAGGAATATTGCCGAGAGTTTTTGCGATGACAGTAAAATTTTGTTCGCCTTCGCCGGTAAATGAGCCTTGGTTGAGAATGATTTCGAGGCTGAGATCGCATAAATTAGTGAAGATGTTTGGTTTGTTTGGGGTGGGAAGAGTATATTCCCAGTTTTCTATGTTTTGGCTAAATGAGATGTTTTCCAGCGCGTTGCTATAACTAAATGAGGAGAGAAGAGTTTTGTCTTTGTAGAGCGAGATTTGATCGTAATTGTCGTCTAAAATAAAAGAAGGAAAGGTGTCGCGATAGATTACTTTGTAACAGCTGGGGCAAATAATTGTATCTTCGTTGTTGTGAAGTTTAGTTGAAGAGATTATAAGAGTTTGTTGAGCGTTGTTTTTGAAAAAGAGTCCTTGAAGATCAAGTGGGAGCGGACCTTGGTTATATAGTTCAATCCATTCGCCTAATGGTTTAGGATTATTGTCTTCACCGAGAGGATTGGCAAGGATTTCGCTGATGATGAGATTTTTGTATTGGAGTTGAGGATTGATGATACTATTTGATTTACCAAGGGTGCCGAAAGGAATAAGACTTTCGCTCAGAGAATTGTCATCGTGGCGTTCAAGAGTGTAATTGTTGTTGCCGCCCATTAAGTTGGTGTAATTCATAGATGTTGAGGAAGTGGAATTGTGGAGGGTGAGATTGTCTCCAGTGTTGCCGAGACCTGTACCAATGGAATTGGCGTCGACGCAGAGTTTGGTGATATTTAGAGGAGTGAGATTATAAAGCGGAGACGTGTAGATTGTTGTCTTTTGGCCAGTAAGCAGGGCGTAGGATTGAGGAGGGATTAGGAGAGAACAAGAGAAATCAAATGAACAGCAGATAATGGTATTGGTTTTTT
>CAXNDX010000087.1:0-3916 GCA_964201585.1 Candidatus Woesearchaeota archaeon | reverse complement strand
ACCCATCGATAACCCGAATTCCAAGCCCCCCACCTAACCCCGCATGACTATAATTAATTCCCGTATCAATCACACACACCGTTTCCGAAACACCAGTGATATTATACCCACCAACCGAAAAATTCCACACATCATTTGCATTGATCTGCGGCACCGAATCAGTTAAAAAAATATGCCGTATCTCATCAAAATACACCGCTTCAACTAAATCATTCACTCTCAATTTTTCTAACCCCTCTTTCGTCACATCGCCGCTAAATCCTGCAACCAGAGAATACTCATGACGTAACAAAATATCATACGACTCATTAACAACACTCCCTCCCTCAGTCACACCAACACTTCCTCTATCCACTCTTTCTTTATCCTCTTCATCATTCTTCACATCTAAACTCTCTAACACTTGCTCATTCACATCACGTATATTTTCTTTACGTAATTCCTCAATACCCTCAACACCTAAACCTCTTGTCTGTAAAATATCCCCCTGCGACTTCAACACCACAATAACAGAAACATTCTGCTGCTGTTCTAACATATCATCTACTTTCTGATCTACTCGTACTTCTTCATCAGCAACTACAGAAATTATAATTAAAAGAAAACACAAAAAACTACCAAAAAGTAAACGACGTTGTATCATAACCGCCTTAAAACCCCATTATTATAACTCCTAAAATATTATTATTTCAACATAATCGTACTCTGTTCTTGTGATATAACACTCGCCCCAAACCCTCTACCAACGTTAAACGAAAAATCATTCATAACACCAAGTAACACATCAAGTAAACCTTTTTCAGGTTCATAACGCATGTATTCAACTTTCTCTAACGCATACGTTTTTTTCATATATTCCTCAGACAGTGCATAATCCCCCAATTCATCAACTAACCCTAACTGCTTGGCTTCCACACCTAAATATATTTCCCCTGTTGCCAATTTCTTCACTTTCTCGCGCGCCAACTTTCTATTCGCCGCAACTTCATCAATAAAATAATCATGTAATATATCTAACTTCTTCTGCATAATCGCAATTTCATATTCACTCATCTTCTTAAACGGCGTCCCCATATCTTTTACATCACCGGCAATTAAGCGTTCATACCCAACCCCATACTTTTCCATAAGTCCGCTAAACTCCAAATGCGACGCCACAACTCCAATACTTCCTGTTAAAGACATCTTATGCGCAATAATATAATCCGCAGCCGACGCCACCCAATACCCCCCTGACGCCCCCGTTTCTCGAATCAACGCAATAACTGGTTTTTGAGCCTTCTTAACCGCCGTCGCAATCTCATCTGACGCAACCGGACTTCCTCCCGGAGAATTTATTTCAAGTAAAATCACTTTCACATTCTTATTTTTATCCGCCTCACGAATATAATCTATAATTTGTAATGAAGAAACCGTACTCCCATACATATACGACGCCTCCCCATCTCCTGTAATTACTCCATGAATCGGAATAATCGCAACATTACCTACACTCTTCTCATCAAACAAAAACGTAGACAATAAAGGAATTACCACAAAGAATACTATAAATAAAATACCAATTGTCATCCATAACGGCCTAGTTTTTTTCACCGGCTGCTCTATAGTTGTCGCAAATGGATCCACTCTTTTCATATCAACACAAAATCAGCCATCCTATATAAATCTTGTTCTTAACCCATTTTCAAACCAAACCTTTTTAAAACAGCCCTATTTCACTAGTCTTAATAGCGGAGTAGGGTAGCTCGGAGTGCCCGATGGGCTCATAACCCATAGATCGGTGGTTCAAATCCACCCTCCGCTATCCTCCCCATACATAACATAAAATAAGTGGTTTTCTGAAAGTGTTACAAATAAATTAAAAAAAAGTAAGATATACTCTACAGAATGCTCTTCACCAACCACTACGAATTATCTCTTGACCATAAACACCGCCTAGTTCTACCTTCAGAAATACGCCCCGCATTTCCTGAAAATCTAATCTACTTTCAAAAAGAAAAAGACAGACCATTTGGATATTTATACCATCAAGACCATATCCTGCAAATCTACCAAAAACTATCCTCCCCTCTTACCGCAAAATTCAACCTTGAACAAACACTTACCCAAATTCAACACCCCTTCGAACCGCTTCATATCGACAAAATTGGCAGAATCAACCTTCGCAGCAAAACACCCAGCAACAAAGTATATCTTATAGGCGCAGGCGAATACTTGATTCTCTACCTCAATAGCAAACAAGAATTTGAAAAAGAAAGAATATTCACACCAACAAAATAAGTCAATTAAAAGGACAACCCACACATCTCATCCCTCTCAAATGCGACCCGCAGCAGACCATCTTCGGTTTGTGAGAATATACACTCTTCTGCTCGCCACTATTATACGTACCCAAACCAGAACTATATCCTGTATTCGTTGAATAATATATCATCTAAACCAAAATAAAACTTATTTTATTAAAATTTTTCTATACTTCAAAACCAAACTCAACACCAAAATAACCGCACACGAGAAAAACCCCAATCCCGAAACGATTTGAAATAATAAATCAGGAAGAATAAAAAACGCATACAAAAAAGAAATAGCTGAAGACACTGTCCAGATAACATACGAAGTGATATTCGCACTCTTTTTTTTATGTAACCATAAATCTTTGATAGTAGGGATATACCCAACTGTTGCAATAACCGCAGTACATGCATACGCAAAGATGATAATATCAACTACTAATTCGTTCATGAAAAATATTAATAGTAAGAGCTATTTAAAGTGATCTATTTATTAATTGCGTTTAACATCTTCCCAAAATTCTCAAAATCTTTCTCCATCAATTTGCGCACAGCCGGAAACCTCATCCCCGCAGACGGATGATACGTCACAAAATATTTTCGACCATCTCGCACAACTAACTTCCCATGCCATTTCTTAACCTCTTTCACACCCAATACCGACCATAACGCCGAACTACCTAACAGCACAACAACCGAAGCATCAACCAACAAAATCTGTTTCTTCAGCCACAACTCCCGGCACGTCACCAACTCTTTAGACATCGACGTGCGATTCTCTGGCGGCCGACACTTACACGCCCCCGTCACAAACACATCATTCCGATTCAATCCAATCCCAGATAACATCACATCAAGAAACTTCCCCGACCGCCCCACAAACGGCAACCCCACTCTATCCTCCTCCGCTCCCGGCGCCTCCCCAATCAACATCAGCCGCGAACCAACTTTCCCCTCCCCTGGCACCGCCAACATTCTATTTTTATACAACGGACAAGAAGTACAACGTCGAATCTGCTCTGCTAACGAAAATAATGTATCAGCCATAAAAAAACCTATTTCACACTATAACTAATCATCTTCTTCCCATTATTATATGACTGAAAAAGTATTTCCTCAACAACTATCGATAAATCCCCTCGTGTAAAAGTATCTCCTTGCTTCAACCATTTGCTTTTCTTCCCATCCACACTCAACATCACCTGCTCATCATCCAGGGTATATAATGTTACATTATGATTTTTCACCACAATCATCTCACCTAAATTTAATATCGTAGAACTAACCACTTTTTGCTCAGCCACAACTTCTGCTGCCACAGTTTTCTCTTTCACACTCTCATTCAAACACACCGCATCTTTACACCCAAACTCACACTTCTCTTTCTTCACGAACTCACAATTCTCCTGCCGATACCCACGATAATAATTCCCATCACAATTCCATCCCGAAGTACAGACTGGCACAACTCCACACGTATTATTCTTACAGCCAAACTTACAATCCTGCCGCAACGTAAAACTACAATTCGTTTCTCGATAAATCTTCGTCTTCGCACTCAAACAAATCCATTCCGCAACACACGTCGTATTCTGTAATTCAACTTTTGTACTCACAGTGACATT
>CAXNDX010000086.1:0-4006 GCA_964201585.1 Candidatus Woesearchaeota archaeon | reverse complement strand
ATCTGCGGAATTACGTGGTGACCCATTATATTCAAAAGCGCAAGAGTGGGCGTTATATCATGAACGGATGGGTGAACCGCAGGTTGATTGTTATCTGACGTCTAAGATACGATAAGATTTTTTTTGGTTATTATATGTTTTGATTACTTTTGATGTGTTCTATTTTCCGTTTCTATGGAATTCAAATGCGCGGTATAAGTGGGTGATTGCTTGGTGGGTATATTTTTTCTCAATAAAGCAGGATTGAATGACAGATTCTTGCATCTGAGTATACATTGAAATGGGGATTCCTTTTGAGCGTAATGTTCCAAGAAATAGTATATCTGCGGTTTTTGCATTGGTGTTAGAGATGTAATTCATGCCTTCACCAATTAATGCAATACGTTCCATGCCGCTCTCTAATTTTGCGGGGTGGCCCATATTATCTAAAGTTGTTATTAATTTTGAGATGTTTTCATGTGGTACTATTGCATATTTTCGGCAAGAATCGCCGTCGCATTCGGCGTCGATGCTCAAATCATATTCGGCAAATAAAGAAGATATTTTTGCGGCGATGCCTTTTTGATTCATACGCATATTATGGATGGTTATAAGCTGGTAGTTTGAAACGTTGGCAATTGCTTTTACGCCGTAATGGTCGGTTGAGGGGATGGCACGGATATTTGTTCCGGTCTGTGTGAAATCAAAACTGTTTAAAATTTTTACAAGTATGCCGCGTTCGCTTACGGGGCGCAAGGCAACATCATTAATGATTTGGCAGCCTAACCCTGCAAAGGCTTCCGCTTCGCGATAGGTTAATTCTTTGAGTGGTTGAAGATTTTCTATGATATTTGGATTTACGGGTAATATTCCATTTTGATCACTAAAGATTCGTACTTCATCGGCGTAGAGAGCGGCGCCCCAATAGGTGGCGCTGCCATCGGACATACCGCGTTCTAAAGTGACCATTTCGTTTGTGCCTTGTTTTGTGCCGATGAATCCTGGAACATTCACTATTTTTCCTTTCAAATTATGTTCTTTGAGAACTTTGGTAATAGATTTCAATGTATTTATATGATCAACCAACACATCACGATTGCCCGGGAAAGATTTCTCACCGATCATTCCATTTTGATGATAATCTAACAATACAAACTCAAGTGTAGGATAATTTCGTTTCCCAACTTCATACATTACTCTTGCTTGTACACGTTCGGGTAATCCTATTATTTTTGCTTCTGCTTGTTTGTCTATATTTCCACTTTGTAGAATTTGTTGTATTTCATTTAGTAATGGGGCAATTGTATCGGTTGATAAATTATGATCTTTTACTTTGGTTTGTAGTATTTCTTGTAAAATGTTCCATTCCGTATCGCGTTCTTTGTCATTTACGATGTCATAGGCATGGTCAGTTGCTTTTCTACCTCTTTTGGTGTTATCGGTTTTGCCTGGACCGGATAAAACCATGATGGTGTATTCGTTGTCTTCTGATGTAGCGATTGTATGTTCTAGTGCTCGAATGTCACGTTCTTTGGTTGCAAGGGAGGTTCCTCCCCATTTTTCGACGATGGCGCGTGTCATAACTATTCTTTTTTTGGTTTGTTTTTTAAGATTTGTGAATTTGAATATGTGTGTTGCGTTAGAATAAATGTTTATATAGGTGGGGGTTACGTTTACTACAATGACCACTTTTCATACGATTGCTTTAGGGAATAGTCATACGATTTTTGATGCTCAGCAGATGGAGGGGTTGTTAACGGATGCAAAGTTTACTTCTGTTTCTGATGTTGAAAAAGCGGATGTGGTGATTTATTCGGTTTGTTTAGTAGATGAGGAGAAAGAATTGGATTTTTTTTATGAGTTTGAAAAGTGTAGGCAGCAATTTCCTTATAAGATGATTGTGGTTGTAGGATGTTTGGATCATGTACAGATTGGAAAGTTGAAAGGATATGCGATGTTATCCTCGCGAAAGTTACACCATATTGTGGAAGTGGTTGAGGAGTTGGTGCATGAGAATGTGATTACATATTTACAGCGGGATGAGATGCCGTCGTTGTTGTTGTCGAGAGGGAAGCGAGAGGAGTTTAGAGTTGTGGTTCCGATTATGCGAGGATGTTATGATTTGTTTTCGTTTTTGTCCAAGAGGAAAGGGACAAGACAGATGGTGTCGTATCCAATTGAGGAGGTTGTTGAGGTTGTACGGCGGATAATTGGTGAGGGGGGAAGAGAAGTTGTGTTAAGCGCAATTGATGTTGCGGAGTATGGGAAAGATATAGGAAAGTCGCTGCCGTTGTTGTTACGGGAGTTGTGTGAGTTGCCAGGTGAATTTCGTATTTTAATTGAGCGGATGAGTGTGCAGGGGCTTTGTGAGATTTATGGTGAATTGTTGCCTTTGTTTGAAATGGGTAAGGTGTATCAGGTATTGAATGTGCCGTTGTATGCAGGAAGTACGCGAATTTTACAAAAGTGTGGGTTTTCGTATACAACAGATAATTTTGTAAAAGTTGTGCAGGCGTTTCGAGTGCAATTTCCACTTGGTGTTGTGAAGACGTTGTTGTTAGTTGGGTTTCATGATGAGAATGAGCAGGATCATTGGGAGACGTTGACGATGTTGAGGGCGGTTGTGCCAGATGAATTAACGATTTCGTTGATTTCTCGCAAAGAGATGAGTGTTGAGGAGCGAGAGGGGTTGCAGCGGCGAGCGAAGGTGTTTTATGAAGTGTTTCAAAATGGGATGATTATGCGTAATGAAAAATGGTGGGGAAAAGAGGATGTGGTGTTGATTGAGAGTAAGGTTGGGGAGAGAGAGTTTCGAGGGCGGAGTTGTGCGTATAAAGAAGTTATAGTGGAAGGGGAGTGTAAAATTGGGGAGTTTGTTTCTGTACGGGTGAAGACGGGGGGGAAGATGGAGTTGCGAGGTAGTTTAGTGAAACGGTAGGAAAAAAAATATTATTTTAGTAGTTCTTGAGTTTTTTTGGTAAGTGTGTTAATGATTGTGATAATTCTTTGTTTGTTTTGAGTGATATATTCTGGTTTGATTGTGAAGCCTTCGTAGGATATTCTATTGCGATAGTCGCGCATTTCTTGTAGAAAAATTCTTGTTGCTTCACCTAATTGGTGTTGTTTACAGATGTAATCAATTAATATTTGATGTGCACCTTCACTTTTGGTTTTTACTCCCTCGATGGCTCCAAGTGCTTCTAGTAATTTGTGAATGATGTCATAATAATCATTTAAAGAATTAGTTGGATACTTAGTGCTGTCTAATTGGTCTAGGCGTTCGAGTGTGATTTGCGCCATTGTGTACAATGCTTTGGCTTTCTGTTTATCAGCGTTGGTTTTAGTGATCATGGAAATGTTTCTAGATATCCTTCTATTATTATACCATTACTGATGTTATTTTTTAATTCTTTTGGATATTCTTGAAAATTTTTATTCCAGTGTAGTTCAATTTTCCGATGGAGTTTTTTCTCGAATGGTTTTAGATTGAGGGTGTTATCTTTTGTTGCTTGTAGATATATATCAATATCACTTTGTTCTGTGTCATCTCCTCGTGCATATGAACCAAAAAGAATAATGACATTGGGCTGAAAAGTATCTTTTAAGAAGGTGATAAGTCCCGATTCTTCCAATGTGCAGAGGTTATTTATTTTCTTATAGAATTTGAATGTTTTGAAACTGGTGTTGGCTTTGTATATCGGAAAGTAGCGTTTTCCTTTCTTTTCTTTTTGTTCTGTGATTAGTTGTTTTTTTTGGAGGGTGTTTAAGTGTTGTTTTGTTGAGGTATGTGCAAGATTACATCTTGTGCTGATTTCTTTTAGATAATGAGAGAAGGTTGGTTCTGTAAAAAATAGATTAGCAACTAGCCATGTGCTATTTTTGTTCCATATGTTACTTTTTTGTATCATGTGGTACATATATGTATCATACTATATAAATATTGTGGTGGGAGAATGTAAAGTTGGGGAGTTTGTTTGTGTGAAAGTGAGAACTGGGGGGAAGATGGAGTTGAGGGGGGTGTTGGGGT
>CAXNDX010000085.1:0-4199 GCA_964201585.1 Candidatus Woesearchaeota archaeon | reverse complement strand
CACACCACTTTGCATGCAGAATAAAATAACGTATGATAGTTTACTTATAGAAATCCAAATTAGGTCTAAAATTCAACATTCCTGGGCTACGGCAATAGAAATTGTAGATTTATTTACACGACAGGCAATTAAGTCTAATGAAGGAAAGTTGGAATGGAAAGATTTTTTTAGATTAGTTAGTTCGGCTTTTGCTAAAATGGAAAACCAGCCCGAGGTCCCAGGCACACATTCAAATCGAGAAGAATTATTCAATGAAATAAAGAAAAAAGTAGATTCATTAAAAATATTCTCCAAAATGAATGGGTGGTCTCATGCATTAAAAGCAATAGAACTACAAATTAGAGAGCACCACTTCTTTTTGCTTGAATTGGACGTTACAGAAGGCCAAGAAAGATTAAGCGTTAGAGGCTATCCTTTAGAGCAAGAACCTTTAGCAACTGAACATTATTTAGAAGCAGAAAAGCTTCAATCTGGCAATCCAAATAAGGATGTCGTGCTGGTCGGTGCAAAATCAGTCGAAGAATTAAAGAAAGGTTATCTTAATTACTTTGCAAATTCAACCGAATTTCTATCTTACCTCAAAGAATATCTTGATAAAAAAGGAGTAATTTAGGATTTTCTTTAAATTAAGCCACTCATTCAAACACTTCTTTCCAAGAACAAGCTTTTTAAATAGCTCATTAGCCTAATTATAACATGTACACCCACCTCATCCTTCGCTACGGCGAATTGTTCTTAAAAGGCAAAAATCGCCTCTTCTTTGAACGAAAACTGCTTGAAAACATCCATAAACAGCTTCCCGATAAAGAAATATATACTCCTCATGGCCGTTTGATTATGCATTATTTCGACCAACACCCCCTGTTACGTAAAATATTTGGTCTTGTCTCCTATTCTCCTGCCCTCAAAGTAGAAAAAGACATTTCTAAAATTCAACAAGCCGTTATTCCATTAATCCAATCTTTAACCGGCACATTTCGCATTGACACCTCTCGCGCCGATAAACGTTTCCCCCTCACTTCCCCTCAACTTAACCAAGCCATCGGACAACACATCGAAACCCACACCTCGCTCACATTTTCCCTCAAACAAGCAAAGCATCACATTCACATCGAAATCAATCACGACGCCGCATACATTTTCACCGAAACATTCTCTTGCGCCGGCGGCCTCCCTGTCGGCGTCGAAGGCAGCGTCATCACAGTAATCGAAAACCAAGCCTCTCTTCTCGCCGCCCTACTCGTAATGAAACGCGGTTGCGATATTATTCCTATCTCTTTTACTAATCAAGACATTTCTGTATTACAAAAATACAGCCCAAAGCAACTTGAATTACGCAACGTGAACACATTTCAAGCAATCGAACAGCTCGCCCACCATAAAATTGTAGTTAGCGGTCAGACGTTTGACCACTATAAAAAATACAACACCTCTTTAGTCACTATCCGTCCATTAATTGCGTATAGTGATGAACAAGTCCAAGAACAATTGGAATACTTTAAGAATTTGTAAAAACCAACCCCTCTTAAACTGATTATGACAACAGAACCACCCAAAATCAGAAGTAACCAAGCAAAGAAAGGCGACTTTCTCGTCGCACTCGACTTTTCCTACGCATTTGAAGTCGTCCGCTCCGGCGATGTTATGTACACCGGCTACGGAGGAACATTAGCACCAGACGCCTTGATGTTACGTTGCTATAAAATCGATCCCGGCGGACACGATTCATCACGATATAAAATAGGCGACCTCACTCAAGATTATTTCAACCAAGAATTTTATACCGCACCAAAAGAATTCATTGACAATTTTTATGATGGATTAGAAAAGAAATTACAAGAAGAGAGATGTTAATTTTTTTCAATCCAAATATCCATTTCTCAAGAACAGATGAGTATATAAATCTCATTTTATTCTTTCTTCTAATGCCATCCCTCAACTCTTATATCGACATCCCTCCTTTATGTTCAAACGACCGCTGGAAAACCGAAGAATATAACCTCTCAGACCACTATTCCTCAATTGACCTCACAACTGTTCGCCATATCGATGAACTCATAACTGAACGTCGCAACAATCCCTCACTCTGCGACAAAAGTTACCTTGCAGGCGATTTTTTAATCTATTACACTGAAAACAACCTCCCTAAACTTGCCATCACACGTATCAACCACAACCCTTAATTTCAGTCGGAGAACATAGTCGCACTTTCCCAAGATTTTATATTTACGAGCGTCTGGCACGGCTTAAAAGTTTCAAACGAAACACTTCAAAACGCCCTAGAAGACCCCTCCACCACAATTATTGACTTACTTAAAATACGCCACACTTATACTGAAGGAATTGACTATTTATGCATCAATCCCAAAAATAAAACTGCCTACTTTCGCAATTTTTGGTCACACGAACCAGAACAACGCACCCCAATTGTGCATGAACATCCTCTCCAAGTCCATTACAAACAACAAGGAATCCATTGCGATTACGACACCGGCACGTTCTCCGACGAAGATACAAAGTTTCTCCATCGCCTGTTTGGTTCCGGAGATTCATTCGACTTAAACATGGAAGCATTAGGCAACGCCGGGATACTATATCTCAAAATTCAACTCATGAGTCTAAAAAATGTTATCACCTGGGGTCAACGAAGCGCGTATGGTCATTTTCTCTCTGTAGAACCACTTAAAAATTACGCTGATATTAATTGCATGAATGGTTCTCTTCAAATCTTAGGTCATAATCACATCCGCGCGATGCCCAAAAAAGAATAATCTTCTTTCACCTCAATTCCCAACCCACTTCGAATACGCCACCAACGCCTCCTCTTCCGTTTTCGCTTTAATCAACACCCGCCCATCAGAAAATAAAGTCATATTCTTGAAATGCAACACACTTCCTTCATCAACAACTCTTCCCATCTTCTCCCATGCTCGTTTCATCTCCTGCAAATTTTTCTTCTTTCCTTGTATCTGATACCTCCCCGTCGAACAAAACTTCAATATCAACTCCTGCCCTTCGCCTTTCAAATATGTGTACTCTCCTTTACAAACACCACACTTCAGATTCCGCTTTACATTAATCATCTGCAACATCGGCGTCCACACATCATAATAATACAGTTTCGAACCATCAACACTACCCATTATCAATTTCAACGCCTCTGACACTTGCAACGCTCCGATTGAATATGTGAGTGCATTTAACACCCCAGCCGTTTCACACGTCTCAAGCGACGCCTCACTCAAAAAACACCGCAAACACGGCCCAGTTGGAACAATCGGCATCACATACCCAACCGTTTTGATTGCAGCAGCATACACCCATCTCTTCCTCTTTAATTTACAATACTCATTAATCAAAAACCGCGTCTTTAAATTATCCGTACAATCCAACACAACGTCACACTCTTTCAACAAATCAATATTCTTATAATCAAGCTGCACTGCATTTACTTCAACTTCAACTTTAGAATTAATCAATTTTAATCGTTCTCCAGCAACAATCGCTTTACTCTTTCCCACATCTCGCTCAACATACAACGCCTGCCGCTGCAAATTCGATTCCTCAATCACATCTCGATCAATCAACTTCAATCGCCCAACCCCTGCTCGCACAAGCAACTCCGCCGCAACCGTTCCCAGCGCCCCCACTCCTACAATTCCTACAACCACACTTTCAATCTTCTTCTGCCCTTTCACACCAATTTCTGGCAAAATAATTTGCCGGCTATATCTCTCGCTGTTCTTCTCCATCTTCACACCACAACCAAACTATTTTTAATCTTACACGCATTACAAATCTCTTGATGTGCCGGCTCCTGACATTGCGTACAAGACTTAACCTCTTCTCTCCCCTCAACCGCCCGCTCTTTCAACAACGGCAACAGAGCTAAAAAAGAATTAATGATCCCTTGTTTAATCCCTTTGTAATTCTCCTCTGCATCATTTAACATCGTCTGAATATACGACCGCAATCCTTGATTTGAATACGGACACTCTGTAAACTCCACTTGAAACCCTTTCAAGAGCGCATATAACCTTGTTTCCTTCTCCGTACAAAAATAGAGCGGCTTCACTCGCTGCGCAAACAACTTGTGCTCTTGCACACCTGTAATTGGACCTAAATGCGCCGCAAGATCAGTATTTGCTTTAAACATATTCATCATAATCGCCTGCGCTTCATCATCTAAATTATGACCG
>CAXNDX010000084.1:0-4385 GCA_964201585.1 Candidatus Woesearchaeota archaeon | reverse complement strand
TTCGATCCATTCATTATTGTCAGGGGGGTCGTACATTATTTCGTTGATAAGAGGAGAAGAAGTGACGGAAAAAAGAGAGAGAAGAAGACACATAAGAAAGATGAACAAAACTAAACCATTCTGATTCATATTAAAGTTATTTTAGTTATAATTATATAGATTTTGGCTAGTGGAATAGATGTCTTTGGATGGTGATGTTTGAATAAGACTGATTCACTATTATACAATACTAAACAAAGTTTTTAAAGGTTCTTTATATACTGAGTAATATGGGATGGTTATTTGCAGATAAGAAAAAAATGGCACCAAGAGTGCCGTTTCCGATGGGAAAATCATTAGATGATAAATCATTACGATTTTCAGCGCCAACTAGTATGGAACGAGAGATTCAGCCAGATAGAGTACAAGAAGCAGTTGGATATAATCAACCAATGAATTTTCCGAGTGCGTTTGATGTGGAACAAACGCCGTTACCACAAAATGTTACTCAAAGAAATGTACCACTACAAAAAGAGGTGCCACGACCAGAAGTAAATACGCAAGCTTCGGGGCCGATGTTTATGAAAGTAGACGTATATCAACTGGTCTTAAACGAGGTGGATGGATTAAAAAGAGTGTTAGAAGAGTTACAAGAATCAAACCTTCTTTTAGAAAAATCAGAATATAATGAAGAACATAGTTTTGAGAAGTTACGAAAGACGATGAGAGGAGTGCATGATCGCTTTTTACAGATTGATAAAAAATTGTTCAAAATCGCAGGTGATTAACTATGGATAGAATGCCCGTATTTGTAAAGATAGATGAGTATGATAGTGTGTTAGAGTTAGTGAAAACGATTCGTAAAAGAATTGATGAAGCGAAAGAAACGTTAGGAAAGATTCATGATTTTAAAAATGAAGAAGATCATCAATTAGAGATGTGGCAAAATAGCCTGGCTGAAGTTGAGAAGAAAGTGGATTTTATTGATCACTCGTTAAGTGAACCTGAACAGTTCTAATAGAAGTATTACCTATGGCAAAAAAACAGAAGAAAAATGTAGTTCATGCGAAAGCGGCAGCAAAAAGAGGACCAGATTATGTAATACAGGTTAGTGATCCGAAGATGTTGCGTAAAGATATTCTAGAGGGGTTGCGTGAAGTTATCATTTTTATGCAGGGATATGATCAGTTTAGAAAAGTTCAAGAAGAAAAAACGATGTTATTTACACAGTTAAAGAATGATGTGAAAGATATACAACAGATGATTGATAATAAGTTACGTTTATATTTACCAAAAGGAAAAGTGCATGGGTTGGTTAAAGTTGCGACGACAAGAGAAATCGTTCGAGAAGTAAAAAAGCAGCCAACAATTGTGACACGAGCACCGATTATTGTAACAAGAGTAGCTGGTGTACCAGTACAACAAGCACCTGTTTTAACGCCACAACAAGTCGTTAGGGAAAGTGTGCCAATAGTGCCGGCAAATGAATTAGCAGAGCTGGAAGCGCAGTTGAAAGATATTGAGAATCAGTTGCAGAATGTGAAGTAGAAAGGTTTATATAGTTCTGTTATTTCTTTATTTTTTATGTTTGGACGATACCATCGAATTTTGCAACCGTATTTTAATGATGTGAAAACTGCGTTTGATATTGCGAATAACAAAGTGAAAGAAGTGGAGACAGAGTTGAAAAATGGTTATGAGCAAATGGGTAAATTCTCAGACACACATACAGGAAAGGTATTAGACAAAATTCGTGATCCAAAGTTGATAAAGGCTAAGACAAATTTGGCGGCGGCGTTGCGAAAAGTTGTTTCTGATTTGGAAAAAAAATAATAAGTGCCTATTTTTCAGTTAATTTTATAAAACAAAGAGGAGTTTTAAGTTCTACGCGGACGTGCCGGTAAGCGAAAAATGCGTTTTTCGGAACTGTCACATCCACAACAACGCGGACGTGCCAGAGTGGTCAAATGGGATAGACTCAAGGTATTTGAGTGATGAGTGCTCAAATGAGTGCGATGAATAAACTCGTTATAAGTCATCTATTGGCTTAGTGCCTTCGCAGGTTCAAGTCCTGCCGTCCGCACATTTTTTCTTTTTTTTGAGGTTATAGAAAAGTTCTCCATATTTGATGATAGAAAAATTTAGAAATAGAAGTTTAAAAAATGATAAATTTGATTTGAAAAAATGTTGAGATAAAAAAAATATAAAATTCTTACGCAGCAATACGCCAGGCTTCTTCGACGATTTCTTGTTCACCATTACAATAATGGTATTGTAATAATTCTTGATGGTATTGCTGAGCTCGGGAAAGAGTCATAGTGGTTGTTTTCTTAATCTTCTTTATCGTTCATATCGGTACTTGGTACAGCGTTTTTGGAGATGATAAAGACGTCACCGACGGATTTGACCAATTGATGAGGTACAATTACGCCTTTGGCACTGCCAATCACACGACTTAAAAAGGATGTTTTTGTGGCTTTAATTTTCCAGCCAGAAATTTTGTTTCCCGCGACGATACAATCCTCTATGTCGCCGAAGTAATCTCCAGAATCTGTAAATACTTTTAAATCATACGAATCCGATACTTTTCTCATTTTTAACATGGATAACCACCTCAATTGATAATTTTATATCTTGTCTTTGTGGAGTGTTAAGTTTAAATACTTTTCTGTTATCGAGTAGTCAATGGAACTACGCATACTAGGAACGTCGCATATTGCGGCAGAGAGTATCAAAGAGATTACGCATATTGTGGAGACGTGGAAACCTGATATTATTGCGGTGGAATTAGATATAGGACGGGCAGCGTCGTTATTTGCAGAGGAGAAACGGCGAGTGTCGATTGGGATAATTATAGAAGTGGGGGTGAAAGGGTATTTATTTGCGAAAATTGGGCAGATAGTACAGCAAAAATTGGGGCAAAGTGTGGGAATATCGCCCGGAGCAGAGATGAAGATAGCGTTGGAACTGACAAAAAAGCATAAAATTCAAGCTGAGTTGATTGATCAGCCGATAAAGGTTACACTGGCAAGGTTTTCTAAGTCGTTGACGTGGAAGGAGAAGTATCGTTTTGTAGAGGAGATAGTGCTAGGGTTGTTATTTCCCAAACGGCAGATGAAGAAATTGGGGTTTACGCAGTTTGATTTACGTAAAGTGCCAAGCAAGGAATTGATTGAGAGAATGATGGGGCATTTCCAAGAGAGGTATCCGAGCGTGTATAAGACGTTAGTTGAGGAGCGAAATAAGTATATGGTGAAACAGCTTGTGCGCTTGATGAAAGAGTATCCGGGGAAAAAAGTATTGGCTGTTGTGGGAGCAGGACATGAGAAAGGGATGAGAGAGTTACTGTTGAAAGTGGATGTTGTGAGATGATAATCTATTAAAAGTCCTTATTGATTTGATATTTAAAATCAAATGGAGGGGGATGTGAGATGGTAATTCAAGTGAATTTTAACAAAGATTTAGGCGAGCTTGTAGATAGTGGTGGTCAAATATTTTTAGGGAAACGATTTGATAATATTTCGGTATCTCCAATTCAAAGTTTTTCTTCAAGTCAGGGTGCAAGATTAAATGTAGTTAATGATTTGGAAAGAAAAGCCACTGAACACAGTGCCGATGCATATGAAATAATCACAACTAGCACTTATGACTCTCACCAAGAATATGATTCTGCACCATATACTGCAAGTGCTATGGCTTTACTCTACAAAAGGCAATAATGAAAAAAAAAGAGTAAAAATTTATAAAAAACACTCCTTTTTGAGATATAAAGGTAGCAGTGGCAGGAGCGACGGGAGTCTTGCAAGAGATACTCAGAAAAGTCCGCCCACCACAAAAAGGTCACTTACATCAGTAAGAGGGGGAAAGCCCTTGGCTCTGGCTCAGAAACGACACGTCCTATAAAATGTGCTGGGAAATCATAGATTTCCGGCACCCCCAGAAAAAATATTTCTGGAGGGGGATGATGCGGTGAAGCTTCAAGTGATTGAAGTGAGATAACCTGTTGACGTCTTTATAGGGAACGATGAAACGGTGAATCCTTGCTGGCAGCAATGTCAGAAGATCCGCGAGAAGATGGATCTTGCCGGTGCAAGTCTGTTACAGACGCATAGTAGAATGCTTCAAATGACTATCGACACGCTTTGCGCGTGTTTTGGGTCTTACAAAAGGCGGCTTAGGCCACTCTACCTTTTTTTTATTTAATTTCTTATATTTTTCCAAAAACCTTATAAAATAGCGCAATTCTGTGAGGGGTATGGCAGATCAAATGAGGTTACCTTCAGGACAGGGCGGCTTGATGCGATTCGATGAATCGACGTCAAAGATTAGGATATCACCAGGAGCAGTCGTAGTTCTTTGTTTGTTAGTGATGCTTATTGTCGTGCTTCTTCATTATTTTGGGGCAT
>CAXNDX010000083.1:0-4482 GCA_964201585.1 Candidatus Woesearchaeota archaeon | reverse complement strand
TTATAGTACTCCAACTGGATAATCAAGTATCAAAATGTTGGAGTACTATTCAGGCGTCCAACTGTAAACCCTGATGAACAAGTTGGACGCCTATAATTTGCCGCTATTATATTCCGAAGGAAGTAACTATTTGTATTAATTATTTACTTCCTTCGTTATAATTTACTACTTATTTTCTTCTTCACCCACAGAATAACTTTCAAACAACATTATAGTCCTCAAAGAAAGTCTTCTGGTGAGGAAGACACCACTTTATGGAATATTCTTTCCGATTAGGAAAGCTTGCCGAAAGGCAAGTTCGGAACGAAAGTGACAGAATTCGGAACCGCAGCCAAAGGCGAGGACTTTGAATCGCAATGAGAAGACCGCAGTGACAGAAAGGAGTCCAACTGCAACCCCTAAGAATTAGTTGGACGACTATATCTCAAAACATAAACATTTTTAAACTCCTCTTCTCTCCCTTCCGCTCATGAAAAGCGTTAATCAAGAAATAGCCGAGATTCTTCAGAAAGATATCGCACTTCAAAAATGTTTGAAACGCGATTTGATAAATACTCGTTCTCTTGCCCGCCAGCTCATCAAAGACCATAACCTCTCTTATTCTATTGACGCCGTTATCAGCGCCATTCGCCGTTATGACATCGAAACTATCTCCCTTCTCTCATCCCAAGCCCAGAACGCATTTAAAAAAATGAGCATCACAACCAAAGACAACCTCACTCGTCTTACCTTGCACGATCATGCATTTACTGCCATCGCCCAAGACACCATCACCAAAAAAATACTCAAAGAAAACATCCGTCTCATCAAATCAAAAGAAACAATCACTCTTCTTATCAGCCAAAAAGACGTAGATAAAAAGATCGCGTTATTTGAGAAAAACGATATCATCAACATCCAAAAAGATTTAACTGAAATTCGTCTCCAATTCGCTCAAGATATCGGCCATATCAAAGGCATCGTTGCCCGCGTTGCCTCTGAATTAGCTTTATGCGACATCAACATTGAAGAAATCATTTATAGTATGCCTGATCTCCTATTATATGTTCGTGACGAAGATTTAGTTGACGCCCATAAAGCATTATTAGAGATTAAACAAAGGTAAAAAATTATTTCATTTTTTCAAAAAAAATATCCGCAACTTTTACAATGAACTCTGTACCACCTGTCGCTTCTTTTAAATCATCAGCTGATAACTCTCGTGCACCTAACGTTTTCATCCAGTCATTGTATACGCCACCTGGAGATATCTCAAACGGGAATGTAACATAAGAGACATGATGTTTATCTAAAAGAGAATTTAAAACTTCAAACTTAAATTTAGGCATCATATCTTCATCAGTATCCCAAGCTAATTCTGAAACATCTTCCCCAATATATCTACGAAAGTGACTGGTAACCATATCTTTCATATAATAAATTGGTCCATAAAGAACAACTTCAGATAACTCTTGAGATTTCTCTTTAAACGCTTTAAACGAAGAATATGTCATTTCAAGGAGTGTTACATCATGTTCATACCTTGAATCCATATTTACTCCTCGTTGTACTTTCACTGCTCTCTCTTCAAACGCACCAACATATACTCTTCCTTTCGTAACATCTTCTCCATACATTCCACCCTCACTCTCAGGTGTATCAATTTGAATCTGTATCGGACACCCTCGCTCTGCTTCCAATTCTCGAATCAATTCTTCCATTTTTGATCGCAAAGTCATAACCTAAAATAGCAATGAATCATTTAAAAATATTTAGAGTGTACAGAATAGAAAAACCACACCATCACCTTAATAAAACCCCATTCTCTATCACTATTTATGACCATGGACGATACCACAAAAGTAGCCCTCGAAACCATCAAAATGAACAAACAAGCGCTCATCTTTGTCGCTTCTCGCCCCAGTGCTGAAAAAACTGCCGAAGAAATCGCCGCACTCACCCATTTCAATTATCCTGAATTAGAACAAGAAATTCTTCACGCAATCTCTACACCTACAAAACAATGTCGCAGACTCTCTCATTGCGTAAAAAAAGGCATCGCTTTCCATCACTCCGGTCTTACCTCTGCCCAGCGCGAATTAATTGAAGACGAATTCCGCAAAGGCACAATTAAAATTATCTGTGCAACCCCAACCCTCGCCGCCGGCGTCAATATGCCTGCCTTTCGTGTTATAATCAAATCACTCAAACGCTTTAGCGAAAAATGGGGCAACGACTGGATTCCCGTCTTAGAATATTTGCAGATGGCTGGTCGTGCCGGACGCCCACAATACGAATCGCATGGTGAAGCCATTTCTATTGCCAAAAACGACGCTGAGAAAGAAGAAATCTACGAACGCTATATTCTCGGCGTTCCCGAAGAAATCTATTCCAAATTAGCTGCCGAACCGATTCTTAGAACCTCTCTCTTATCGTTAATCTCCTCGGGCATTATCAAAGATACAAAATCATTGCACGACTTCTACTCCCAAACTTTCTGGGCGCATCAATATCAAGACTACTATAAATTATCTCAAATTATCGAAAAAATGATCACTCTATTACAAAACTACCAATTCATAACTCTCGATCACCCCCCCTCTCCCTCTCAAAATACATCTGCAATTTCATCCGACTTTATCCCTGCATCTTCATTAACAACATCTTCCTCAAAAAAATCAACCGTTTCACAACCTCCACAGAAAATGCGCCCAACTCAGCTAGGCAAACGCATATCTGAATTATATCTCGATCCTCTCACCGCTCGCCATCTCTTAGATTGCCTTGAAAATTTCACCGAAAAAAAACCTCTCTTCGCGTTATTACAAATGATTTCTCACACGTTAGAAATGCGTCCTCTGCTTAACATTAAAGTAAAAGAACGTGACGAAATCCAAGAGCAATTAAACAAACACTGCGATGATTTACTCAAACCAGAACCGAGTGCGTTCGATCTTGAATATGACCAATTTCTCAATTCCCTCAAAACCACGTTATTCTTCGACGAATGGATTCAAGAAAAAGACGAAGAATACTTATTAGAAAAATACGACATCCGCCCCGGTGAAATTCACGTCAAATTAGATCTTGCCGAATGGCTGCTCTACGCCAGCGAAGAATTTTCAAAAATAACCTCAAACCACCACGCCCAAAAAGAAATCCATAAACTGCGCCTGCGTCTGCAATACGGTGTCAAAGAAGAACTCTTAACTCTGCTCAAACTCAAAGGCATCGGCAGAGTCAGAGCAAGAAAATTATACACAAATGGTATCAAAGACCTCGGCGCAATCAAAACAGCCGACCTCACCACCCTCACCCAAATACTTGGCTCCGCACTCGCAAAAGACATCAAATCCCAAGTAGGCGAAGAAGTCATAGAAGAAATATCCCCTGGTAAAAGAAAAGGCCAGATGAGTTTAGGGAAATACTAACCAAACTTAACTTTTGGCATACCCCCTACCGAAAAAAAGGCATCCCCCTCTTTTCCTCAATCACAAAATCTAGTTTACTTACTCCTAATTGTGATTTAAATATCCCCTCTAACGTATGCACATACAACGGCAACATCTTTTGTAACTCAGAAAGTAATGTCTTATCCCATACCCACACAATAAGAACTCCTTTATTTGCATACACTTTATTGAAATCTAATTTCATAATTGCTAATTTATGTGAAAATAAAACTGAACTGCTCCATATCTCAATAAACATACAATCAAACTCTTCATACCCTGGCTTTGGAAACCATACATCCATAAAATTACCATCATTTAATTCTGCCACACCAAACTTCAGTCTAAATTTCCGAGAAGTACGTAGTTCTAATTGCATCACAAAATTCTGTGACTTCAATTCACACTCGATATACGCTCTTTTTACATTATCTTTATTACGAATAACTTTCATTTAATTCATAACACATGTCAAGTACTTAAATTTTCCTAAAGAGAACTTTGCAAAAAGCAATTCTTTCCAAAGGAAAGTTCGGAACCGCAGCCAGAAGCGAGGACTCTGAACCACAGTGAGGAGATAAAATGACAGAATGAATATTTAGTTTGCACCGATAGGTGCACAGATAAGCTTCAAATTGTGCCATTACAAAGGTTGCCAAAGGCAACTCTTGCTGATAAGAAAGTCACGAACGCAGTGACTAGATCGGAACGCTAGTGACAGAATCTCTTAGAGAAGTTTGAGTAGAAAATATCAATTATTCAAACTTCTCTAAAATCTCAAAAATCCCGTGCCACATCACTCACCCGAACTTCATCAATAGCACCTTTAAACCCATTCTCATACGCATTCAACCCAATAAACACACTTTTATTCGTTTTATAGACAACTGTTCCTTGCGCCAATTCCTCTGCAACAAGTTTTCGCTCAACATACAACTTCATCTTCGCTCCATCATATGTAAACGCCAAATGCGTAAACGTATCTGTTGGCAATACATACGCACTTGACACCGTATGAATCTTCCCATCACTTAACATCGCCCCGCCCGTT
>CAXNDX010000082.1:0-4580 GCA_964201585.1 Candidatus Woesearchaeota archaeon | reverse complement strand
TGCGATATTGAGGACTAATCCTTTTTCTAATCTTGGACTTTGGAGGGTAACTTCATACATACGTTTTTTTAGGAGTTCTTGTTCAAGATGTTCGACAGACTCAAGAACTTTTGTTGCGATATATTGTTGAAAAGATTGTTCATGGGTACTTGGTTTTTCGATAGAACTTTGTGATTGCATACGATCTTTTAAAGTTTGTTCTAATAAAGTGATATATAATTCTTTTTCGGTTGGTGTGATGATAACACCAGGATAGCCTTTTTCTTGTAAACAAAAATTTTGGACTAGGCGGGAAACACGACCATTGCCATCTTCATAGGGATGAATACGAACGATTTCAATATGAGATTGAATGGAACGAAGGATAGGGTGCAGGGTAGTACTTTCCAAGAAATCAGAGAGATTGTTCATAAGATAGGGGACTTTTTCTTTTGCGGGTGGTTGAAAAGGTCCAAATGCTACTTCTGTTACTCGAAAATTTTTATAAGGGTGAACTTTTGGTTCAACGAGATTTCCAAGAACTGCAAGTGTGCTCAAATTTAAACCATGACGACCAATATAATCATTTGCATCATTTAATTTTTTGAGGATTTGACGTGTTAGTTCTTGATATTTTTTGTTAGAACAATTATCTAGATACGATTCTCTTTCTTTTTGCTGCTCCATGGCGTACGAATGGCGAGCGGCTTCATCGCGAATGCTATGAGTGATTTCAATACGCATATGAGAGGAGTATTCGGGGTGAGTGTTTATGCGAGAAATTATTTCATCGATGTGGCGAATAGTGCGTTCGATCATAATGTTGTTCAAAAAGGGACTTGATTTATAAATCTTTTGTTTTGTTATTACTAGTTAGTAGTTTTGTGAAGGAAAGTTTATAAAGAATGAGGGGTTTTGTGAGGATATGAGTTTTGTACAATGTATTCCACGATTTAAAGGGGAGTTTTATCGTAGAAATCTCTCTGAGAATGCGCAAAGTGTGGCAATTGATGTATCTGATTTTGGAGAGTATCCTTACAATTTACTTAGTCCTTTTACATTCTCTACGCAATTCCAGATTCCTGTACCGGGATTAGAGAAAGTTGTTGCGCATTCTGTGGAAGGGATTTGGCAAGGTCTTAGATTAATTGATGGAAAGAGCAATTATATTTTATTTCATCAAATTGCAGATAATAAATCTGTTGATAACAAAGAAAGAAATAGGAGAGATGGAAAAATTACAGGATATCAATATGGAGCTGAAGTGTTAGATGAACGAGAAGCACGATGGGCGATTTTTATACCTTCTTATACTTATTATTTAAATCATTTTGCGCCTAAAGATGTAATTGATTCATTACTTGCGTTGCAGGAAAAAGGAAAAAAACTGTTAGTTTATGATACTAAAAATAATGATGATATTTCAAACCCAGAGCCGTATGCGCATGCGGCGGTGTTAGCATCTTATCTTAATTTGAAAATATTTAATAAGAATCATCAGCGAAGATTAGAGAGGGTATCATATGATTAGATATATTAAAGGCAATCTGTTTGATGCAACAACAGATGCGTTAGCGCATGGATGTAATATTCAAGGAAAGATGGGTGCAGGAATTGCAACTGAATTTCGTATTCGTTTTCCTGAGATGTTTCAGGATTATAAGAATAAATGCGAGGAAGGGATATTTCGATTGGGAGAAGGGTATATGTACTTGAATAGAGAAAAACCACATATTATTAATTTAGCAACACAAAGCAGTCAAGGAGCAAAAATACAAAATATAGATACGGCGTTGGCGTGGTTTGCAGAGTCGTATGAGGAGCTTGGGATACAAAGTGTGGCGATGCCGCGGATTGGATGTGGATTAGGAAAATTAGAGTGGGAAGTTGTAGATCCTCTTGTTCGAAAATATTTTGAAAAATCAAATCTTATGGTTGAGGTTTGGACGCGTTAAGCAGGTATTTTTTTGGCGGAGCGGATGATTTGATGAACTTGTTCTGGTAAGAGCTGGGCGATGGCGAATTTAACAAAAGAGTTTTTTTCTAATCTTAAGTAGACTTGTTCGGGAAAGACTTCTATTTCTAAAGATAGGATAACTTCGGCGCTTACTGCCCCTAGATTATATTTTAATTGTTTTTGTGTGAGGCCATCTAATTTTCCCCGTTCGACCATATAACTAAAAGGGTCAGGTAGAGATGCTTCGACGTTTGTTTCTCCAAGTATGCGCTGGGCATTTTCAGCAGAGGTATAATGGTCTCCGATGATTATGAGTTTATTTCCAATTACTTCTACTCCACGAATGGCTTGCTCATTGAGATATAATTTGTTTCCTACTTTTTGAACAAAATCATCGGCGAGAGCTTGAAGAAGGGGGATATATTCTCTTGCGCCTCTTCCGGGTTGTTTGCTTAAGAGAAAGATTTCTTCGATTTTTTTGAATTTTTCAGCGTCGATTTGCAGGAATTGTGATTCTTGTTTCAATAATGCTTGGAGAGTATAAAATAAATTATTTTCAGGAATTTTTCCGGTTATTAAAGTGTTTAAAATTATTAGAGCTATTTCTTTTTCATCATTTGTTTTGTCGCGTAAGATGGAAATCAATTCATAAAATTGGTTGATTTCGTCTCGAGGAATAATAGTTGAAGATTGGGCTTTTCTGATTTCTTTTAATATGAGAGTGTACATATTTTCATAGCCAGAGGTGTATATTTTGAGAAGACGTTTTACAGACTTGTGTTCGATTTTCCCTTGACGTAAGCTGATCCAGATCAATTCGAATAATGTAATTTTTAATTTATATATCTTTTCGGCTTGAGTGAGTTGTTTTTTTATGGAAAAGGCATCTGATTTAATTTTCTTCCATTGTGAAAAAAAGTGATAAACCATATCAGTTAAGAAACAGGAAGAGAATATAAACTTTTTTATAGTTGAATGGTTTATTGAGGCTATGCTTCAAACTTGTCCGGATTGTAAGAAACCACTTCATATAGGCCAGCATGTGTTTGCGGATGGAACGTTTGAGACATGGTACTGTAAAGAGTGTGGGTTTCGAGAGGAGAGGCCGGTGAAAGAGAAGTTGAAGTGATTTTAGAAAAATTTTACAGGAGATGTTTGGTTATATTTTCAACTTGTGCCCATAATTGAGATTCGGTCTTTTTTCCATCATAGTAGTCTTGATAGACATCCAATTCAAAGTTCATAAGATGAGTAGTCCAGCCTTCAAGCATGGTTAAATAGGTTTGGGTGATAAAACCGTTATCTAAAGCGGCTTGTTTACCGACGTAGTCGTTGCCGGCAACAAAGCTTTCATGGCGAACAGCAATAGGGCTAGAGGGTTTTCGAGCGTCTTGAGGAGACCATAATTCAAAATACCCTTCCAGAGTAAGAATAAGTGTGTTATGATAGTTATCTGTATCGGCAGCGATAACTTCTTTTAGTTCTGCTTTGGTGAAGCGGCGTGGTTTTGTTTCGCGTTTTATTTTGGGGTGAAGAAAAGCAGTTGGTTCGCGTTCCGGGATGCAATAATCGTCTCCACTCTTGTGAATTTTGTATTCTTTGTTTTGGTAAGTAATACTCTTTTTTGAGGTTGTTTCGTTGTGCAGAGCGTTTAATGAATCAAATAGCTTGTCACTTAATTCATAGGAGTCGTTGGGGTTGAATTGAGGATAGTTGCGGGAAAGGTGACTTGGAAGGGGACGCCAGCTGCTATCTTGTTGCAGACGATAGCGGTCTTCTCTCATTCCAGCATAGACTTCAAGGACAAATTTCATATTATACTCCAAACATCTATCAGACTTACTTTATTTTTTATTGTTGTTATTATTCTGGTAAACTTTATTATTTACCCCATCATGCCCTTCGGCAACTTGCCTCCCATTTTTTTCATCATGGAGGAGACGTCTTTTTCACTCTTAAACATTTTCATCATTTTTTGGGATTGGCGGTATTGTTTGAGGAGTTCTCTTATTTCTGATGCGGATAAGCCTGATCCTTTGGCGATTCTGTCGATGCGTTGGGCGGAGAGGAGTTCAGGGTCTTCTAGTTCGTCTTTGGTCATGGAGTCCATGGCGAAGCGCCATTTTTCGATTTTGCCTTCTTGGACTTGAAGCACGTCTTTTGGTAGTTTTAATTTGCCCATGCCAGGGATCATTTCCATTAAACTACCAAATGAACCCATTTTTTTCATGGTTTTCATCTGCTCATATAAGTCGATTAAATTGAAGTTGCCTTTGAGAAATTTTTCACTCATTTCTTTGGCGTCGTCTTCGGAGACGACTTCACGGGCTTTTTCTAGGAGGGATTCTAAGTCGCCCATGCCTAAGAGACGGCCGACGAAACGCTGGGGGTGGAAGGATTCAAGATCGTCTATTTTTTCACCGACACCAATGAAGATGATAGGAGATTGCGTGACGGAACAGGCGGAGAGAGCGCCACCACCTTTGGCGGTTCCTTCTAATTTTGTGACGATGACTCCGGTAACGTTACAGGTGTCATGGAATGCTTGAGCTTGGGATTGTGCAGCTTGGCCGATGTCACCAGAGATGACTAATAAACGTTGATCTGGTTGGACGAGTTTGTTGAGACTGTTTAGTTCTTCAAT
>CAXNDX010000081.1:0-4711 GCA_964201585.1 Candidatus Woesearchaeota archaeon | reverse complement strand
GAAAAAGATTTTGAAGAAATTGTTGAATTAGCTAAATTGATGTTAAAACCTGATAAAAACTTTGATGAATTAGTCAAAATCTTGAATACAAAAAAGAAATTTAGGATTTTGAACGGTCCACTTATAGGTGATAGCGATCACTGTTAGTGGAAATAAATTTTTGCTCTTTTTCTTAATAGAATGTTTGTGACTTAAACTACTTTGCTGCACTCTTTTGTTCTTATTGATAATGGTTATCAATTAGAGGTATTATTAGTTGTATTTTTCTATAGAAAACTTTGAACAATTCCATTTTTCTTGTCGAAATTGAAAGGTTGCTCACAAGCAACTTCGGAATGTAGTGACAGAATTATCTTTCGAGAAGTTTGACTAACATGATAATTATTCAAACTTCTCTATAAATCTTTGGAAATGAATGCGAAAGGAGGGGGCGAATTGTTCGGGGTGATGTTTGATTAGCTGGGTTGCTTGGTCTAGGGCGAAGGCTTGAAAATATTGGATTTCACTTGGGTCGGGGTGGAGAAGATGGAGAGGGATTTCTTCGGCAGTTGTGAAGAGTTGAGCGAGGTATTTTTCGTTGTCGTTTTCAAATGGGGAGAAAGGGATGATGAGTTTTAATATGCTTTGAATGTTTGCTTCTTCTTGCATTTCTCTTAGAGCGGCTTGTTCGTAGGTTTCATGGGATTGTACTTTACCACCAACGGCGCAGACCCAGACGTTGGGATGCGGGAATTTGTCTTTGGCTCTGAGGGCGAGGATGAATTTATTGCCGGTGGTTTTTGGGATGATTAATGATACGCGATGGCGTAGGTTTTGTTGTTTGATTGTTTCTTTCGGATGGATGGCGAGGAGATTGTCGTGTTCGTCGACGTGAGGGAGGAGTTCAGGGGGCATTTTTCGAATTAGGGGTGTTGTTGATTATTTTAAATTGTCTAGGATTGTTTGGAGTTGGAATTTAAGAGAGGGGATATCTTTTTCAATAATATTCCATGTCAAATTTAGATTTACTTCAAAATAATAATGGATCAATTTATCTCTGGTTCTAGCTATTTCACTCTAAGGGATGTCTTGATGTTGTTGCGTGAATTCTTTTGGAATTCGTTTTGCAGCTTCTCCGATTATTTCCAGTTGCCTAACAACACCACTTTGGATAAGTTCATCTTTTAAAAATTGTTCTTTTGTTACGTTTTTCGTAAATTTTTCGATTAAAGTGATGCATTCCAGCATATGATGGATAAATATTAATGGGTCTTTATTCATAGAATACGTATCTCCTCTTTTAAAATACGATCTTTTAATAAGTGATATATCGAATTGTAGGTTACGAGATCTACTTTTCTTCCTAATTTTTTTTCTAATTCTAATTCTACATGAACTAAGTCAAATAAGCTTTTTTGTCCTTTGAATTTGATGAGGATGTCTATATCACTTCTCTTTTTTTGTTCGCCGCGGGCGTAGCTGCCAAAAATGCCGGCTTTAGTGATATCATTTTTTTTTAATATAGGTAGGATTAGTTTGGTGAGTGTTTGAATATTTTTTGGTGTTTTTGTTTTGATTTTGGCCATATGTTTGTTATAGTATTGTATCTATTTAAATTTTCTGTTTACATATTGCAAATATCCTATCGAGAAATGAATTTTGTTAAATGCACTCTTTTCTCGTAATGTTTATATAGCTGGGTTGTTTACTTGTGGTCTATGGTGGAATTTGGGACAGGATATACGCAGCCAATGGAACGAGAGTTTCACGATCATGGGCATGGACATGATCATGGTAATCATGGGTTTCCGTCTTCTGATAATGCAGGGAATGTAGGTATAACCATTGGGGATTTAGGAATGAGTTTAGCGATGGGGCCAGTTCCTAATGTTGCGGCGGTGGGGGCGAAGTTACGCAGCGGGACGAAAGTAATGGAGATTGGATTTTTTGGTATGGGGAAAGGTTCGGGGCAGGGACATACGCCGGAGATGTATGGTGAGAAGCAGCGGCAGGCGTTAGTTGAAATTGGGCGGGCAAATAAAGTTGATTTTACGACGCATACATCGGTTGGGGTGTATGGCCTTGCAGGGATGGATCAGCAGGGGAATTTTTCTAAATCACAAAAGAATTTTTCAATGACGGAGATAAAACGAGCAATTGAATTTGCGTCTGATGTGGGTCAGGGTGGGCCAGTGGTTGTGCATACGGGTGAGTTTCAACGGCCAGTGGTTGATGCGGAGTGGAATGAACATAAAGATGATCCGTATTATAAAAAGTTTAAGATGCATCCAGATGAGGAAGGACGAACGTCATATAAAGTTGTAGATACACGAACGGGGGCGGTGATTCAGGAGGCGAGGAAAAATAGAAGTGTATCGAAGCCGGTGTGGAATACGGTAAAAGAAGGAGAGGAGTATATTGATTTTGATGGGCAGACGAAAAAAGCAACGGGACGAGAACGGGCAGAGGGGGAACGAATTTATGTTGATTATTTTGGGAAACGATTGAAGTCTGATCAACGGGTGCCTGAGTTTGATTACAAAGCAGGTCATTTTAGAATTGAGCAGATGGATTGGGAAAAGATGAAAGAGGAAGCGTCTGAGATGACGAAGCGAGCGCGTGAGGAGTGGAAGAAATGGAAGTCTGGGAAGCTTACTGATGAGGAAAAAAAGAGTTCGTTATGGCGGGAAAGAGTATTTAAAGATACAATTAAAGAGGAGAAACAAATTGAGGTAAAGCCTGAAGAGGCGTATATTATTTCGACACTTGAGACGAATGCAGCGAATAGCAGAGGGTGGTCGCTGCAGTATGGGGGGAATTTTGAGGAGTATATTGATCGGGTGAAGAAATTAAAAAAAGCAAAAGAGTTGTATACTAAAATTGAGTCAGAGACGACGGATCCACATCAAAAAGAATTATTGAAGCATCAAGTCAATGCGATGGCGGGAGGTTTAGTGCCGCCGGAGTCGAAGTATCCAACGGAAATTCTAGATAAAGAGATTAAAGAGATTGAGCGACATATTACGCAAGCGCGAGAGGCGGCGTCGTCACAGTGGGCGCAGTCCGAGGAGGCGATGGAGCAGATTCGACATGTGCAGAGTGCAGAGGTGTATGCGTTAAATGAGGCGTATGATGCGTATGCGATGGCGGCGATGACGGCGATGAAGCATACGGAGAATTTGAAAGATCAAGGGAAGTTGAAGAAGCCGATTGCGGTGGCACTTGAAAATTTGTTTCCGGAGTCATATGGCGCGCATCCCGATGAGTTAATTAAGTTAGTGAAAGGTTCACGAGAGCGAATGGTTCAGGTGATGAAAAATCAGTTTCCAAGGATGTCGGAGAGAGAATTGAATGATAAAGCACGAACTCATATTACGGCGACGTTTGATATGGGGCATTTAAATATGTGGCGCAAATATTGGAATGGCGATGATAAAAAGTCGATTCAAGAGAATAATGATGATTTTAATAAGTGGATGTTGACTAAAGTTGAGGAGATGGTGGATAAAGATATTGTAGGGCATGTTCATATAGATGATAATCAAGGGTATCAAGATGAACATTTAGCGCCTGGCGAAGGGAATACACCAATTAAAGAGATTGTGACGTTGCTTAAGAAGAAGAATTACAAAGGGGAATTGATTATTGAACCGGGAGCGGATTATTATACGGATTTGTCGGGGTTTCATTCGGTGATGAAAGCATGGCGATATTTAGATTTACCAGTGTATGGGCGAGGAAGTGGTGTGGGTGGAGGCGGGGGGAAGAAGGGAAGGTCGTGGGGGCAGGTGGGGTATGGGTATTTTGGGCAGACACAGCCACCATATTTTACTGTAGGGGCGTATGTGCCGAGTTAGGATTGGTCGCTGTGGAGTGGGGTGCCGTTGGAATGAGTAGAGGAGTTTGCATAATTGATAAAATATTGACAAACTCCTCTAAGAGACTTTGCAATAGTCGTGATTTTGGCAAATTAATTTTCTAAAAATGCCAAAATCACTCTTTTGCAAAGTTCTCAGTAGGTTTAGTGCGTTTATAATTTTGTGTTGGGATTTGGGGTAGTGGATGACTTTTGATGAAATTATGTTTATTAAGTAATGGGAATTTGATTCTTTTCTAGTAAAATGGTTGTTTGCTAGCTCAAAATTATAAAAAACCAGCCCCACGGGGCTGGAAAAGGAGGTGTTGTGAAGAGATGATGGTTAAGATCACGTCTTCTGTAGTATTGATTATTATGGTTTATAAATGGGTTATGCAGGGGTCTTCGCGAGGTTGGTTAGTGAAAATGGAACCATAAGGTTTTTAAATGAATCAGGGTATTTGTTACTTATAAGTAAATTAGAGTAATTTTAGAGGGATGGTAGAATGGGGGGTTATATTATATGCTACAATTACATTTTACACCAGAGTGGTTTAATGGCTGGGATTTAGTTTTAGATACTATCGGTTTAGTTATTGCGTTATTGATTGCGGCTTTTAGTTGGCGAATTTATAATATGCAGAAGGAAAATAGATATGCGTATTTTGCGTTGGCGTTTGTGTGTATTGCAGTTGGATTTGGGTTTAAACTTTTAACGAATGGAATTTATTATTTTGAGCCAATACGAGATGTGGCGGCAGGGGTATTAAAACCGGTGGCGGGGCCACGATTAGCGTTTGCGGATTTGTTTTATCGAGCCGGTTTTTTCTTAGAGATGGCACCATGGTTAGGTGGGTTATTGTTATTGTTTTTTAT
>CAXNDX010000080.1:0-4923 GCA_964201585.1 Candidatus Woesearchaeota archaeon | reverse complement strand
CTACAATGAAACCATTATTAGACAAATTCAAAGACGACATCGCAGATAAAGTAGGTGCGCATAAAATAGAAATAACCGCAACAACACCAATTAAAAAATACGCAGCCACTCAAGACTTCACGGTGAAAACAGAAACATTTTCTATTTATTTTGATAAAGTAGTGTAAAATCATAGTTAAAACAATAGCGAGTAACCAAATTCTTCAAATACATTTGTAGAGAACTTTGCAAAATAGGGATTCTTGCCGTAGGCAAGTTCGGAACCGCAGCCAGAAGCGAGGACTCTGAACCACAGTGAGGAGATAAAATGACAGAATTGTGTAAAAAAGTTATAATATTATCAAAATCACGGCTATTGCAAAGGTTGCCGAAGGCAACTCTTGCTGATAAGCAAGTCACGAACGCAGTGACTAGATCGAAACGTAGTGACAGAATCTCTTAGAGAAGTTTGCCAAGAAAATATCAATTATGCAAACTTCTCTGTAAATCTTTATATACCACAAAATAATCCTTTCTCCATGCCCAGCTTCAGCGCCAATCCCGCACCAATCGTTCTCAGATATCATGGTCTATTTGACTTCGATGCCATGTACGCTGCTGTCATAGATTGGACTAAAAACTACGGCTACATCTGGCATGAGAAAGCCTACAAACATAAAGTGCCTAATCCTAAAGGCGCCGAACAAGAATTAGAATGGGAAATGTCAATCAACATCAACGAATACGTTAAATACAGCATTACATTTAGCATTCACGCCTGGGAACTTAACGAAGTAGATGTAGATATAGAGGGAAAAAAGAAAACCCTCTCCAATGGCCGATTATATATGGTTATTAACGGCAAAGTCGAATGTGACTGGCAAAATAAATTTGGCACAAGTAAATTTGGACAATGGCTTGGCGAAAAATACTTCCAACTCATGATGAAAAACATCTCATTAGAGTACGCCGATGGTTTATATTACCGCATGTGGAACCTTCACGCTCTACTCAAATCCTATTTCGACATGCAATCCAAGAAACATACGTATAAGAATTATTTGGGCGAGAATTAGAAAGAATAGTAGAGATGAGCGTTAAACGCACTCAAAACAGTGTTAAACACACTCATAATAACTTAACCCCTAAAAATAATCAATCCAAACTGCTCTAATCGCTCAAAATGTTTTAGATTATACGTAAACAATTCGACCCCATGTATAATACAAATCGCCGCGATGAACAAATCTCGCATATCTAACAATTTACCCTGCGCTTTCAATGTACGAAGCATATCAGCTGCCAGACGTCCCGCAACATCATCAAATACTAACGCTGGTAACAGAGGAAGAAACTCCGCAGCCAATTCTGATTCTGTTCGTCCATACCACACTTCAAATGTATTCACCGATGTAATATAAAATTCCGCATTTGTAGAAACAAGTATTTTCTTCACTTTGTCATCTTTATGAAGAAACGCAATAAGTACATCCGAATCTAAACATATTTTTCGGACCATTTCCTCCAAAGACTGCGTAGATCCTGCACTTTTTGTGTATCCACTCCCCCTTTACCATAAAACGCCAACAATTTCTCTTTTGTCATCTTTTGTGTAATCAGCTTACGAATAACATGAGAATAACTCTCTTTTCCTTTCATCAGTGTAAGTCCTTCATAGACATCATCCGCAACATGAATTAATTTTGCCATATGTAGACACATGTATACAGAACTATATAAAGTTTTCGCTCTCAAAATTCAGAAAGTCTAGAGATATAAATTCCATCTACACAGAAAAAAATTAAATGCAATCAATCCTCTTCGCCTCTTCAAAATCTTTACTTGTCAACCCACCCGCATCATGAGTAACAAGCACCAGCTTCACAGAAGTATACCGAATATCAATATCTGGATGATGCCCAACTGACTCCGCAATCTCCGCCACAATATTCACAAATTCAATCGCATCAACAAACCGCTCAAACACAAACGTCCGCTCAATATACCCATCCACCAACTGCCACTGCGGTACTTCTAGTAACAAATGTTCAATTTCTTGTAGTGATAATACCATAGGGTAAATAAAATATTTTTTGTGAAACGTATTCAATAACTCTTCCCAAAATAAAACCATTCCAAAGCCTTCCCACCACAGCCAAAACACTTCTCTCCTTTCACTTTCGAAGGCTGCTCCAATGGCGCATTGAGTGACTTCGCTCCCGTCTTCTCTTTAATTTTCTCCTCACACCCCGCTTCACCACACCAAATAGCAACCCCCATCTTCTTCTGTCCAACCACTTGCTCCAACTCCGCAACACTCTTCACCACAATTATACTCGACTGTAATAACGTCTGCGCGCGAACCAACATCTCTTGTTGCATCTGTTCTAATAATGTAGGCACTTGCCCCGCTATCTCTTTCACACCCACAAACTGCTTCACTCCAATATCCCTTCGTACAATTACAACTTGTTTCTTCTCCACATCTTTTGGTCCGATTTCAATACGTACCGGCACCCCTTTCATCTCCCACTCATTATACTTCCACCCCGGCGTATATTTGTCTCGATCATCCAAACGAACACTCACACCTACATCAACCAGCGCTCGCCGCACTCGCTCCGCTTCCTGCAACACCAGCTCTTTCGTCGCATCAAATAAAATAGGGACAATTACCACCTGCAACGGCGCAACTCTGGGTGGCACAATTAACCCTTTCGCATCCGAATGCATCAAAATCATAACCCCAATCGATCGCGTTGAAATCCCCCACGAATTCTGCCACACATACTGCTTCCGTGAATTCTCATCTAAAAATGAAATCTCAAACGCTTTCGCAAAATTTTGGCCAAGACAATGTGACGTTGCACCCTGAATCGCTTTCCCATTTGGTAAAAACGCCTCAACCGATAACGTATACTCCGCTCCCGCAAACTTCTCCCCATCTGACTTCCTGCCTTTCAACACCGGCACTGCATACATTTCTTCAAACACCCGCGCATAAAAATCTAATATCGTATACGTCTCTTTCACCGCTTCTTCACGTGTCGCAAACGCCGTATGCCCTTCCTGCCATAAAAATTCTCGTGACCGTAAAAACGGCGTACAATGCTTAAACTCCCACCGCACCACATTACACCACTGATTCAACCGCAATGGCAAATCTGCATGCGACCGAATCCACTTCGCATACGCATCATACATAATTGTTTCTGAAGTCGGTCGCACTGCTAACCGCTCACCTAATTTAGTATCTCCACCATAATCAACCCATGCAACTTCCGGCGCAAATCCCTCCACATGCTTCTTCTCTTTCGTAAGCAGAGACTCTGGAATAAAAAGAGGAAAATACGCATTTCGTACACCATCTTTCTTAATCAAATCATCAAAAAATCCCTGCACTTTCTCCCAAATCGCATACGCATTCGGCCGTAAAATATAACACCCCGACACCGGACTATATTCAATAAGTTCCGCCTTCTGAATCAACTGCGTAAACCACTCTGAAAAATCCTCATCTTTAGATGCAGTAATTCCTTTGCTATCTTTACTCTCAATTGTAGGTGCTAAAGTACTCTTTTTATTATCCGCATGCTTCATATAAGCAAAAGAATAAACCCATATTTATAAAACTTCATATTCTTGGTTCAAAAGGAGGCTGCATCGGAGGCTGCAAAGAAGAATCCATAGACGAACCACCAACAGAACCAACCGACGCTTGTTGCGCACTCTCTCGCTCATCCTCAAATAACGCCTCCGAATCTGGCGTCTCCACATCAATTTAATATACAGTAAAACTCTTACTCTTATAAATATTCCGAATAGTATCAAAAAATTTGAGTAACACCAACATAATCATCATACAACCACAAAAGTTATTAAAACAACAAAAACCCCTAAATTCCATGACACAACTAGAACCAGCAACTCAACAAAACCTAGAATATTTTATTGGACTAAAAAACAAACTCATAAAAACAGAATACGGCTATGATCCAAAAGAACAAAAACGAGTAAGAATAGACGGATACACAAAAGAACAATTAACCACAACAGAAACACAACAACTCTTTGAAATCCTACAACAATCATCTGATCTCATTCTCTTTCCCTGCAATACAAACATGGGTTTCTCCGTAGGCTATGGTGTTCTTCACGTAACAACACAACCAACACCCTACCCCGGCGCAGAACTCCCCGAAGAATATAAGACTTTAGAGGAGTTTGCAAAAAGCAATTTGTAACAATTAGTGTGCACCGACAGGTGCAAAAATAAGCTTAAAATTGCGCCATTGCAAATCCTCTTAGAGAAGTTTGAGTAAAAATATGAATTATTCAAACTTCTCTTTAGTGAGTATCAAAGACAGCCAATTACCCAAAGAATATAGTTGGGACAATTTCGCCGCAATCTTCAACTCACAACCTAATCTCGCCAAAGCAAACCGACTCCTCAGAGAACCTAACCAAGTATTTAGTGGCCTTACCCCTACCGGTTTTAAAGAAAGAGCTCATTATGAATACTAAGTTTCTTGATTAATACCCCCTCCAACCCCAAAAACACCCTCTCACGCACAAAAGTGCGCTTAACATAACACATAATCAAATCTTAAAACATTTAATTTAAATTCTTTAAAATAGATATTAAAGAATGTATTAAATAAAACAGTTATTACAATATAAATCTTAAAGAATATAACTAAAACATTTTCCAAAAATCTCAAAAAAAATTCAACAACAAAATTTTAAAAATACAAAAAACATCCAAAAAAAAATAAAAAACAAAATCTTGCCCAACCACACTGTTGGGGGGTAGTGGTGTAAACTCGAGAAACGAGTTGGGCAAGACCTTGCAGTATAGAGACTTCTCAGTATAATAAAAATAAGGGGTTGCAACACTCCGCAACCCCAAACTCACTTTCTTATACCTTACTCACTTATACCTAT
>CAXNDX010000079.1:0-5156 GCA_964201585.1 Candidatus Woesearchaeota archaeon | reverse complement strand
AAATATTGATGCCGATGATACGGAGAGTGAAGAATTAGAAATTTATATTATGCCCGATGTGAAATTGTTACACTTGCCGGTGAAGTTAAAATATTTTGATGCGAATGGTAAACAATTTCAGCAACAGTTTGATTTGACGATGAATTTGTATTCTGCGGCGCAATTACAGAGGTTTGGTAAACAGGCAGCTAATTATACTTGGGTGTATGTATTTGTTATTTTGGGGGTAGTTGGAGGGTTCTTGTTGTATAGGAAATACAAACCAAAAACAAGATGATAGAATTAAAATGAAGAAATCACGATGATTAAAGACTATGTTACGCTTGCAATGCGCAGCGCCACACAACGTAAAATCCGTTCGTGGCTTACGATGTTAGGGATTTTTGTGGGTATTGCAGCAGTGGTGGCGTTGATTTCGCTTTCGCAAGGGTTGAAGAGTGCAATTGAAACGCAATTTTTACGTTTAGGTTCAGATAAATTAGTGGTGCAAGCAGCAGGATCTGGATTTGGGCCGCCGGGAACAGCAGTAGTAAATCCATTAACAATACGAGATACAGAAGCAATTGAAGAAACAAATGGAGTGGATTTAGCAGTAGGTAGATTGATACGAATTGTAAAACTGAGGTTTTCTGATGAGGAGAAATATACGTATGCCGTATCGTTTCCAGCAGATGCAGATGAACGGGCGTTAATTGTGGAAGCGAATGATTATATTTTGGTACAGGGTAAATTTCCAGATAAGCAGAGTAAAGAAATTATAATTGGACATAATTTTGAATCTGATTTTTTTGAGAAAGAGTTGACGTTGCGGGAGAAAATAAAGATTCAAGATAAAGAGTTTGTGATTGTGGGTATTTTAAAGAAGTCAGGGAATCCGCAGCAAGATAATGCGATTATTATTCCTGAAGAACCGTACCGCGAGATATTATCTTTAAAAGAGGTGTATGATATTATTGCGGTGCGAATGGAAAAAAGCGCAAGTTTGAGTTTGGTTGCTGAACAGATGAAAAAATCACTGCGCAAATCACGAGATGTGGAGAAAGGAAAAGAGGATTTTACAATACAAACACCTGAGAATATCATTGCGACGTTTACGACTATTCTTACTATTGTGCAAAGTGTGCTGATTGGTATTGCGGCAATTTCTCTGCTTGTGGGGGGAATTGGAATTATGAATACTATGTATACAGCGGTGTTAGAGCGGACACGAGAAATTGGTATCTTAAAAGCAGTAGGGGCGACGCAGCGAGATATTTTATTGTTATTTTTGATGGAGTCAGGAATGTTAGGATTTACTGGGGGAGTGATTGGAGTGTTATTAGGTATAGGAATTAGTAAACTGGTGGAAGTTATTGCATTTCAACTGTTTGAATCACCATTAATCAAAACAGATTTTTCATTTCTTCTTATTGGAGGAGCATTGTTGTTTTCGTTTTTAGTAGGAATGATGGCAGGGATATTTCCAGCGTATAATGCGTCGAAACTATCGGTAGTGGAGGCGTTACGGAAATGAAAACTCCCAATCGCCCTAAAGAGTGGAGTATCTGTCAACAGCACAGGGAGTTTTCAGTGTTTGTTCACCCCATTCAAACAAAACCCAATCACTGTAAGCAAGGGGGTATCACAAACAAATGATTAAAGATTATTTTATGCTGCCGTGGAAAGAGATGCAGCGACGAAAGCTGCGGTCATTACTGACTTTATTTGGTATTGTTGTGGGAATTGCGGCAGTGATTGCATTGATTATGATTGGGCAAGGTCTACAGCAGGCGATTATGGGCCAGATTGCGGCGATGGGAAGTGACAAATTGATTATTTCGGCAAAAGGAAACGTGTTAAATGCAGGGTTGTCAATTGATGCAATAAAAATAACAAATAAAGATTTGACAACGATTAAACGGGTGTTGGGAGTGAAAGAAGCGGCAGGGTTTATTTACAGCACGGCGAAAATTGAGTTTAATGATAACGTGAGATATAATTTTGTATATGGGTTTCCAACGCGAGCGGAAGAAAATGCGTTGATTAACAGCGGACAAAATTACAAGTTATTAACAGGAAGAAATTTAGAGAAAGGTGATAAATATAAAGCAGTTGTAGGAAATGAATATATTAACCCAGATTTATTTGAAAAAGAAGTGGGTGTAGGAAATAAAATGCTGATTCAGGGAAAAGAGTTTAAGACTGTGGGAATGTGGCAGAAAACGGGATCACCCCCGGATGATTTGGCAGTGATCATTCCGTTGGATACATATCAAGAACTGTTTAAGAAAGATGATGAGTTGGGATTGATTATTGTGCAAATAAATCCTAGTGAGGATTTGGGATTAATGGAGGAACGAATCAGTAAGGAACTGCGCAAGCAACGTTCTTTGGATGAGGGAAAAGAAGATTTTAGCATTCAGAGTCCGGAACAATTGGCAGCGGCGTTTGGAACGATATTAACAGTTGTGCAAGTTGTGCTTATTGGCATTGCAGCGATTTCGTTGTTTGTGGGAGGAATTGGGATCATGAATACAATGTTTACGGCAGTGTTGCAACGAACAAAAGAAATAGGATTGTTTAAAGCAGTGGGAGCAACGAATGAACAAATTTTAGGGTTGTTTCTTATTGAGTCAGGGTTGTATGGAATTATTGGAGGAGTAATAGGGATTATAGTAGGGTTAGGGGTAGCGAAGATTGCTGAAGGAGTGATTGGGTATTTTATTGGGCCGGCGTTTTTTGTGCTGAAGTTGAATGGGTGGTTACTGTTGGGAGCGGTTTTGTTTTCGTTTATGGTAGGATGTGTTTCGGGAATTGCTCCGGCAAGAAGGGCATCGAAGCTGAATCCGATTGAAAGTTTACGATATGAATAATTGAGGTAGGAATAATATGGTTACTCCTGAAAAAATAAAGCGAACAACAAAAGCGTTGAACCCGCTGTTGCAATTTAAAGATGTATGGAAGACGTATTATTTAGGAGAGCAGACGTTAGATGTGTTGAAAGGGATTACGTTAGAAATTTATGAAGAAGAATTTGTGGCAGTGCTTGGGCCATCAGGGAGTGGAAAGTCGACAGTGATGAATTTACTTGGTTTATTGGATGTGCCGTCAAAAGGATTTATTTATGTCGAGAATCAAGATGTGCGAAAAATGACGGAATCGCAACTGGCGCAGTTACGAGGGAAAAAAATAGGGTTTGTGTTTCAGCAATTTAATTTGATTTTGGCGTTGACGGCGTTAGAAAATGTGATGCTGCCGATGATGTTTCAAAATGTACCTGAAAGTGAGCGTAAAAAAAGAGCGCAGGAATTGCTAACTAAAGTAGGGTTAGCAGATAGGATGCACCATAAACCAACAGAGTTATCAGGTGGGCAACAACAGCGAGTGGCGATTGCGAGGTCGCTTGCAAATAATCCAGATATAATATTAGCGGATGAACCTACAGGAAATTTGGATTCGGCTTCAGGAAAGCAAATAATGGATTTACTTATAGAGTTGCATGAAAAAGAGAAAAAGACGATTATTTTAGTTACGCATGATATTTTACTTGTCAAACATGCAAAAAGAATTATTAGATTACGGGATGGACAAGTGGTGAAAATTGACGAAAAAATGAAAAATGGAAATTGAGGTAAAGAGTTGTGGTTTTTAAAAATAGGTTAAAAATAACTACCCAAAAGGGAATTCTCTACCTCAATAAAGTTTTTCTTAAAACTATCTTTTAAACAATCTAAATATTTATAAATTATTCTTGTTGTCAAATAGTATAGCGAAGGGCACAAATAATTGATAAGAAAGTTGTGTCCTTCGGAATGTAATGGTGGTTGATAACATTTAATTATTTTTGTCCGCTATTATATAAAATAGGTGAAAAGCTATGGAGCAAAAGCAACTTGACGAATTAGAAGATTATACTGAGGAATTTATTGAGGATGAGACTCCGGAGGAACATATGGTACTTAAAGCAAGAAGAGAAAGAAAAGCATTAGCGATGAAACGATTAGCAGAAAGAGCGGCAAAAGAAGCGGCTGAGAAAGAACAATTAACTAAGACAACAAAACAAACGGCGAAGATGAAAATGACAGAAGTAAAGATGGAGCCGATTAAAGTAGAAACGTATACTGATGATGAGATTATGATAACGCCGGTTAGAGAGGAATTAAAATCAGTGAAAACAGCGCCGCCAGTGGAAGTGTCAACGCCTGTTAATCCATGGGCAACTGAGAAAAAAGAGGAATCCGGTTCCGAGTCTGGGTTTTTTGAAGATGTTTCAACCTGGCAGGCGTTTACGGGAATTTTAATTATCTTGTTGATTTTTTCTATCTTTACGCAAGGGTTTCAGTTTAAAGTAGAAGGAGCTGATGTGAATGTAGGAGCAGAATTGAAGAATGAGGGAGATGCGGCAGTTGTTACGGCTGATGGAAAAGAGAGTGTTACGACGACGCCAGTAACAGATTCTAGCGATGGTGCTTCTAAAACTGCAGAAGTAAGTTCAGCAACTGTGGCAAATACAGAGGTAAAATCTTCTCCTGAAGTTCAAAGTGATTCTGCGGATAAAATTAAGACAAATTCTAGCAATGATTTGACTACGCAAAATAATGATGTTGTTGCGCCAAGTACAGAGAATGAAGTGGTGGTAAGCACAGTTAAGACGGTGCCGCGGCAAGTGTCAATTAGTGCAAAGAAATGGAGATTTAGCTCAGAAAAACTGACAGTTAAACAGAATGATCATGTTATTTTAACTGTGCGGCCGGAAAGTATGAGCTTTACGTTTGCAATTAAAGAACTGAAGGTGGAAAAAGAGGTTTCAGGCACAACAGTAATTGAATTTGATGCACTTGAAAAAGGGACGTTTGGGTTTAGTTGCAGCAGTTGTGAAGAGTGGAGAGGGATGACTGGGACGTTAGTTGTAGAATAAACTATCAAGCCTGAAAGTAGACTTAAGTGAGTAATAAGCTTTTTATACTTCTTGCTTTTTCTTTGATTACTTTATGTCAAAAACACGAAATTTGTTTGGAAAAGTAGCGATGATTGCGTTTTTAGTGATGGTTGTCGTAGGATTTACAGTGCCAATTGTTCTTAATAATATTACGCCAGACTCAAATACGTATGTTGAGCCAAGATTATGTCAAAATGATGTAGATTGTGGGTTAGTATGTGAAGATCAACCAGTGATG
>CAXNDX010000078.1:0-5164 GCA_964201585.1 Candidatus Woesearchaeota archaeon | reverse complement strand
CTCTCTCACACATCTCTGAAGGATTAGCAAATTATAGCTTTTGTCATCCCTCTCAAAAAAAAGAAGTACATCAATTAATAGAACAAATTGTTCAAGAAACAACAACAAACCTATCTCCCTATCCTTCTCCTCTGCAAATCACCTCTCTAAGCGAACATGGATTATATCTCACTCATCTTAATATTATCCTTGCTTCTTACCAACAAATAGCACAAGACAAAAAATATCTCCCGCTTCAACAAAAAGTATCTACCTATCTTGCCCAAGAAACCATATCTGATCCTCAAAAACACGTCCGTTCCTATAAAGATTTACCTCATAAATGGCCTGCCGACCAATCCGCCACTCTGTACTCTATTTGGCTATTTGATCAGCAAAATAAAACAACTCTAAGCACCAAACCAATTGCGGAGTGGTTAAACTATATGGATACCAATGCCACTGACCCTAAAACTCATTTACCCTACTCCAATATTACTGGCAAACATAACGGTAAAATTCCTCGTGGATGTGCACTATCCTGGAGTATCCGCTACATAAGTTTTTTTGCACCAACTCAAGCTAAACAATTATGGTCTAATTACAAAAAATCCCATTACGAAAGCGGTTTTTTTATTTCTGGCTTTCGTGAATTCCCTACGGGCATAACAAGAGAAAGCGACAGCGATTCAGGTCCTATAGTAAGAGGGATTGGTGTAGCCGCAAGTGGTTTTGCCCTGCCTGCTTCAAAAGTTATGCATGATCGCAGTACATATCATGCACTTGAAAACACTCGCACTCTCGCAGAAACCGCATTGGAATACTCCGGCCAAAAAAAACAGGTAAATCCTATGATGGCAACTTCAATCGACTTTTATACTGCCGCTCTTCCTCTATAATCAATCTTTTCAAGATTTGTCCAAATTCAAATTTTTCAACTATGTTTGTGGCAGCGAAACTACACTACTCCATGATGCTTCATGCATAAACACTTTCGCTCCGGCAAATTTAGTCAGATAGAATCCCAACCTATCACGTAACACTAATTCTCCTCCTGGAAAAGATAGAACCGTTTTATAATCGCTATTTTCAAAAGAATAATCATCCAGAACACTCCAATTCACATCCACTTTTCCTGCGTTCATATTTACAGTATAACTTAAATTTAAAATAAATCTATTATTCGCATTCTTCAATCTCGCATTCCCTTGCTCCGCAATAAGATACATCTTCTGATCTCCTTTTTCTCCTTTTACAACTCCTCCATATGAATCATAATCTCCTTCAAACCCTTGTTTTTGTGTAAAAACATCTGCACTTGTGATTTTTCCTTTTGCAGGTAATTTACCTTGCGCAACTTTTTGAAGAACATATTGCATCATCTTTTCTTGTGCAATTTTCACAACTTCTGAAGAAGAATAAATCTCTGAATCTATTTGTATATTTTTTCCTGTCCCCTCAACATAATGATATAACAGCTGTGAGGCTTCTGTATTTCCCACTGCTTTTCCCGCCACTGCAAGCAACAGATAAAACTTTCTCACAAACGAAATTTCCGAATCTGTTACTTTCTGCCCCTGCTGCATTTTCTGATAAATACGCTCAATTTCGGGATTTATCTTTTTGACTTCTAAAGGGTTTAATCCTTTTAACGTCCACGCCAACTTCATCCTACTTTCTCCATAAAGTGTTTTCATTTCTCCTTCACTCAAATTATACAACACTGCAACCGGATTCGCATCTTTTCCAATCTTATCAGTAATAGAATCAATATCATATTCCGCTTTTTTCTCCGCAATCTGTTGCCGCACTTCTTCTTGTTGCTGCATCACAATAACCGCTTTTCGTTCTATAATCTCTTGATTTGACGCTAAAGATTGCGTCGCCATCGGAATCAATTGCGCAGCCACTAATACTAAAGCCGCAACCGCTTTCTGCATGAAAAAACTCCCTCTCGCCCGACTCCTTTGCTCCATACTTCGTGTTGTCGCAAGCGCAGCCATTGTTTCTCCTGCTTCTTGTTGTATCCGTTGTTTCTCTCGTTCTGCAGTCGCTTCTTCTTGCGCCCGAATTTTATCCCAATTTATGATCACCTTTGGCTTATCCTCTCTTCCTTTCGCTTGTTCTTCCGCTTTTTTCAACGCCGCGTCCGTAATTTTTCTTGTTTGCTCAATCACTTTCTCAGTATGATACATCGCACTTGCCAAAATCGCAAATACTTGTTTTGAAATCTCTGCACGTTTTACAATCGAAGTTACTACTTCTAAAAATCCTTTTTGATACTCTTCAAGATATACTAAAAATTCATCATGTGCCGTATTCAAAAATCCTTCAGCAATCAACGTTTCTATACCACTATCTCTTTCACTGAGCATTCCGTGCTGTCCATGTAATAATCCCTCTTCCAACAATGTTTTCAACCACTCCAAATTTTTCGGATCATTTACTTTAAGAAAACCTAACGCCCGTTTCTCCCCCAACCAAAACTCAAAAGGATACACTCCTGAATCCGTTTTATAATATTTCAATTTATTGACTAACGTTTGAAAATGTTTTTTTGCAATTCCTGTTTGTTCCCTAACCGCTTGATCTAATTTAGCGGGAATACCCAATACATTCATCTCATTAATTATTTTAATTTCTAACTGCAACGCTTCTAATATATAACCTCGTATCTTTCCTTGATCTCTCTCAACCAAAGGGGTATTTGTTCCTTTTAACACTAATAATCTATGCGCTGCCACTATTGCCTGGCGTTGCTTTTTACATAAATCTGCAATCGTATATTTCACTGTTTTCTTTCGTTCTCGATGATATCGATTAATCTCTTTTCGCAATTCCTTCTCTAAATTATGTAGCTTTTTATACAGCGACTTAATCGTTCGTGACAATGCAATTTTATTTTTTTCAAAACTATCCCCTGCCGCAAGAAACTTGTTAAAATCAACATTTTCAAACCCTCCTGTCCCCTTCTCCTGATGGATACTTGTAAACAACGTTTGACTCTGCGCAATCACTTTTTCCAGCACCACCTCCAACCCTAGAAACTCTCTCTTAATTTCCTCTAATAATCGCTTAAACCGTTGCGAAGTTTGTATACTAATCGTTTTCTCAGAAATAAGATATTTCAAATATTTCTCAACTGCAATTAAGACATGGCTCAAATTCTCCTGCGGCGCCTTAACCTCTTTTTGCAATTCCACGTTTTCCTTTGCCAGCAAATCTTTCAATTCAGCAGTAATCTTCACAACTAACTCATTAATTTTCGTCTCCACTCTCTTCATCTGCGTAACGTCAATAACCTTCTTCCCACAAATCGCTTCTAACTCTTTTTGCGCATCATTCAACGCCGTCTCATCAACAATCAAACGATCAATTAACCTTCTCTCTCGTCTTGCCAGAGCACTCTCAGAATACAACGAATTCATTACATTTTGGATAAAAGTCATAACTCACACTCTTTTTTTAAAGCTAAACAATACTTGTCCTAAACAATAAAAAAGCACAATGATTATATAAACTTTCCTTTCGCCAATCTCTTTGACAACTTCTTCAGATCAGCAGTATACTTCTTAATATCAATTTCCACTCTCGCCACTCCAGAATCCATCGCCGCTTTCGCAACTGCCGGCGCCACATGATACAACACCCGCGGATCAAATGGTTTTGGAATAATATACTCCGCTCCAAACGTAAACTCTCGCCCATACGCCGCAACAACTTCTGCAGGCACAGCAGAATGCGCCAACTTCGCCAGCGCCCGTACCGCTGCTAATTTCATCTCTGTATTAATCGTTCGCGCTCGTACATCTAACGCTCCGCGAAAAATAAACGGAAAACCTAACACATTATTCACTTGATTTGGATAATCAGATCTACCAGTCGCCATAATACAATCTGGCACCGCCGCTTTCGCCACATCATACTTGATCTCCGGATTCGGATTCGCCATCGCAAAAATAATCGGTTTCGCATTCATTGATGTAACCATCTCCGCACTCACCACATTCGCCTGCGACACACCAATAAACACATCAGCCCCCACCAACGCCTCAGCTAACGTCTTCAAGTGCGTCGCTTGCATAAACATCTTCTTCTCTGCATTCAACTCCCCCTCACGTTCAACTGTCACAACCCCTTTACTATCCACTAAAAATATCTGTTCTCGCCCAACTCCCAGCTCCATCAACAATCGCGCACACGCAATCGCCGCCGCCCCTGCTCCCGAAAACACAATCTTAACCTCAGAAACCTTGCGCGCAGTCAGTTCGAGTGCATTTAACAACGCCGCCGAACAAATAATCGCCGTCCCATGCTGATCATCATGAAACACTGGAATATCTAACTGTTTTTTCAATTCCTCTTCCACATAAAAACACTCTGGCGCTTTGATATCCTCTAAATTCATCCCTCCAAATGTCGGCGCAAGTGCTGCAATCGTTTGCACCAGCCGAACCGGATCTTTTTCATTAATCTCAATATCAAACGCATCAATATTTGCAAACCGCTTAAACAACACCGCTTTTCCTTCCATTACAGGTTTACCAGCCAATGCCCCAATATTCCCTAATCCTAACACCGCCGTTCCATTGCTAATGACACCAACCAAATTCCCTTTATTTGTATATTTGTACGCATCAGAACTATTCTTCGCAATCTCTAAACACGGCTCCGCAACACCTGGTGTATACGCAAGCGATAAATCTGCAGCCGTCTTACACGGTTTTGTGGGCATAATCGCCGTCTTTCCCGCTTTTGGAAACTGATGAAAATCTAATGCATTTTGTTTTTCTATCATTATTACCAAAATAAAAGAACTCATTTATAATACTTTAGAATTTCAATACCCTCTATTTTAAATTTAAGAAGGTAAAAATAAACCAACTTAAGAATACACTAACTCAATCATATCCTCTTCTTGCGGTGTGTATTCAAATAATGGCGACTCTTCTCCATTCACTCGCATCACCCATGCTTTCTCATCCTTCGCACAATACGTTTCATCAATCATTACGCATTGCGCATTCATCTTAATCTTCACTTTTTCTAAAATCTGTCCCACGGTCAAACCACTAGTATAGACTTTCACCATATCTTTCTCAAACGTCACAAAGAAATTTTTAGTATCTGCTCGTGAAGTTAAATCAATAGTTCCATTCCCCGCATCAACTCGTAACGTAAATAC
>CAXNDX010000077.1:0-5427 GCA_964201585.1 Candidatus Woesearchaeota archaeon | reverse complement strand
GGGGGGCGAATCTGGATTAGAGTTCCATATGGTTCTCATTGGACAAGAAGAATAGACCATTATCGTGGCTACACCTACGCGACATTTGAACACATCGATTCCTACTGGTTCGGCAAAGGGAAACGGTTCAAAATTCATTCTTGGTCAGACCATCCAACTAAATTAGGAAGAATTCTCATGTCAAAATACATTCGACGTTTTTTTGATTACATCGCCTCAGCCGAATTATTCATTACAGATATGATAATAGAATTAGAAGTAATAAAAGAAAAATAACCCTAAAACCGCTTCAACGTCTCCGTTACAATCTCCACAATCTCCTCAATTGCCTTCCCATCATTCTCTGCCAACCTAATCGAAGAAGGAAGCACAATCAAATTCTTAAAAATCGCAAGACCATTTTCCTGCGAACCATATCCATAAGTTCTAAACGCATTCAAATCCGCTAGTGGCCAAAACGCCGGACGAATTTCTAATCCCTCTTTAATTAACTCCAACCCAATCTCCCGCACAACCTTCTCCTCTCGCTCAATTCTGATTGCATTTAACCAATAACACGGTTCCGAACCCGCCGCAATCTCCTGCAATGTAACACCCTCAACATTCGCAAACAACGCCCGATACTTCTCTCCCACAAACCGTTTGCGTCGTAAAATCTCTGGAAACTTCTCCGTCTGCGCATAGCCAATTGCTCCTAACGTATGTGGTAACAAATAATTCATCCCCACATCCGTGTAAATATACTTATGCCACCATGGATCCTCTGCACTTCGATGCGGTGCTGCACGTGACGCAAAAAACTTCGCCCGCTCATAAAACTCAGAATTATTCGTAACAACTAATCCCCCTTCACCAACCCCTAACATCTTCTCACTGCGCACAGAAAACGTCGCCACATCCCCAAACGACCCAATCTTCTTCCCATTATATGTTGCTCCATGCGCCTCACTCGCATCCTCTAACAACAACACATTATATCTCTTACACAACGCAATAATCTGATCAAAATTTTTCACCGGGAAACCATACACATGTACAACCATCACCGCTTTCACATGCCCACGTAATAACACTTGCTCAAGCGCCACCGGATCCATACCAAAATTAGAAGAATCAACATCAATAATTAACGGTGTCGCCCCCGCCTGTAACACACCCACCGCACATGCCCCACAAGTATAATTCGGAATAACCACTGTATCCCCAGCTTTTACCCCCATCGCGAGTAACGCCGTATGTAACGCCGCCGTTCCTGACTGCACTGCTAACACATGCTTCACACCAATAATCTTCGCAAACGCCTCTTCAAACTTACGTGTATAAGGACCACCCGCTGAAAGCCATCCTTGCTTTAGAACGTCAGTAACATATTCAATTTCTTTTTCACCAATCCACGGTTCATTTAAGTAATATTTATAAGTCATATCTGCTCTCAGAAGAAAAGTATTTTTAAATGTTTAGGTATTATAATCATTTTTCATAAACCCACATACTCACCCACGCCAATCGCCGTAAAAAAGGCAATACTTTAAACAGCACCTCATCAAATCTAGCCACACCATAAAACAACCGATAAAGCCATTGTACCCGCAAAAAAAACACCGGCAACAACAGACACGAAAAAAAATAAAACTCTCTATGTTTAGAATCAGAAAAATACCCCTCTCCTTCTGTAAACATCTCAAGTGTCATGTAACGCGGATACATCTTTTTATACGAAGAAACTAATCGATACCCTTGCACAAATAACCCATACTTCAACGGCTCAACAATAATTAACTTACCCCCCTTGCGTAACACTCGACTACATTCACTCATCACCTTCGCACAATCCACATGCATCATCACCGAATTAATATAAATAAAATCAAATTGCCCAGATTCAAAACTCATCGCCTGTGCATTCATCACTATTCCCTCAATCTTTACATCCTCACTAACTGCCAATCGTTGCACACTCTTCAAACTCTCAACAGAAATATCAATCACCGTAACATCAGCACCCCCTCGTGCAAAAAACATCGCTTGCTCCCCTGACCCACTTCCTACCTCTAACACTTTTTTACCTCGAATATTACCCAAAAAAGTATACGAATACCTCACCGCATCACGAAACGCCAAAGAAAAAATATCTTCTTCCCTAGAACTCCACTGCACATCATAAAATTGTTCAACAGATTTAACTTCTCTCTTTTCACTCATCATCGTAATCGGAACCGTAACCTCAATGCATACCACATATCACCAAACACCACTTTCAACCCCCAGATAAATGGAATCTTCGTCTCCCCATAAATTCTTTTATTGTAAGGCGCTTTAATTTCCACAATTGGAATACCCAACTTTCGTGCCACACCTGCAATCGTAATCCCATACAAAATATGATCAAACGGTGCCACTCCATGAACTGTACTCTCCTCAAACACTTTTCGCAACACGCCTCGTTGCACACAGACATATCCATTCGTATGATCTCTCATTCCCGTTCCTAACATCAAACTCACCCAACCATTTAAAAAACGAGTACCAATTCTATGCGCAAAATCAGTTTCAAACTTTGTCTCGCCTAAATACCGCGACCCAAATACAATCGTTCCCGAACAAGCCAACTGATACATCTGAAATAACGTTGCCGGTGGATGACTTAAATCTGCATCAAGTAACGCCACAACTTCACCGCAAGCCCCATCCACTCCTGTTTTATATGCACTCCCTATTCCCATCTTCCCTGGACGCGTAATCAACAAAGTACGAGGATATTTTTTCTTCAACTCCTCAACCACCCCAGCCGTTCCATCCGGTGAACTATCATCCACAACAACCACTTCGCCGATAATTTTATTCTCATCAAACACTCTATTTATTGCTTCGATAAATAATTTAATATTCTCTTTTTCATTATAGGTGACTGTTACAACACTTAAAGCAATTTTCGGCTCCAACTTCATTTTTTTCTTCATATTCTATCTCAAAAACCGGTTTATTTAAATATTTCGTGTACGATAATGATATATTTTAATCCCATTAAAATCTTTAGATATATCCATAACATAACGTGTATCTAACAAATCTTTATAATAATCTTTCGTACTCACATTTTTATACAAAATCAACCAGAAATCCTCTTTTCCTTGAATCGCTTGCCAAACTTCCTCATCTCCCATCTTAATCAATTTTCTCTTCTCTTCGGAAAAAGTAAGTTTAATTAAAGTAAAACTCGAATTAAAATAATAATTCAATAAAAATTCATTTGAAAAACTCCCTTTATCAAGTAAAAGTAATGGAGAATGAGAACTATTTTCTTGAATGTAATCCATCGCTTCCCTCCACGGCGCTTTGGTCGTTTGTTGATAATAAACTGAAAGTGCAATTATATTTACTAATAATATCGCCACAATAACTGCTACCGCAAAAATTTTCTGACGCATCGTACAAATTTTATAGGCAACATAAACATACAACAAAGGAACAAGAAAAAAAGAATGCCTAATTAAAAAATAAGATTGAGTGATGGGATTTTGTGTCAAAGGAATATCAAATAATGTAAGAGTATGAAGACAAAGATAAATATATAACACCCCCCATAAGCTTACGAAAGAAAAAAACCACGTATCAGATAAATTAAAATTGACAAACCTACTTTTCTTCTTCCAAGCGATAAACACTAAAAAGATAACAATAAAAAATAAGATAAAAGGAAGTGCATAAAAAAACAATCCTAATTGAGCTAAAAACGAAGGTAAATGCTTGGAAATTAAAGAATTTGTTAAACCTATATTAAGAGAGAAAAATTGTTGTATCAGCACATTTCCTGAAAAATAATATAATCCCATCGCCAAAGCAAACAAAACTCCATGAATCAAAATAAATATATATCTAAAATAAACAGATAACTTTCTCCATTGAATAAACAAAAACATGAAATAAAACAACACCAAAACAAACGCCACATAATTTACATAAAATGCTAAAGCTATCACCAAGCAATACAATCCCCACCAAAAGATAGCTGTTTCATTTTGCTTCATACGAATAAAGATAATAGCCAGGATATAAGTTGCAAAAATAGTTAAAAAAGTAAACAGACTGTATAATCGTGCTTCTTGAGATAATAAGATTTGTAGCATGGATGTAGCTAAAAATAACGATGATAACAATGCAACCCCTTCCGAAAAGAATAATCGCACCAAGAAAAATAAGACAATTATTGAAAATACCCCAAATAGAACTGATAATGAACGAACTGCGATCTCCGAATTACCAAAAAGAGTAATCCAACCATGTAATAAAATATAATATCCAGGGGGTGCCCCTTCAGTGAGAATTACTTGTTTTATATTCTCTGAGATACTTGGTAACTCCGCATGATGTACTGAAAAAGCTTCATCAATCCATAAACTCTCCGTACCAAGATCATACCATCGTAAACTAAACCCAATTATTATAATTAAAAATAACAACAAAAATGTCTTTAACTGATTCATTACCTAAAAAAAGATAAAAGAACCTATATAAACATTATTAAACTGTAGATAGACACATATTTAAAAATACCCTTAGTTTAATAATAAAAATGGACATAACAAAAATATTAAAGTATAGTTTGTTGATATTTGGGACCATCATTCTTATTGCGTTTATATACACTCTCAAACCGCAAGAACTCTTAAAGACAATCAAAACCCTTCATTCACCATTAACTCTTATTGTATTAACTTTTGCTCTAACAATTATAAGTATCCTCTTTAAATCTTATCGTTGGCGTATATTAATATATAAAATAACACAAAAGAAAACATCATTATGGTTTTCATTTCAAACCGTTCTTGCTGGAATTGCCGCAGGTAGTTTCATCCCCGGAAGAATGGAACTTGCTCGCCCTCTGTTATACAAAGCAAAACATCAAATCCCAATTACACAATCTCTTTCAGCATTAATAATAGAACGTGCAATTGATTTGCTTTGTTTTGTTCTTTTTCTCCTTATTGGCCTTATATTTATTCCTTCACAAAATATAATTAGTTTAAAAATTGTAATAATTATTTTATCATTACTCACCAGTTGTATTCTATCTGCAATAATATTCCCTCTCACTATTTTTAATATTATAAATAAAATTATAACTTATATCCCATTACCAGCATCATTCAAAAAAAAATTAATTAATTTTATAGAACAAGCCATCATGAGTTTTACTATATTTCATTCCAAGAAAACAATAATATATATAACTATTCTTTCTTTAATCACAAACGTTCTAGAACTTGTCCGTTTTTACTTTATCGCCACCGCATTTGGCATTTCCGTAACAATTCCCATTCTCGCAACCATCCTTTCTGCAGGAATATTACTTGGCGTTCTCTCCGCTATTCCAGGGGGAATTGGGATCACTGAATTTTCTTCTGTCGCAATTCTTACAACGCTTAT
>CAXNDX010000076.1:0-5472 GCA_964201585.1 Candidatus Woesearchaeota archaeon | reverse complement strand
ATGGTGTGTATTTGGAGTTAGGTATTGAAGGGTATAATATTTGTAGTAAGTTGTCAACGACGGCAGTTAAGAATCATTTGTGGAATGATTTTCAGACGATTAGTTGTGAGCCTGGGAAAGGAGTATTAGTGTTTGCGGATGCGACAGTGAGTGATGCTTCGCAGATTCAAATAATGAATAAAGTTGCGCTCTTTTCGTTTCCGATTTTGGATAATGAGTTGCGCAAGAAGCCGTTTAAAGTGTATATAAATTCGCTTGATGTGTATGAAATAAATGGGGGAAAAGATTTATTTCCAGATGGGCCTTATTTTTTTGAGATTTCATTGAGTGCGGGTAAATGTGGGGATGGTGTATGTAATGCTGGTGAGAATGATGCGGGTTGTCCGGTTGATTGTAAAAAAATTGCAAATTTATGTGGGAATGCAAAATGTGATTCAAGTGAAACTACTATGAATTGTGCAATAGATTGTCCGGCTGATAAAGGGGATGTAGGTCCAGGTGGTGGAGGCGGAGGTTGTGTTGCGCAGTGGAGTTGTGGGAGTTGGGGGACGTGCAATTCGACAAAGCAACAATCACGAACGTGTGTTGATATTGGAAAACAATGTATAAATAAAAAACCAAGAATAGAAAATCAATCATGTGTGTGTTCTGAGTCATGGCAATGTTCGGGGTGGAGTAGTTGTGTGGGAGGTAAAAATACACGAAAATGTACGGATGAGCGAAAATGTGGGACGGTTGTAAGTAAGCCAGTGGAGAGCAAAGGATGTGCTGAAGTTGTGCCAGAGTATGTGTCACCACAACAGACGTATCAACCACCCGTGCAGCAGCAGTATACTCCGCTAGTACAACAAACTACACCACCGGTTGAGCAGAAGCCTGATCCAACGTTATGGGAGCAATACAAAGAGTGGATTATCGGATTACCGATGGTAATATTGTTTATCACAATCTTAATTATTACGGTATTGCATTTCACCAAGAAACATCCGCAGGTGACGTTTAATTATGATGAGTTGAAGGATTGGGTGAAGAAAGAACGGGGGACAGGGACATCTGATGTAGATATTGAATTGATTTTAGAGCAAAATACAGGGTGGACGAAAGAAGAGGTTGAGAAGATATTTGCGGAGATGGCGGCAGGACAGAAAGTGGAGATACCGAAAGTCGCGAGTTAGGGGTAATTTGTGTTAAAATGTACTTTAATTCTTAAAATATAACTTTCTATTTTAATATTGTTATCATATCTGATAACAATATTATATCGAAATGTTTATAAACTCATTTAACATTTCTATGTTCATGAACGCTATCAACTTCCTCAATCGCTTGAGAGAACGTCCTAAATCAGTGCTTACTATCAAAGAAGCTGCGCACATAATCCAAAAGTCTCTACCTTATACCAGGCTGTATCTTCATCGCTTGAAATCAAAAAGATATCTTGAGGAAATAGAACCAGGTAAATACACACTCTTTGCAGATTCGGTGGAGACAGCTGCAGAAATGGTCATTCCATCCTATATCTCTTTCCTTAGCGCCTATGCTATCTATGGGTTTACGACGCAGATTGTAGTTCAAACTCAGATTGTTACACTAAAACCTAAACGCCAGATAAAAACAGAGATGCTGAACTTCAAATTTATCACTTTTCCTCAAAAAAGATTTTTTGGCTACACAAAACAACGCTTTCGTGAAAAATATATTTCTATCGCAGAAAAAGAGAAAGCCATTGTTGACTCTCTCTATTTGCCACAGTACTGCTCTTTAGATGAAAGTGCCAGAGCTTTGCAGGATAAAGAGTTAGATATTAAAAAGATAATCCATTATGCTCTGCGTATGGACTCCATCATTACGCTCAAAAGATTAGGATATCTGCTAGAATTAGATGGAATTGATATTTATCCAAAAATAAAATCAAAACTAAATCAGCGTTATGATTTATTTAACCCATTTCTTCCCAGATTAAAAAAGAAATCTCAAAAATGGAAGTTACATATTAATGAGGTGTTTGATAATGATGCTCAGATATGAATTGAAAAAATACTGCTCTCAGCTCAAATTTAATGCAGGACAAGCAGAAATAGATTATCTGCAGCATCTTTTCCTTTTCTTTCTGTCTCAACATTCTGCGCAACATCTTATCTTTAAGGGTGGAACGGCTCTGCAAAAATGTTATGCTTTGCCTCGTTTTAGTATAGATTTGGATTTCACTTCTAAGAACAAGAACAGCTCTTTGGAATTAATAAGAGCCATCTGCAAGGAGATAGAACAATTTGGATACCCTACTACATTTGAAGAAGTCAAGACTCTGGGCGAGACTTTTGTTCTCAAAATAAGCGGGCCGCTACGCGGAGTTAGCTTTATGAGTATTGCGAGATTACAGATAGAAATCAGTCAGCGTGAATCTTTATTGATAGAGCCCATGAGGGTTAAGATCAGCCCCATTTATCACGACCTAAAATCGTACAGCATTCTGGCAATGGCCCCTGAAGAGATATTGTCTGAAAAGATACGTGCGATTATGACCAGAAACAAACCACGTGATGTTTTTGATTTATATTTCTTACTTAGTAAAGGGATTAGCTTACATCTTAATTTTATAAATAGTAAATTAGCATATTATCAAGAAGTGTTTAACCGGAAGAAATTTATAGAAAAAGTTAAAGAAAAGAAAGCTGTTTGGCAACAGGAATTACAAGAATATTGCTCTGTTGTTCCAGAATTTGAAAAAGTATTGGCGTTGATAGAAGAGAAAATACCCTGAAATCGTTTGAGATTGATTTGAATCAAGTTACTCCACAGGTAGGAGCGGTATGTGGGAATAACTGATGGAGATATACTCGACCGCAATTATTTTTTCGAATTGTTGCGGTCTCCTGAATACTAAACCATGTAATAATAGTGCGTAATTCTACTTATGGTTTAGTATATTGAACTCATACTCATGCAGAATACAGGATGGAGCAAGGACGAAGTGGAGAAGATATTTGCAGAGATGGCAGCGGGGCAGAAAGTGGAGATACCGAAAGTCGCGAGTTAGGTGCACTCAGAAATAGTCCATTTACATTACGGAAGTAAAGTTTATATAATCGGTTTGTTTTTTTGGGTATATGAGATTTATTCGTTCTTTGTTAACTCGGAAAGGAAAACCAATAGATTTTTCTTTAATGGAAAAAAAAATAGAAACAATATGCAAAAAGTATCATTTAGATTTATTCTATTTGTTTGGAGGTTATGCAAAAGGAACGACTACTTCGTTAAGTGATTTAGATCTTGCGTTTTATGCGCGTCGGAAGGTTGAAGAATTAGATTTATTTGTGGAACTGATGAATTTATTTGGTGAGGAAGCAATTGATTTAGTTGATTTACGTAAAGCTCCAGTTGCACTTATTCATAGGGTGCTAAAAGAAGGGAAGTGTTTATATGCGACTGATGTGAAAATAAAAATAGATTTTGAATGCCGAATGGAGAGTGAGTATTTTGATACACAATGGATGAGAGATGAGTATTTTGAACAGATGATAGGGAGGATAGAGAATGGTACCTACGGGATTGGATAAAGAGAAGTCTGAATAATTATCTTGTTAGTCAAACTTCTCGAAAGATAACTTTGAATTTTGATTTAAAAATAAAATTTTTCAAAGTTCTCTAAAGAAAAGTTATTGATTCAAGTGGCGCGCTTAGAAGATTCGCTCAAGAAGCTTGGACATTGTGATTTGAAAAATGAGTATATGAAGAGTGCTGCTGAGAGGCTGATGCAGATAGCTATTGAGGAAGTGATGAATATTGGTAATCATATTATTTCAGGAAATGGACTGAGGAAAGCGGAGAGTTATAGAGATATCTTTAAAGTCTTAGCAGAACATAAAATTATTTCAGTGAAAATGTCTGATGAGCTGCAACAGTTTGCGGTGTTTCGTAATAGGATGGTACATTTGTATTGGAAAATCTCTGATGAAGAATTTAAAATACAGTTTACAAAAGTAAAAATATTACGAGATTTTGTAAAGAAAGTGGTGCGTTATTCTGTGATGAGATAATTTTTCATCGTACTTCTTTGTCAAAGTATTTTTGGAGGATAATATATTCTACGGTTTCAACTAATGGTAAGCTTTCAGGGTTTTCGACAAGTAGGATGTTACAATTTGATGGAACGAGGGCAATGGTTTGTTCTAAAGTTTTAGGAGAATGGCGGGAGGGACGCCATTGATTTTGTGTTGTTGAGCGTAGTTCAAGGCCGTTATAGAGATTTTGAGTTGCAGGGATGAGAAATAAAAGATGGTTTGAGTGAGGAAATGTACCATCTTCTTTTACAAAGCTGCGGTAGGGGATAAGATCTATATTTTGGAGGGCGTATTGTTCTAAGGCGTCGTAGCGGCGGGTGAGAAAATTGAGTTTTTGAATGTAACTTGTGGTTAGAGTTTGTAGAGAGGTGATTTCTGGTGGGGCGAGGCGAAGCGTATGTTTGTCTGCACGCAGTTCGATGCAGTGGGTATTATGTTGAGGGATGCTGAGCAGGGTTGTGTTTAATTCTTTGGTTTTTTTGAGGAGGGTTTGGAGATGTGATTTATAGGGATGGAGATAATTTTGTTTTAATGCATCGGTGAGTTGTATTTTAAGTTGGGTGAGAAATTGTTCAAAGCTTTCAAGTGAGGTTGCGGAATTCATGAGGAGGAGAGTAAAATTATTTTTTGGGCGATGATTTCAGATTTGCCGTTGTATTCTTCCAGGTTGCCTTGGACTTGGACCATATTGCCTTGTTTGAGGTAGAGGGATTCGGGATGGAAGATGATTATGTCAATTGTTTCTTGGCGTTGGGCTTCTAGAGTTATAAATGTGCCTTTGTCTGTTTTCTGTAGAGAAGTGATGGTGCCTTCAAGTGTGATTTTGGATGCGGGTGGGAGTTGGTTTATTGATTCGGCAGTAGGTTTGAGGGTGACTTCTTGAGCATATAAATATAAAATGAAAAGGCCAATACAGGTGATGAGAAGAGCGGTTTGTTTGAGATGTGTTTCTTGCATTCGATATTCTAATTGCCAAAAGTTTATATAGTTTGTTAATTTTAGTAGGATATAATGGCAGATGAACGTTTGGTCCAAGTACGTGAACGGTTGATATCAATTGAGCGTAAGCTCCGGCCGTTAGAGTGGGATGCGAATCGGAATCAGATTAATGGGTATCGTAAGCAGGAGTTTGAGAAGTTAAAGCAGGAGCAGACGGTGTTACAGGAAGAGTTGAAAGGGATTGTCCAGTAGTTATTTTCTGAACCGAATGTTTTTTAAATAGGTTATATTTTCACTATATATAATTAGCTGAGACCATCCAGCAGGATGTGCATCGTTAGATGCTTGAGTCTTGGGAGGAAAAAAATATGACAGAATTTGCAGCGGTAATTGGTACAAAAGAAGGGAAGACGTTACAACAAAAGATTGTGAGTCCGGAAGCGGATGTGTTATTAAAGAAGCGAATTGGAGA
>CAXNDX010000075.1:0-5533 GCA_964201585.1 Candidatus Woesearchaeota archaeon | reverse complement strand
ACGGCGGCCCATGTAATAACAATATCATCTTCTCATCGCGAAACTCACTATACCACTTGCGTGCCACTTTGCGAAACTCTGCATCCTCCTGCGCAAACCCCCCCGTACCATACCCCACAAAAAGATAATTTCCCACTTTCACTTCCCGCGCATGCACTCCGACAACATATTCAAACCCCTCAATCACATCTGCAAAAAACGTCCCTTGCTCCTCATGATTCCCAGGGATGATATACAACTTCTTCTTCAACGCATTAAACTGCGCAAGTAACTTCTGCGCTCCTTTCCCAAATGAAGAAAAATCCCCACAGCACACCACAAAATCAATATCTTTCTCTTTCGCCCGAGCTAATAAAACTTTTATTTGCTTCTCATTCTGATGAATATCCGTAAACGCTAAAAATTTCATATATTCTCACCACAAAACCTGTTTTATAAAACTTATGAAAGGAGATCAAAAAGATTAAAAAAAATATTAAAAAAAAGATTTACGCTGCCACTTCTTCAACTACCGGCGCAAGTGCTTCAACTTCAACAGGTGGTCGAACAACATCCGCAACCGTTCCCCCTTCCGCAAGTTTTAACGACTTAAGCGCCAACTCTTTCAAAGGATACACTTTCGCTAACCGTTTTCGCGCTGTAGCCTGCATTCTGCCGCTCAAAACGCCTTCTAACAGTACATCTAACCCTTTATCTAAATCCTCTTGAAGTATAGCATGGAACTGTTCACGTAATGCCGATTGCACCGATCGCTGTACTTTATGTAACGTAACCATTGTTGCTTTCACAATAACATCTGTACCTTCCTTGCTATGTAATAACACAAAATCATCTAATCGGTTTGTATTTTTGCGCACCATTCGCTTCACATACGCTGGCGTTAATTCATAACCCAAAACAACCGCCTGTAACGTCACTCCTGCAACTGACGCCACTTTAAACACGACATACCCATTCTGATCACGCACATTTCCCGTTAAATCTTTCAAATTCACTCGTAATGTTCGCCCCACTGCAACACTAGGTTCTGGTAAAAATGTCTCTCCTAACTCTTTATTACCAAACATCTTTGGCCCTAAAATTTTAAACCATAATTTCTTCTTAATCTTAACTCTGCTTACTTTTTCTTTTCCTTCTTGTTTTTGTGGAACTGCCATAATTATACCTCATTAATAAAATGTGTTTTTATATACAAACCGTCTGCTTTAAGCACACAGCTTTTTAGATACCCAAATGTATACCCTAAAAACAGCCCCCTATTTAAAAACCCTTCGCTTAAGAATATTCATTCTTCTTCATAAAATCTCCTCACAAACCTCTCTTTCCCAACATTTAAAAATCATCCCTCTCCCACCCCTATTCATGTGCCGTATGCTTATCGCCATTGGAAACAATATTCCTATACCACTTCTACTCCAAAACCTCAACGCCATGGCCCAAGATAAAACCATCAAACACGAACTCAATAAAACCCAATCCTGGCAACATTCCGATGGCTGGGGCATCTCCTACCTCAAAAAAAACAAATGGATCACTAAAAAGTCAACGAAACCTATCTTCAAAGACCAAACCCTCTCAAAATACTTCCATCTGAAAACAAATATTCTCTTAGCCCATGTCCGTAAAACCTCCGGCACTCCTATCACCCATGAAAACACCCATCCGTTTCATCTCAAAACCCCTCGCCACAACCTTGTCTTTGCTCACAACGGCAGCATCAACGATAACATCGAATTTTCCCAATCACTCTTCAAACCAAAAGGCCAAACCGATACTGAACAATTGCTCTACGCCATCCTCTCCGAAGAACACCACATCAAAAACATCACCCAAACAATTCAAGACCAAATACACAAACTTCAAAACTATTCCGGCACAAACATCATTTTCTCAACAAAAAATAAAACAATCATCGCTCTTGCTAAAAATAAATATCCACACTATTTCCAAATGACCTTGCACAAAACCAAAGACTACATTGTCATCAGTTCCGAACCATTAAAACATCTAACAAATAGATCAACCTCCATCATCATTCAACCACTCGCAACCCAAACTATGCTTATCATTGATAACAACACTCAAAAGATTAATGTCCTCCAATTATAAGCATCACAAAACAAACAAAAAGAAAACATCTTTCCACAACCTTTTAAAACTATTCTTATAGCCAAAAAGATATGGCCATCGCCCAAATAACCACATTAAGCAACACTGAACTCACCCGAATCTTTTTCGCCATCGTACTTCTTCTCATCACCGCCCACGGCTTAGGCTACATATTTCGCCACTTCAAACTCCCAAAAGTAATTGGAGAAATTCTAGCCGGCCTTCTTTTCGGCCCAACAATTCTTGGCTACTTCTTCCCCCAGGCTTCACAATGGATATTTCACGCGTTTGAAGCAGAAGGAAAAGTTCTCTCACTAATATATTGGATTGGGCTTGTCATGCTTATGTTCATCGCTGGTTTTGAAACCCAACATACTTTCAACAAAGAAGACAAAAAAATAATAACCTATATATTGATTGGTTCAACAGTAATTCCATTCATTGCTGGCTGGTTCATACCTAGCCTATTTGATTTCACAACTTATCTTGGCCCGGCCCAAAATCCTCTAGCATTTAAAATAATTATCGCCATTGCCATCGCCGTAACCTCTATTCCAGTCATCTCAAAAATATTTTTAGACTTAAATATTATTCACACCCGTTTTGCAAAACTCATCATCTCCATTGCCACAATAGAAGATGTCTTATTATGGATTGTCCTTGCTATTGCCACAGGCATTGTCACTAATCAAAATCCATCTTATTCCTCCATTCTCACCACAATCATCATCACTATCGCTTTCTTCTTAATTGGCCTAAAAGTAATTCCAAAATTATTGCATAAAACAAACTCTTCCAAATACAACCTTCTTTTAAGATCATCTATTTCTGGCTATCTCCTTTTTATCTGCTTCTTTTTTGCCGCACTCGCCAGCATCCTAAATGTCAACATTGTTTTTGGTGCACTCTTAGCAGGAATAATTATTAGTACACTTCCCGCTGAGAAATTTGATCCTGTAAAAAACTACATCAAAGATATCTCTCAAGGCTTTTTCATTCCCATCTACTTCGCTCTTGTTGGAATAAAACTCGACCTAATCCATCATTTTAACCCTCTATTCTTTCTAGGCTTCCTCCTCTTCGCCACACTGTGTAAAATTCTAGGTACACTTATCGCTGCAAAATTACTTAAAAAAGATAACCTCACTTCTTTAAATTTCGCCATCGCCATGAATACACGAGGTGGCCCAGGTATCGTCGTTGCCACAATTGCTTTTGATCTCGGCATCATTAATGAAACCTTCTTTGTCACCCTCATCTTAATTGCGATTGTAACTTCTTTATTTGCCGGCTACTGGTTCAAGAAAATAATTACTGCAAATAAACCATTAATGACTGAAAATTAATTAAAAATCTAATTCAGAGATACAAATCTACGCCACAACAAACCCCTTGGCTTCCAAAATCTTCCGCACCGATTCATCAATCTCATCCTCAGAAATCTCCCCTTCCTCAACTGCCTTCTTCACAACCTGAATCATATGATAAATCTCTGCTGGATCCTCATCAAAATTAAGTACAATATCATTTCCCGCTTTAAACACATCCACATACAACTGTTCATTTGAACCATAAAATTTTCGTAACCCCAGCATCATCGTATCATCAGTAACAATCAACCCAGAAAAATCTTTCTTCAATTCCCCAATCGCCGCAACAGACACAACCGCAGGCTTACCTTCCGAATCAACTATTCCCGACGCAATCACATGCGTCACCATCACCGCTTTCACCACATTCTTCTGCCCAAGATAGATATATGGATACACATCTTTTTCCCCAACTGTCGCCGCAACTAAATACTTGTGCGGATCACTTATTTCTAACGCTTTCCCAGGATAATGCTTCGCAGTTGCAATAATCCCCTGCGACTGCAACCCTAAAATATACGCCTCCGCAAGCGAACTAATTTGCTTCTCATCCCCCTTAAACGTCCGACACTTCCAAATCTGATCTTCTAAATCAACGACCGGCGCAAAATTAACTGAAAAACCCAAATCTCGCAACAACCTTCCTTCATCACTTCCCTTCTGAAACGCCTCTCCCACATTTTTAATCTCACCAAGTGCCGTCGAATTATGAAATTCCGCAAACGGATTCAAACACCCCTCTAAATCCGCCGTCACAAAAAATGGAATCGTCATCCCCTCTTGAAAATCTTGAATCGTTTTCCGATACACCTCTCCATCCTTCTTCGCAAATAAATGAATCCCACCAATTTGCATATTCTTCCACGCAACCATATTATGTGTCCCACCTGCCACAACCACCATCTGTGCAATCTTCTGCTCAAGCGTCAAATCCTCTAAATAAATTCTCTTTCCCTCTGTAGTTTCATCAACAACCACTTCTGGCTGCGCTGGAATCAACCACCCTTTCGCCTTCGCAACATTAAGCGAACCCAACAACAACACCAGTAAAAATAAACCCATAAATATTCGCTTATGAAACACAATAGAATATTTCTGTCTCATTCCCCTTCGCCTCGCCCCATTAACCATTTAATCAACTCCAATTGGCAAACGTAAACAATATCGATACGCTTTTTGATTTAATAAATAATGAACTACTTTTCCTCTGCCAGTATAACAATCCCAATCCACTTCCTCACTACCCACAAACCCCACTCGTCGCTCACAACTCAATTGCGTACGCGCATACAAACAACATTGATCTAAATTCGAAAAAATAGTCTTCTCATCCCCCCATTCAACCGCACACAACGCCTCTGGTGCCGACACCAAATCCAAACTCAAATCATACGCTTTTCCCGCAACTGCAACCGGCACATTAAAAAGATGTAAAAGTAATAAGAAAGAAATAATTCCTAATGACATATTCGCAATCACCCACCCTCTTGCTTCTCTCTCTCGCACCATAATCAAAAATAAACAAAAAAGATATATAAACCCATCGCTCATTTTCGCAACAATGGACATTAAAATCTATACCCTTCCAAAATGCCCCTGGTCGCAAAAACTCCGTGACTGGCTCAAAAAAAAGAAACTTTCATTTCAAGAATGTGATTTGGAAGACAACGACAACTACCGGGACGACATCTTAAAAAAAACAGGTCAACTTGCTCTCCCAGTTATCGTTGCTGATGGCAAATACCATATTGGTTTTCACGAAGACGCGTTGGAAAAACTGTTAAAATAAACAAAAAATAATCACTATTACAACTAACATATTTCTCATTCTCACTCCTGCTATACTGTAATACATCACAAAACGTATAACGCTCAATCAAATTCACAGTTAACGTCAATTCAAACGCTCGTGTTCAAATAATTATGCCAGAACTAATTCAACACCAAAAAACTATATAAAGCTTCTGACAAAATCAACTCTATGTCAACTCTTCAGAGCACAAAAAAGAAACCAAAAAAAGCACCTCCCAAAAATAAACCTAAAACCAAAAAAT
>CAXNDX010000074.1:0-5542 GCA_964201585.1 Candidatus Woesearchaeota archaeon | reverse complement strand
AGAATCTTTGTAACTCCTCTATATCTTTTTTTATTTTTTTCTTGTTGTGTTCTTATTTTAAACTTATTTGTACTACAATTGAGAAGCGAATAGTTTATATATCTCTACTCTTTTATTTGTGTATTAATGGGTTTGAGAGCTATGATTTTTACATATACTAAAAAAGGGCAAGGGGCGGCGGGAGCGGCGGTATTACTTGCAATTATTGCGGCGTTTATTGTGACTTATATTATTCTTATTCCTCCTGCAGATAGACAGGAATTGTTAGGGAGTTCTAGCAGCAGTTCGGGTGGTTCTTCGAGCGGGAAAATGGGAACGACAGGGTTGGTTAGTCAAGCGAATCTTATGACGGTGGCTCCGGGAAGAGTTGATTATTTAGCGCAGAAAGATTTAGAGCATACATTGCCTGATATTACGTTAACTTCGCGATCAAATAGCAAGATTTTGGCTGAGAAAGCGAGTATTGTGGCAACGAAAGGAATTTTTTCTGAGAAGAAGAGTAGTTTTTCAGTGGCGTTTGATGATTTAAAAAATACAGAGAATGTGTTGTTAACATATACGCCAAAAGTTGCTGAAGGAAAGATGATGGTGTTTTTAAATGGGCAGGAGATATATTCGGGAAATGTGAATGTTAAGAGTCCAAAACCGTTGTTTTTAGCGAAGAGTGCGTTGAATGAGGAAAATATTATTGAGTTTACGGTAGCTTCACCGGGTTTAGCGTTCTGGCGAACAAATGAATTGGTGCTTGAGGATGTGCGAGTTATCGGTGATGTGAAAGATATAGATGCGCAGGTGTCAAAGAGTTTGTTTTCTGTTTCTGAGGTAGAAAAGAGAGGAATGGAAAAAGCAATATTGAAATTTTTATTAGATTGTTCGGAATTAGCTGGGAAGATGAAAGTACTTTTAAATGGAAATGAGGTGTATAGCGGGGTACCTGATTGTAGTTCGCCGCAGTTGACGTTTGAGTTGTCACCTAGTTTATTTTATGATGGGCAGAATACGTTATTATTTTCTTTAGATAAAGGAAGTGTTATTTTATCACACCCCAAAATACAGACGAAGTTGAAAGAGGTTGTGTATCCTACGTTTTATTTTCAAGTGTCGCTTGAGCAGTTTCAAGCGGTGAAAAATTTGAAGAAGAAAGTGTATTTAACGGCTGATTTTGTGGATGTGGTGGATGCAAAAACAGGGGAATTTGTGGTGAATGGCAAAGTGGTTTCGTTTAACACGAAAGAAGGGAAATTGGCAATTGAAGTGAGTAATGAGATTGTGCAAGGCAATAATGCGGTGTTGATTAAGCCTAAGAAGACAGTAGAGATTCGAGAATTGAAAGCGGATTTAGTGAATAATTAAATTTTTAGAATTTTTTTCTTTTTGGTTGGATATTTGTGTTGATTTATTTTAATTAGGTCGTGTTTTAAAAAGGAAGGTTTTTATAGGCGAGAGGTATTCTTAAGTCTATACATTAAGTGTGTAAAAAGAGGGTGAATTAATTTTTAGATGGGGACAGATTCAAGTAAGCCAGTAGGACAAAAAGAGGGAAGTGATGTTGCAGCAGCTACGTCGAGTATTTTTGGATATATGGCGGTTGTGGTGTTATTAGGGGGAGTAGGGATATTTTTATGGCGATATTTAGCTGGGCCGTCTAATCTTATTAATTATGTTTCAATTATATTATGTTTTGCGGCGTTATACGCATTTTCTGAGAAAACACAACAGCAGAAAGTTGCGGTGTTTTTACCGGCGGTTATTTTTTTAATATGGTATTTTTTATTTGAGGGGGCGATTAATGTTACAGTGGTTGCGACGCTTGCAGGTGTGTTTTTGCTGGTGTCAGGGATTTATGGGTATTTTACTAAAGGGGGAAATGTGACTCCTGAATTGTATGGTTTATTACCTGTGTTGGTGTTGTTTTTGGATATTGGATTGATTGCGTTGTTGAATAAAGAGTTTAATATTGCGTCAGGGCCAATATATGGGATGTTGATTCGAGATATTCCATGGTGGGGTTTATTTGGATTGTTGATGTTACCAATGTCGATAAGTGAGAGTAAGACGGTTTCTCATTTTATTGCGTTGTTGAAGATTGTAGGATTTTTGTATCCATTTGCGATGATTGTGATTGTGATTATGACGGCGGCGCCAGAGATGGGTTCTAGTCAATTCAATGCGCCTGATGTGGGGGAGTTTACGAAAGCGCAGCAAGAGGAGTTGAAGAATGTGGGTGGGGAATCAGGGATTACGTCTTTAGGATGGTGTATTAGTAATGGTGAGTATTTGAAGCTGCAAGATTGTGTGAAAGAGAGGCAGGAGACGGTTCTGATTGAAGCGATATGCGAGAAGCAGCGAATGATTAAGAAGGGCAGTGCAACATTTGATAAATGTTTTAAAGAAGAGAAAGAGAAGAAGAGTTTAACGGTGGTGAGCGGGGCTGTTGATCCGACGATCAATAAACCGACGACTGTGCGATTTGCACGCAAAGAGACGTTTCCTCAAGTTTCGTTTCGAACGGAGGGACAGCCATTAAAAACAATGTATCCGGTGGTTTTTGAGATGGAAAATCCACGCAAGCAGGTGGTGAAAGCATCTTTTTCTTGCGGGTTTGTGGGACGAGATAAGAAAGATAATATTACGGGAGAAATAGTCGGTAAAGCTGATATGGAATTGCAGGGTGAAGTTATTTCGCGCGGGATTACGTGCAAGCCAGAGCCGATTGCAAGTGCGACAATGAAAGGGTTTTATGATGTGAAATATGAAGTGAAGTTAGAGGGATTAGTTTCGAAGTCGCGATTGGAGCGGGCAATTATTCCGGCGACAGCTGATTATGATGTGAAAAGCGGGTATGTTAAAGAAGCACAGCAATTGTTGAGTTCAAAAGCGGGAACGTCTGTTGGGGCACCGGATTTAACACGGTTGAATTTTATGGTTGGAAATCCACCTAATGACCCAGTACTTGATCCAACATTAGATCTACAGTTATTCTCGTCGTTTGAAAATATGGAAGATGGTGAAATATTGACAATTCACAATTATCATATTGGTATTGAGGATGTGGGGTTGAGTGTTGCGGATGGATCGCAGGATTGTGTGAATGGGCAGAAGATATTACATACAGGTGAGGGAAAAGAGCGAGGAGGGAAAGGGTTAAGTTCGTGTATGGTGAAATTGGCTGATTTATATAGTAAAATTAAAGAGCCGGTATTAATGGAGATTCGGGCTGAATTAGGGTATGATTATTTGTTATCACAGAAGTATGGGTTTGAGGTGAAAGTGTCATGAGAGTCGTTCAAAGAGGATTACGTTTTGTGATGTTATTATTGTTATTGATGATGATAGTATTAATCATAGGATGTGGAGGCGGGGGTTCTGGCACAACTACCAATTTTAAGCAAGGGATTGGCGAATTGCAATTTAGAATGTTACCAAATGCACCGCCAGATAAAATTTACCAAGGTTCAGGTTTTAAAATTATTGTTGAAGCGAGTAATCATGCAGCGTATGATTTGAAAGGTGTGGAAGTGGGTATTGTGGGGTTAAATGAGAAGTATTTTGCGCTGACGAATAAAGAGTATATTGTATCGTTAATGACGGGGAAGAGTTTACTTACGCCGATTGGAGATGTACAATTTTTAGAATTTTCTGGTTCGTCGAATATGTTGTTTGAGAATGCAAATGAATATACGGGAAATTATTTTTTGAAAGCGAAGTATCATTCAGTGATGGAGTTTGGGGATACGGTGTGCATCCAACCAAGTTTGTATGATGTTGCAGATGCGGGGTGTAAAGTTCAGGATAGAAAGTCGTATGGCGGGCAAGGAGCGCCGCTTGCGGTGACAGATATTGAAGAGATTATTTATCCTAGTGGTGCGGGCGGAGAGGTGGAGTTTCGTATTACAATTGCAAATAGGGGAAGTGGAAAAGTGAAGAGTGTGGTATTAGGGAAAGCTCATTTAGGGAGTGAGGAAATGGAGTGTGAATTTAAAGGGAAAGATGTGAGTACAGCTGAGGGAACAGTCTATACACCTAAGTCAGTAGTATTAAAAGAGGATAGTCAAGAAGCATTACTTATTTGTAAGACGTTTTTAAAAGATCAGAGTTCGTATACGACTACATTAGGAATAGATTTTGGCTATGAATATGAGTGGAAACAGCAGTATAATTTGCGTTTAGTGCGATAGGTTTAAATAAAAGGGGTTTTTTTTAAATGTTAATTATGGTAGGAAAACGTATTTTTAGAGGGTTTATTGGTCTATTTGTGCTATTTTTAATTGTCGGTTGTACTCCGTTAATTCAAAAGCCAGGAGAGAGAGTTGTGGCAACGGAGAAAGTAGTTGAAGAGAAAGTTACGGATACTACTATGGCTGTAGGTGAGAAGTCAATAGAAACAGTAAAAGAAGTTGTTGCACAACCTAATTCTAAACCAAAGATTACAATTGTGCCGCCCAAAGAGAAGCCAAAGCCAATGTATGACCCTATTGTGAATGAGTTTATTACGAAGGCAAAAGAAGTGGGTGCATATCGTTATACATTTGATGCGTCCAAAGGGGGAACGTATGATTATTATATTTATGGACAAAATGCTAAAAAAGTGTATCTTGTACCAATAAAGTTGAAAGGTGATGTGAATTATAATGAAGTGTATTTAGATACGCAGTTACAGGATGCGGTTGTAGTGTGTACCAAAGGGGTGTCTTCATGTACATTTGCGTGGAAGAAAGCGTATGATATCAATTATGATTTAGAAAAAGTTGATTTAACGCCACTTGGGATTGTGGCAAATATTCCGTATAGCGCAAAGAAGGTAGGAGAAGAAACGTTTGATAATCAGAAGACGTCGATTATTGAATATATGAATAGTAATGATAAGAAAGAGAGGTTATGGATGGATCATTATACTGGATTACCATTAAAACAAGTGATTTATAGTGTGGATGTGGAGAATGGGGATAAAGAGCTTGTGAAGCATACGTTTACACGCGTGATTTTGAATATTAAGAAGTCGGATGTGATTTTTTTGGAAAGTGAGTTTGAATTGCAGAAAGAGTAGTTGCGTAAACTTTTTAAATACGGTTTTAGTTTTCTTATTTTATGAAAATTGCAATTTTAGGCGGTGGAAGTTGGGGAAGTGCGCTTGCGGTGCATATTGCGGCTAATGGATATAATGTTAATGTGTGGGAGTTTTTTGAGGAGCAGGCACGGGAGATGCAGGATTTACGCAAATGTAAATTATTACCAGATGTGGTGTTGCCACCAAGTGTGTTTATTAGTTCTGATATGGCTGAGGTGTTGAAAGGTAGTGATGTGGTAATGGTGGTTGTGCCGTCTGATAAAGTGGAGAAGACGATTCATAACGCGGTGCCGTGGATTGATGGTCAACCTGTTATCATTTGTTCGAAAGGGTTTAGTGCGGATGGATCGTTACTTAGTTCGATTGTGAAATCACATATTGGTGGAGAAGTATATTGTCTTTATGGGCCGACGCATGCGGAGGAAGTAGGGAAAAAGATGTTTAGTGGGATTGTGCTTGCGGGTAGTGGTAGTC
>CAXNDX010000073.1:0-5557 GCA_964201585.1 Candidatus Woesearchaeota archaeon | reverse complement strand
CGGTGTTGTTGAAGCGAGGGATGGCAGCGACGTACAAAGAGTGGTTATTTGCGGCGGAATATATTTTGAATGAAGGAAATCCGAATGTTATTTTATGTGAGCGGGGGATTCGAACGTTTGAATCGTACACGCGAAATACGTTGGATTTGAGTGCAGTTGGGGTGATGAAAGAATTGACACATTTGCCAATCGTTGTTGATCCAAGTCATGGGACGGGAAGACGAGAATTGGTTTGTGCGATGTCGAGTGCTGCGGTTGCGGCGGGAGCGGATGGGTTATTGATTGAAGTGCATACTGATCCGGGGAAGTCAGTGAGTGATAAAGAGCAGACGATTTCGACTTCTGAATTTGGGTTGTTGATGAAGAGGTTACGAAGAGTGGCGGAAGCGGTGGGAAGGAGAGTTTAAGAAGTTAGTTTTTCTATCGTTCTATAATTATCCCAAATAAAGCCAGAATTTCTACAAAAAGAATTTTTACCCAGCCTAGATAAGGTACTTTGGCGATGGCTTTGCCGTAGATACGATTGATGGTAATATCTTCTTCACTGTTTTGGCCGTTAATGGAGGCGCTGTTATGGTCGCCTTTGGTTTGGTAGTGTTTTTGTCCGTCTTGTTCCCAGATTTTGACAACGCGATGGATGATGGGTTGGGCGCGGTTGCCTTGGAAGACTAGGGTGTCGCCGAGTTTGATGTTATTTTCGTTGGCACGCCAGATGATGATGACGTCGCCTTTGCGAAAGCCGTCGTTTAATCGGAATGACTGAAATTGAGTTTTTGTAATATTTCGTTGTTCATACCAATAGCCGCAGATGCTCCAATAGTTGGCAAATGATTCTTTGAATTCATTGAATTGTTGGCCGCAGAGAACGTTATCGTGGAGGCCGTGTTCCATGCTTTCGCTAATTACAGCGACGATGGGAAAACCGGTGCCAAATATTATGCCGAGAACGGGATAGAAGATGAAGCGGATGAATATGAATGCGACGACTAAATTAGCGATCCAACTTGCGGCGGAGTCGTCGTGCCAGAGAAAGCGCCAGGTGGATTTTGCGTAGTGTTTGAAGGTTTTACTCATGTTTAGGTAAGAAGTCGAATGGCGTTTAAAAAGGTTTTTATATGTTGTTGTGATTCTATGATGTATTAATGGTAGGATTAACAGATGAGCAAGTGAACATTGTTGTTGTAGAAGTGCAACGCAAAAAAGAATTGAAAGGGATTTCTGTGGATTTTGCGGCGAAAGCAGTTATAGATTTTTTGCGGAAGAATACAAATTTAGAGAAGAAGTTAGTTGAGAAGTTTCATCTAAAATCGGCGGTGTTTGAAGAAGTTGTGAAATGTGTGAGAGCGGAGTTGCGCAGGTCAGCAGGTTTATTTTCGAAAGAAGGAGATTTGAAGCGGATTGGAGAGTTAGTTGAGGAGTATTTTAATGAGAAAAGAAAATGGGCAAAAGAGAAAATTTTATTTTCTTTATTAGAGTGTCATGCGTCAACGCAGGAGCGATTATTAATTTATTCTGAGTTGTATACTAAATTGTTTGCAATTACGGGAAAGCCTAAGGTAATATTAGATTTAGGATGCGGATTGAATCCGTTATCTTTACCGCTTATGGAGCTTGAAGGTGTTGAGTATTATGGGTATGACATCCATTCTGAGCAGATGGAATTGTTACGTTCGTATTTTACATCGATGGAAAAACAGATGAGTGCATTTAACGGTAAAGCGGGAGTGATTGATCTCTTAGAGATTGAGAAAGTTAAGAAATTAGCTAAAGCGGATGTGGCTTTTTTATTTAAGGTTGCGGATGTGCTTGATAAAAATAAAGGGCATACCAAAAGTGAGGCGGTGTTTCGAGCGATTCCTGCGCGATATGTAGTTGTGAGTTTTGCAACGAAGACGATGAGTGGGAAGAGGATGACGGCACCGAGGCGGATATGGATGGAGTGGATGTGTGATCGGTTAGGATGGAGTTATAGGGTGTTAGAGTTTGAGAATGAAATTTTTTATGTGATTAAGAAATGAAGGTATTTTTTATAAAGGAAAGAGTTTTCTGTGTTACATATGGCAGATTTTGTGTTTATTGAGAAGCAAGAGCAGTTGAGTGTGGCGGCGCAGGAGTGGAGTACGTTACAAGAGATTGCGGTGGATTTAGAGTGTGAGAATCAGTTGCATTATTATGGATCGTTTTTGTGTTTGGTGCAGTTATCTTCGCGTAGCAAGAATTGGGTGATTGATGTACTTGCAGTTCCGGATTTGAGTTTGTTGTGGCAGGTGTTTGAGAATAGAGCGATTTTAAAAGTGTTTCATGATATTAGTTTTGATTTTCGGATTTTGTTTTCGCAATATAATTGTGTGCCCAAACATTTTTTTGATACACAAATGGGAGCGTTATTTTTAGGGGAGGAGAAGTTGGGGTTAGGGTCGTTACTTGAGAAGTATTTTAATGTAGTGTGTGAGAAGAAGTTTCAGCAGATGGATTGGACAAGGCGGCCGTTGTCAGATGGGATGTTGGCGTATGCGGTGCAGGATACGGCGTATCTTTTAGCGTTGTATGATAAATTGTGTGGAGAATTAGTCGGGAAAGGAAGGGTGGAATGGGTGCGAGAGGAGTGTCGGTATTTAGAGAGTGAGGATTATACGTTGAAAGAACAAGTGTATAGTGATATTTCTGGTTTTCGAAGCATGAGTGTGGTGGAGAGAGCGATTTTACATGTGTTATTTGATGAGCGTAAGAGCCTTGCAAAGCTTGCGAATAAGCCGGCGTTTATGATTTTTACGAATAGGCAGCTACTGGCGTTTGCGGCAAGTCCGCCGTATTCGGCTGCGGATTGGATGCAGTTGCGGGGAGTGCATTTAACAGTAAAAGAGAATGCTTCGCGATTGCATGAGTTGGTCAAAAAGGCACGGGAGAGTGGGGGGGAGGAGTATGTAGTTGTGCGAAAGGAGAAGATGCCTTTACGGGAGTATGGCTGGATGGCGGAATTAGGGGAGGTGCGTAAAGCGAAGGGATTGAAATTAGGGATTAGGCCATCTTTACTTTTGTCTGAAGAGCAGATGCGTATTTTAGTACTTGAGAAGTCGTTGAATTGTTTACGAACATGGCAAAAAGAGTTGTGGAAAGAAGAGGAGTTGGTTAGGAGGATTGTGGGTTAGAATTTTTTAGAGGTTAATTTTATAAATCACTCTCTTTTTAATATTTTTATGAAACTTGAAAATTTGAGGGGTAATTTACGTGATATTTATCCTTATTGTGTTCCTGGTACGATGCAGCATGTCGATTAGCTGACGCAGGAACGTTTCAATACTCGAGAGCTACGTGGTAAAGGATTTTATACTGCGGATGGGTTGGTTTCTTATTTGGATAATAATATTCCTCTGTTGTATATTGTCAGAGAACGTGTGAATCCTATTTTTTTACATCTTGAGGATGCGTTTGATCAATTAACAAAGAAAGATAATTATGCTGTGCTTTCGGATGATTTCGAGGCATTAAAAAATGATTCTGACACTATTGTTTTAGATCTACATGCATTAGAATTAGTAGAAGATAAACAGGATAAAAGTTTTGGGTATTTTTCTATCCCTACAACTAAAAATATTTCTGCGTATAATTCTGAGCAACAAAAATTCATGTCGAGGATTTTGGGTTTTGGTGATGATTATGATCTCTTTCGAAGGATGCTTGCATTGTGTAATTGGGGTGTTTCTACAATTCAATTTTATGTTTTAAATCCTACTTATGTGCAGGAACATGCTTTGGAACATCCGATTGCTCGAGTTTCATGGCTTTGTTCCGGTGGTAATTTTATACATTTAAATAAACGGGATCTTTTAAAGACGTATGATGGTATAGTTCGAGCGGAGCTTTGCAAGGATTAAATTATATTTTCTTAAAGATTATTTTTTAAAGAGAAGAGTTATTTTTGGGTTATGGTGGATTCGTTACATTTCTCTGAACAGATATTGAGTTGGTATTCTATTCATAAAAGGGATTTGCCGTGGAGAGAGGTTGGGTTAGATCCGTATAGAGTTGTGGTGGCAGAGATTATGCTGCAGCAAACACAGGTGCCACGGGTAGTGGAGAAGTATAAAGAGTTTTTAACTTTGTTTCCTACGATTTTTGATTTGGCTTCTGCGAATACTTCAAAAGTTATTTTGGCGTGGAGTGGGTTAGGGTATAATCGACGGGCGGTGATGTTGCAGCAGTTTGCACAGGAGGTGGTGCGGTTATATGAGGGGAAAATACCTAGCGTGCCTGAGGCGTTGATTAAGTTGTCAGGGATTGGACCGTATGCGGCGGGGTCGATTGCTTCGTTTGCTTTTAATCGACCGGAACCGGCGATTGATGTGAATGTACGACGGATTTATATGCGATATTTTCAGGGTAGAGATGAGGGGCTGCCGATGGGAAAAGAGGAGGAGAAGAAGTTGTATGAGCTTGTGAAATCAAGTATTCCCGAAGGGAAGAGTTGCGATCTTCATAATGCGCTGATGGATTTTGGGTCGCTGGTGTGTTTACGGGATGGGCCGAAATGCAGTGAATGTGTGTTGCGGAAGGGTTGCGGGTTTGTTGGTGCATATGAATTGCAGGGCGAAAAGGCGTTATTTGTGGCGGAGAAAAAAGTGGAGAAGGGGATGAGGGAGAATGGGCGACATATTCCAAATCGAATTTTTCGCGGGCGAATTGTGGAATTTGTGCGCAAACATTCTGGTGAGGAGGTTTTGTTGTTGGAGTTTGGATGTGCGGTGAAGAAGGATTATGTTGAGAGTGAGGAGGAGTGGTTGGTTGAGTTGTGTGAGAAATTGGAGAAAGAAGGGATGATTACGTTTGGGAGGATGGGTGCTAAAATGGAGGGAATGAGTGAGGGGAGGGTCGTGTTGGGGTTAGGGAAGTGAGTGTTTGTTAATAGAAATATTAAAATAGGGAGTGGTTATTTTTAATGATATGGAAGCATTTTACAAGTTTTTGGATCATACGGCGGATGTGATGTTTGTGGCGAAAGCTGCGACACTTCCTGAGTTATTTGAGCAGTGTGCACTGGCAACTGAGGAGACGATGGTGGATGTTGCACGTGTGAAGCAGAAGCAGACGGAGAAGATTTTAGTTGAGGAGAAGACGGTTGAGCAGCTGTTATCGAGTTTTCTGGATGAGTTGGTGTTTTTTAAGGATTACAAGCAGTTGATGTTTAGTAAGTTTGAGATTGAGATTGTTGAAGGGAAAGGGCAGTGGGAATTGAAGTGTGTTGCGCATGGGGAGAAGCTGGATTTGACGCGGCATAATCCGAAAGTGGACGTAAAAGCGGTTACGATGCATTTGTTTAAAGTTGAGCAGGTACCTAGCGGTTGGAAGGCGCAGGTGATTTTGGATATTTGAGATTTTTTTCGTTATATTTATATATCTCTTTTGGTTTCTAGAGTAGATATGGTTGTTGTGAGAGATGTTATTGTAAATATTTTGTTGTTAAGCGCACTCCTATTATTATTTGGCTGTTCTTCTCAAGAGGGTGTGGTTGATGATGTGGGTGAAGAGGATGGTGGGGAGGTTATTGATGTTTTGGATA
>CAXNDX010000072.1:0-5562 GCA_964201585.1 Candidatus Woesearchaeota archaeon | reverse complement strand
TTGTATTGTGAGCGATACAAGGAGGAATGTAGATGGGGAGCGGATATGATTGTGTTATTTTATGCAGTGCAGTTGGGATTTAGGATTGATACATCGATTCGACAGGAATCGTTAGTGTTGCCGGCGAATAGAACATTACAGAAGATGTTAGAACAGTTGCGGACGAATACGCAGCATTTGCAGTTGATGATGGAGTTGAAGAAAGAGAAGCACGAGAAACAAAAAAGAATTAGTTAGAAAAGATAGAATAAATAAAAAAAGTGTACAATTAAAATTATACAAAATTAGTTAGGGTTTAATTCTGTGGCGCGTATGCAGGAGTCTGTTCTCTTGATTTGTTGAGGCCATTTACGTTTTTGATAACTTCTTCTAATCCTTTTGGCCGTATTAATTCTAATTTATGTGCAACTAAAGAAACTTCCGCACGAGTGAGAAGAGTTTGCATATTATATTCAAAAGTCATGATTCTATCTCTGCTCACATCCATTATGTGATGTTCTTTATCTCCGTCTTGTAATCCAATTGTGTATTCCAATGGATTTTTTAATCGGCAATAAAATCCATCAGTATTAAATCTCCGATTAAGATTATCTAATTCGCGATCATTCAGTTCTTTTCCAATCAATTCATTCCATACCATAGATTATTCTTTTGAGAAGTGGTTTAAATAGATTATGGAATTAGGATTCTTTGCGTAGAGCGTGTGCTATTAAAGAAGTTACATCAATTTTACTGGTTGGTTTTTCGATGCTGTTGGTTGAGATGATGTGATTGACGCCGGCTTTTTTCATGACGTTGATTGCGTCTTCGACAAAGATGCCATGAACACCGATGGTTGTGATGCTTTTTGCGCCTAATGATTTTGCTTTCTTGGCGGCGTCGGCGATGGTTCTACCGGTGGAGATGATGTCATCTACGATAATGACGTCTTTGCCTTTGAGAAGAATAGGATTGATCATTTTGACGTGGACTTCTAATGAAGATACACGTTTTTTTTCTAATACGGTGCAGGGGATGCCGACGGATTTTGCGATGTCTTCGGCCCATTGGTAGGATTCCCAGTCGGGACCTATGATGACTTCGTTTTTGAAGTATTTTTTGGGAAAAGAGGATTTGATGTATTGGGCAATGAGGTTATTAGCGGTGAGGTTGATTGCGGGAATGGTAAAGATTTCTTTCATGGATTTATAACGGTGAAGATGAGGGTCGATGGTGATGATTTTATCTATGCAGCCATTAAGAAGTTTAGCCATTATTCTGCTGGAGATACATTCACCGGGATGGAAGCGTTTGTCTTGACGCATATAGCCCAAATATGGAGCGACGAGAATGATTTTTTTAGCACCGAGGTCTTTGGCAGTATGGGCGGCGAAGATGATGTCAAGCAATGATTGGTCTGGATGGGGGTGAAATGATTGGACGATGACGAGTGTTTTGTTTTTGAGATTGCAGTTGAATTGGAGATAGAGGTCGCCATCGGGGAAGGCGTTGATGGTTAAAGAGGAGTAGATAGAATGAAGAGATTTTGCGATTGATTTTGCTAGGGGGATAGAATTGCCGCACGTTGTGATGATCATATATCTATAAACCTCTTTTTAAGAAGAGAAAGAAAGAATGTTTATAAAGATTACTCTACGGGTAAAAACGAAAAAGATGGCAATCGGTTGTAATGCCGCATGCTCAATTGGGACCATATTTTCGCTCACATATCACTTGCAAACAATTGCGTTGAGTTTATTCATCGCTTATTGTTTGCTTTCCCTTATTTTTTATCATTGCTTGCCATCTGTATTTAGGCTATTTTCTGCTTTTTATATAACTATGCTCGAAATGTTTATATAATAAAGGTTATGCGAGGATTATAGAACAATTATAGAGGTATATTATGGCAAAAAAATATGAGATTGATCAGTCTAAGTTAGTTAAATTACAGGATTTACAGAAGAGTGGTGTGAATCCGTATCCGTATGGGTTTGCACAAACAAATCATGCAGAAGAATTATTGCAGAAGTTTGCGCATTTGAAAGCAGAGGAGCATACCACTACGACTGTAAGTGTAGCGGGAAGGATTATGCTTCGTCGAGATATGGGGAAAGCGACGTTTATGCAGATACAAGATCAATCAGGAAAAATACAACTTTATTTGCGTGAGGATGAGTTAGGAGCGGAGTTGTATGATGTTCTTAGTCGAAAGACAGATTTAGGAGATTTTATTGGAGTTCAAGGTGTTATTTTTAAGACGAGAATGGGAGAGGTAACAGTAGCGGTGAAGCAAGGGCAGGTGTTATGCAAATCATTATTGCAGATGCCGGATAAGTTTCATGGATTGAAAGATGTGGAGTTGAAATATCGACAGAGATATGTGGATATGACAGTTAATCCCGAAACACGAAAGGTATTTGAAAAGCGAAGCAAGATGATTTATGCGATTCGACAGTTTTTTCATGAGCGGGGATTTTTAGAAGTGGAGACGCCGACATTGCAGACGGTATATGGAGGAGCTAATGCGCGGCCGTTTGTGACGCATATCAATACGTGGAATATGAAGATGTATCTTTCGATTTCTCCAGAATTATTTTTGAAGCGGGTGCTTGTAGGTGGTCTAGAGCGAGTGTTTACGATTTGTAAGAATTTTCGAAATGAGGATGTAGATACGACGCATAATCCGGAATTTACGATGCTTGAGATTTATCAGTCGTATGTGGATTACAATGCGATGATGGAGTATCTTGAGGAGGTGTATGAGAAAGCGTGCTTGACGATTAATGGAACGACGAAAGTGAAGCATACGTATAATGGTGAAATTGTAGAGTTAGATTTCAAAGCGCCATGGAAGAGAATGACGATGATAGAGTCACTCAAGCATTATGCGGATATTGATGTGTCAGGAATGTCTGACGAGCATTTGTTGAATGTGATTCAAGATCATAAAATTAAGATGGAAGGGGAGTTTAATTGGGGATTAGGTGTGCAGGCGTTATTTGAAGAATTAGTAGAGTCAAAGTTAGTACAGCCGATACATATTACAGATCATCCGAAGGAAACGACGCCGTTATGTAAAGCACATAGACAAGACAAGCGATTGATTGAACGGTTTGAATCATTTTGCATGGGAATGGAGTTGTCAAATGGCTATTCAGAGTTAAATGATCCGATACTACAGCGAGAACTACTTGAGGAGCAAGGGAAACAATTACGAGGAGGGGCAGAGGAAGCACATCCGATGGATGAGGATTTTATCAATGCGATTGAGTTTGGTATGCCACCAGCGGGAGGGTTAGGATTTGGGGTAGATCGAATGGCGATTATGTTAACAGGGCAGGACTCGATTCGAGATGTGATTTTGTTTCCGACAATGAAGCCGATTGAGTAGAGTTGGATAGTTGGAGTAAAGAGTGATTTTTTGTTTTTTTTCATTTTTCTGGCGAAATGTTAATAAATGGGATTAATAAAAATTTTCGGACATGACAATAAAAAATATACGATTGATTATAGGATTACTATTTATTGTGTTTAGTGCTTTTTTAGTAACGGCGGCTCCACTTAATTCTGAACAAAAGAGTCCAGAGCAAGTGCAAGTTGGGTTATATTTATTGAATATGGGTAAGTTTGATATAGCGACAGGGTCGTTTACGGCAGATTTTTATTTGTCTCTTAAATGTGAACAGAATTGTTCTACGCCTAATTTTGAATTTATGAATGGGCGGGCGTCAACGGTTGAGAAGATGGAAGATAAGCCAATGGAGAAGTTTTATCGCATCCAAGCTAATCTAAACAGTCCAGTGGATTTAAAGAAATTTCCATTTGATTCTCAGGAAGTGCAAATTATTTTAGAGGATAAAGAGAGAAAAAATGCAGAAATGCAGTATGTGCCGTTGTTGAAAGAGACAGGAATTGATAAGAGTATTGTGTTCACGGGCTGGAATATTGATGGCTGGCGAGCAGAAGTGCAAGAGCATGAGTATCCGATTTATGGAGAAACATATTCACAATATGTGTATACAATTGATATTTCACGCATTGCGTTGAGTTCGTTTTTGAAGACATTTTTACCAGTAATTTTTATCATGTTAATTGTGCTGGCAAGTTTTGTAATTGATCCGGATAAAGTAGCAACCAGATTAACGATGACAGGTTCGAGTTTAGTTGCGGCAGTGATGTTTCATGTGTCGATTAGCAATCAGATTCCACCAGTTGGATATTTGACTTTTGCGGATAAGTTTATGGTGCTGACGTATTTTGTGTTATTGATGAGTTTTGTAATCAATATTATGTTATTAGAATTGCAGGAACGAAAAAATCATGAATTGATTGAAAAGATACATCGGCGAACGGAGTTTAGCACGTTGATTATTGTGCCGTTGTTGTATGTGGTGTTGTTTGTGGTGTTTTTGTAGGGTGTTTGTTTAATTTTTTATTTTTGTTGTATTTTAGGTTAATTTTTGGTTTTATTATTCTTTAAAGAAAAAGAAATGCGGACGGCAGGACTCGAACCTGCGAAGGCACTAAGCCAATAGGTCCTAAGCCTATCCCATTTGGCCACTCTGGCACGTCCGCGATGTTGTGGATGTGACAGTTCCGGAAAAATACGTTTTTTCCGCTACTGGCACGTCCGCGTTATGTTATGATTTTATTCAAATCTTCGTTTATATATCTTTCTGTAAAAATGGGCAGGAAACAAGAATATAGCTATTTTATATCCATAAAACTTAAAAAGCGAGGTTTGTCTTATGATAGAATGGAAAAAAGATTATTAATTTTAAGTGGGTTACTTATAAGTATATTACTTATTGTGGCAGGATGTTCTTTATTTGATTTTTCAAGTTCCTGTTCATCAAAACAAGGGGCAGCGAAAGATGATTGTTATGCTGAAGAATTACAGTGTAGCAAGGTGAATAATACGGCAGTACGGGATACGTGTGTTGTAGAGTTGGCAAAATTGAAGAATGATCAAAAAGTATGTGATTTAATTGTAGGACCAAGTATAAAAGGGAATTGTCAAGAGCAATTAGCGGAGATAAGCAAAAATCCTGAAGATTGTAAAGCGATTAAAGATACATATTGGAAGAGCAATTGCAATTATTTTATGGCGACTAATCTGAGCAAGGAAGCGTATTGTGTCTTAGTTAATAATGCGGAACAGAAAAAAGATTGTTTTACCACAATTGCGTATAGAGAGAATAAACAGTCGCTGTGCGAGTTATTGAGTAAAGAGGATAGAGAAATATGTACATATAAGATTGCAGTTGCATCTAAAGATATACAGATTTGTGAAGAGCTTACAAATGTGGTGAATCAAGATGCGTGCAAATACAAAGTTGCGCGTGTGATGAATGATACATCTGTTTGTGCGAGTATTAAGATAAGTGATATTCGAACACGATGCAAAGAACGGATCAATGAGGAGCTTGGTGTAGATATTGCACAGAAATAGATTTTTTTCTGATTATTTTTTTTGAATTTTAACTTTTTTAATGATAAAATGAAAAATGTGGTTAAAGTTGTTTATAGAGATGTTTGAATAATTGATATTTTCTACTCAAACTTCTCTAAGAGATTCTG
>CAXNDX010000071.1:0-5598 GCA_964201585.1 Candidatus Woesearchaeota archaeon | reverse complement strand
TACTGCTCATAAAAATACTGATACATACTCTCTGCTGCTTTGGAATCCACATACAAATAGGAATGAATAAACTCTAACATCTCCTCTTTCGTCCTCCGACCACGAAACTTCTCATCCATCAACCTGCGAAACTTCGAAATTTCCATTGCCAAATCAAACGACAACGGCAGCATCTCACTAAACCAGCTCGGCACCGTCGGCGGCCGATTGACCGAGGTACTAACTTGCGCCGTCATCCCTCGAGAAAATTTAAATAAATACACATTTCCACCTAAAATAAATACATCGCCGGGCCGCAATTTTTCTAAAAACCCCTCATCAATTTTACCTACAACCTGCTCTCCCACTTTCACCGTCACATACGTCTCTTCCGGAATCGTGCCAATGTTCGTCATATAAATCACTCTTGCCATCTTCCCCTTCTTCCCAATATTACCAGTATCAGCATCATACCAAATCCGCGCATACACATATCGCTCTTCTAAACTCACATAATACCCTGACAGATACTTCACCACCTCAAAAAAATCATCCCAAGTAAGTGTATGATAACAATAACTTCCCTGAATCAAATGAAACATCTCATAAATATTCACAACTGAATTAATCGCAATCCCATAAATATGCTGCACAAGTACATCAAGCGCATTGCGTGGAATATGCACGCGATCAATTTTCTTCTCCATCGCCGACTTTAATAACAACGCACACTCAACAAGATCATCTCGATCCATAACGATGATACGCGCTTTCACCGTCGAATGCAACTGATGCCCTGCTCGACCAGCTCGCTGAAGAAACCGCGCAACCGACTTCGGACTACCTAAGCATACTACCAAATCCACATAGCCAATATCAATCCCCAGTTCCAATGATGTTGAAGACACAACCACTTTTAACTTCCCTTCACGTAAATCCTGCTCCGTCTTAAACCGCATCTCTTTACTTAAACTCCCGTGATGCGCCGCAATATTTTCAGCCGTATAATCGGCCGCAAACATCTCTTTTAATGTATGTACCACTCGCTCCGTCGCCGAACGCGTATTTGTAAAAATCACCGTCGTCTTATGCTCAGAAACAAGACTATGAATCAACTCATACATCTTGCGATGCTTAAGCATATACGAATCATCAACTAAACTTCGCACCGGACTTAACACCTGCAAATCCATCTGCTTGATAAACTGCACATCCACAATTACACAATCTCTCTCCTCATCACCTTTATATCCTACAAGGTAGCGTGCAATTTCTTCAAGTGGCGCAATCGTTGCCGATAACCCCACTCGCGACATCCCAACAGACATTCGCTGCAGCCGCTCAACCGATAAATTCAAATGCACCCCTCGTTTATTATCCGCCAGCGCATGAATCTCATCAATAATCAACCATTGCACATCTCGCAGCTTCTCCTGAAACTTAATACTATTCAGCATGATCGCCAGCGACTCCGGCGTCGTAATCAAAATATGTGGCGTGTGTTTCAACATCTTCGCTTTCTCTGACGCCGTCGTATCTCCTGTCCGCACACCTACTCGTATTCCTAGCTTTCTTCCAAACACCTCTTCAATCTCCTGCAGCGGATTAAGCAAATTAAATTGAATATCATAATTAAGTGCTTTCAGCGGAGAAATATACACACAATACACTTTATCCTCAAGCAGTCCTTTATCCGCCGTATCAACTAGTTCATTGAGAATAGCCAAAAATCCAGTCAGAGTTTTAGTAGCACCAGTCGGCGCCGAAATCAACACATTCTTCCGCTGATGAATTTGCATCACCCCAAACAACTGCGGCAGCGAAAACTCTTTGAACTTTGAAAAAAACCATTTGGTAACATACGGATGTAAAATTGTCTTCAAATGTAGCGGTTCAGATGGTTGTTCAAGTTTGGTTAGCATGTAATATTCCCTAATAAATTATCACTTATATACTCTAGTAGCTATTTCCACTGCTGATTTATAAGAATTATGTGGGGTTCTAATAAGTAATCATTTTTTACTTTTTGAAAATAATTTTGGTGTTCTGGATAGATTTCTCTCTGTTGCTTTCACTTTTCGATTTAATTTTTGAATATCTTCTTCTGGAGGTAAATTTTCAGGTTTTATTCCTCTTTTACCTAACAACCCTCGCACATCAGCATTATTTCTCATGTGTTCATGAGATATACTTGTTTCACCCACTAAATCATCTTTTCGCACATTAAAATTAGTAATTTCCGTAGCCAGATTCTTTGCTGTAATCGTAATTGTCGGAAGGAAATCAGCCAATGGTCTTTTCTGTGGAACGCCTAATTTATGTTTCATTTGTGCAGTACTGTGTCCCCCAAAAAGTACTTCATCTCCTTTGCTACGGATTCTCGCAAATCCTGCATCATCAACTCCCCGTTCATAAATCAGTTTAGATAATTCAGTTTCGGAAGCCATAAGCTTTTGCCGTGCGTTCATTCTTTCAATTAACGCAATACGTTGTTCAATCAACTCCTGTTTTCGTGTCTGTATTGCAAAATAACTCTGGGCAAATGCAATTTCCTCTTTTCGTGGATCGCCATTCTGCGCAATAAGATAACAGGCGTACCTTGTTAGTTTATAGTCCTCTATATCTTTCGTCGCACTTTTTGGCATAGCTATCGTTTTCCTGCTCTCAAGAAAATGATCCGCAACCTCTTGGCCAGAATTCGTACATGCTTCTTTCGCTTTCTCTATAACTAATTTAAAATTCTCCCATTTAGTATATCCTAATAAAATCTGTAATTCACGAGCATACCAGAATTCTAGCCCTTCCAATTCATGCACATACTCCTCAAACGTCTTTTGTAGTTTAGTGATTATTAATGTATCCATATAATAGAATATACTAAACTCATTTAAATACCTTTTCCGCACCTGACCAGTGACCAGTGGGTTTTAACTATACTTTAGTAAATAATCATTAGATAACTTTGAATAATTCGATTTTTCGAACAAACTCTTTTTAATAAGTAATAATTCATTTCGAACACAATTAAACAATACTGTTCTATTTCGAACAATAATGTCAAATCACTCAACCCGTCTCACCACACCCTCATGCCCATCCACTTCCACCATCTCCCCATCCGCAAACACTTTTGTCCCATGCAACGTTCCAACAATACACGGAATCCCTCGCTCCCGACTAACAATTGCCGCATGGGATAACAATCCTCCTTGATCTGTGACAATCGCACCCGCTTTCATACACGCCACCATCAAATCCGGTGATGTTGTTTCCGAAAATAAAATATCCCCCTGATTCATTTGTGCAATGATTGCATTTAACGAATCATAATTATCATATCCCGCTTTAATGATTTTAACCCGACCTCGCACTTTGCCGGAATTGGCAACCGTACCCGTAATATAAGCTTTATCACCCTCGGCTGTATGCTCAAAATGCTTCGCAACTTCTCGTGCGTTCTCACCAAGCTCAATGAGTGCATCCCCACCCATTCCTACAAAAATAAAAGTATTCCGTTTTGCTCTCTCTCCATCATTCAATCTCTTCTCCTCAAACAACTCATAAATTTCTTTGCGGCTATAATCAGACAGTTCTGTCACATTCACATTAAATTGCCCGCTCAATGTTCTTAATATTTTATTCAAATATCCCTCCTCTCCGAAAAACAAGATATTCAATGTTTCTCTTCCTCTATTTTTCAACTCCCCTTGCTCTTGTACATGTTCTCCCAATATTTTATCATTTGCTGATAATTCAAACGCCCTATCCGTATAAAAAAACTCCGTCTTTATGTAATAAATAAAAAAATCACTTAATATTTTAAAAAATTCATCGCACTCCGCACAATTCAAAGTCTCCTTGAGCGCCAACTCTCTGCCTCGCTTCTCTGCAAATGTAATATACCCTATAAATTCTTTTTTATATTTCTCAAACATCTCCACACTGCTAAATAAATCCACTCCTTCCTGAAGGGTTTGCTCCACAACCACATTTGGGAGATAACTCGTAAAATGGCCATCATGAAAAATAACCAACGTATTTTTCCGTTTATAATATTCCATCCAGATATCCGTAATTAGAAATCGCAGTCCCTGTACTTGAAATAACCGCGTATAGTTCTCTGGCTTTAATTCAGATATTTTTCGTTCCATTGTTCAACTCAAATTAAATGTAAAAAAAATGATAAGTATTTAATTACAAATACTCATTCATCGCTTTCTCAATACTCATCGGCACAACCTTCATTAAATGATCTCGTGACGCTTGATACGCCGGCAGCAATTGACAAAACGGATTTGGCACATCCCCCTCAACACCCGCAAATGCATTCAAATGCTGAATTGTAGGAGTCAATGAAGCCCCCTCATAAATCGTACGCACTTGCTTCGCATTCGACTCCGCCATTGGCAAAATCAACCCATTATGCCGAGCCACCGTCGGTTTATGATACTTCCCACCTGCAAATAATCCAGATTCCATCAACGCCACATTGCGAAAATGCGCCTCCATGTTGACAGCATAATTTTTATATTCTACAACGCGATCTCCTAATACAAAATCTACCTTTCGGAATGAATCAGGATTCTTAGTCTTACTATACAGACGATTCCCAAATAACATTCTAGCATCAAATGCTGTTCGTCCTTCTGCAAGCACTTCTTCTGCTTCTCTCTGACGCCATGTTTCTTGATAAATGCCATTCTTAAGTGCCAATTCCACAATGCCTAATTGCTGCTTCACATACTCCTCCCCCTGCGCAATCGTCTTATCACTCAATCCACTCGCACTCGAACAAATTTCAACTCGATCCTCAAGCCCCTTGCGATGCACATAATCTAAAGCAATCGCTTCCGCCATCGGACTGCGTCCATTATTTCCCGTACATACATATTCAATTATTAATTTATCAGTCATTGTATAATCCTCCTAAAACACCTCAGAAACCAACTCAGAAACCACTAATACCATTCAAAAACCAACCGCAATATTTAAATAGGGGGGTTCCCCTAAGGTACCCCTATGAGACTCCCGCCTGCTTATGAACCTTTATTGAAACAAATCGGCCTGACAGATAACGAAATAAAAATCTATCTCTTCCTCTTGAAAAACAGTCCCACCACCAAAACCCCCCTCGTTAAAGCAACCGCTATCTCCGGCTCTAAAATCTACGAAGTCATCCATCGCTTAGCCCAAAAAGGCCTCGCCAGCATCACCCTCGAAAATAACGTTCAGCACTTCTCCGCCGCCTCCCCTGATAAAATTAAAGACTATCTGAAACGTAAACAACAAGAAATCACCCTCGCTGAACAAAAAATCAACCATCTCCTCCCCTCCCTCATCTCACTTGCAAGCGAACCACACACAACCGCCCAAGTCGCCATCTTCACCGGCTGGGAAGGTCTGGCAACAGTCTACAACGAAGCCTTCGCTCACCTCAAATCAGGCAACAAAGAAAAAATGTACGTCATCGGCGCAAGTTCTGGCCAAAACACCACCCAAACCGAACGCTTCTTTAAAAAATACGGCAAATTAGCAATAGAAAAAGCCGACCTGCGTATCATCTTTAACACGAGCAATCGCCCCTACGTCACGAGAATAGAACAAAGTATCGGCTACACC
>CAXNDX010000070.1:0-5696 GCA_964201585.1 Candidatus Woesearchaeota archaeon | reverse complement strand
AGGGAGGATTAGGAGTGATTCATCAGTTTGGCACAATTGCTGGACAGGTTGAAGAGATTCGAAAAGTAAAGAAAAGTACGAGTTTTGTGATTGAGAATCCGTTGTCAATTCAACAGAATGTTACGGTGGGAGAAGCAATTAGGCTGATGCAGCAAGAAGGAGTGACGAGTTTACTTGTGATGGATGGAGAGATGTTGGTTGGGATTTTTACACATCGTGATTATTTGTTTGAACAAGAGATGGAGAAGAAAATTACTGCAGTGATGACACCACGAGAGAAGTTGGTGACGGCACAGTATGGGATTACATTAGAAGAGGCAAAAAAGATATTACATTCGCATCGAATTGAAAAATTGCCATTATTGCAGGAGGGTAAAGTGAAAGGGTTGATTACCACACAAGATATTTCTAAGTTAGAGCAATGGCCGGAGGCGACACGAGATGCAAAAGGGAGATTACGAGTGGGAGCGGCGGTGGGAGTGAAAGATACGTTAGAGCGGGCAAGAGCATGTATTGAAGCAGGAGCAGATGTGATTATTTTAGATATTGCGCATTGTCATTCAGATTTAGCGATACAGAGAATTCGAGAATTGAAGAGTACGTTTAATGTGGACATCATGGCAGGGAATATTGCAACGGCTGAGGCGGCGTATGATTTAATTACGGCGGGAGCGGATGGATTGAAAGTGGGAATCGGGCCATCGCCGGTGTGTACAACACGCATTATTTCTGGAAGCGGGGTACCACAATTAACGGCGATTATGGATGTAGTAGAAGTGGCACGAAAGTTTGATATTCCTGTTTGTGCAGATGGAGGAATGAAATATCCTGGTGACGTGGCAAAAGCAATTGCAGCGGGGGCGAGTAGTGTGTTTTCTGGAGCGTTATTTGCAGGAACAGAAGAAGCGCCGGGGCTTATTATTATGAAAGATGGGAAGCGCTACAAGAAATATATGGGTTCGGCGTCGTATGATAGCAATCACGAACGCAAAGAGAGTAGTTCGGGTACGCAGGTGAAAGAGAGGTTAGATGTGTTTGTGGAAGGAGTGGCGATTTTAGTTGATTACAAAGGATCAGTGCGAGAGGTGATACGCAGTGTCGTAAAAGGTGTGCAGAGTGCAATGAGTTATTGCGGCGCGAATACAGTTATTGAAATGCAAGAGAAAGCGGAATTTATGCAGATTACATCGGCGGGATGGGAAGAATCAGGGAGTAGAGGGACGAAGTTGAGTGAGTGAACGTTTATATAGTTTGAGTGTAACTTAGTAAAAAATAATAAGTGAGGTGGAATAATGTTTGAAACTGAAGAGAAGTTGGATAGAGAAGCAGCAGTTGCAATTTTAGAACAATTTTTTGTGGGATTAGGAAAGCCAGCTATTTGTACAGATAGCGGAGAATGGCACAAATTACAAACAGAATTTTTGAAAGATTATGGACATACATATGGTAAAGTAAAAGAACATTTACAACAAGCAGCAGTACATAAATCTTGGTCAAAATTTAGAGATGGGATATTTAACCCAGTGCTTTTTGGCGAACCGATTATTTATCAACTTTGTGCAGGTTATGGAAAGATAGATATTCAATTGAAACAGATTCAAAGTAAAGAGAAATGGGATTTTGAAACAAAAAAAAATCTCTTACATAATGTTGCAGCAAGAGTAGGATTATTATTAGCGCTTGATACGTATGGCTTATCATCGCCTTATGCATCAGGATTTTTTGGCGGTGGTTCTGATTATGATAGAAACAAACTCAAAGAGAATATAGAAGTTTTTGCAGATTGTCTTAAAAAAACTGGTCTAGTGACTAAATCGATTCAAAAACGATTTAATGAAGTTGCAGTGCTTTTTGAATTGAATGTCAAAAATATGGTGGATAATCCGTACGGAGCAGGAAAAGAACATCCAGATATATTAAATATTTATCAACGTGATCAACGCAGATTTACAGAATATAAACAATTGTTGATAATGCTTGGTAAAGAGTATAATTAAAAATTTATTTTTTTATTTTACTTTTCTTATTGAGTATAATTCTCTTGGATTTTTGCATACAATTCAGCTAATATAGTTGGAGGCTGGCGGGCGCGTTGGGAGATGTCTTTGCGAATTGTTGTATCTTCGTATAGTTTCTGGCCATGGCCGTTGTTTCGACCAAATAGTTTTAATTCGATGGAGCCTGAATTTACACCTCCATAAAAACCAGCAAGATGGATAAGGTAAGTTTGATATTCTAAAGTATAGGATTCGAGGCAATGGGGTTCTTGAGGAGTGTGTTTGTCAAAAAGAAGAAAATCTTTTTTCCAACGAGTTGCAGGAACGGCTAGGAGTTCTTGGAGAATGTTGGTAAGAGATGTTTTGTCCATTCATTTTATTTTTTTGTGGCTATTTATAAAAGTTGAGGGTGTTTTTGAGAAAATAGAAGTTCATTTTACAAATTCAACATTCTCTAAATATTCAAATTGTTTGTCACCGGTGAGGAATTTGACACCCATCGTTTTTGCGAGCATATATCCGATACAATCTACATAAGATAGTTTACGTTTTTTGTGTTGAGCGCGAAATTCACTTGCTCGTTTAAAAATAAGATCCTCAATGGGAAGAGTAAAGCCAACATATTCATCATATTTTCTATCGGCTTCTGCTTTACCCTGTGATGAAAGAATGCCATAGTGTAATTCGAGAAGATTAAATTTAGTCGTGATTATGCTGACTTCTTTAATATAGGGTGCGTATGCAGGATTACCATCGAGAATTTCAAAGAAAGCATATGTGTCAAAGAAAAAGGTGTTTGTTAGTCCCATCCTTTGCGCACCATATCTTTAAATTGTTGACCTGACATCTTGAATTTACCTTTCATTGAGCCATAGGAAGAAGAAAGATCTGCTTCTTTGACGACTAAAATAGAAATCTTATCATGTTCGTGCAGATGTTGCTGCTCTACTAAATCTTTTGGCAAGACGACGCCTAGGGAATTTCCCCATTTTTTAACAATTGTTTCAGTAGCCATGGTTTGTTTTTAGATTATAGTTAAATTATATTCTAGTATAATTAATGTCTAACTAATATAAATACTTTTCGGTTAGAAATAATTAGAGTGATTACTTTTTTAAAGGATGTTAAAATCTCTTCTTATTATGGACTTACCCCAACACTATAATCCAAAAGAGGCAGAAAAAAAGTGGCAGCTGTATTGGGAAAAAGAAGAAGTTTATCGCTATAAAGCAGATGGAAAGAAAGAGAAGTATGTAGTTGATACACCGCCACCTACGGTTTCAGGGAAGATGCATATTGGACATGCGTTTAGTTATACACAGCAAGATATTATTGTGCGCTATCAGCGAATGCGAGGTAAGAATGTATTTTTTCCGTTTGGTACAGATGATAATGGATTACCAACAGAGCGATTAGTTGAGCAGAAGAAAAAAATTCAATCGATGAGGATGTCAAGAGAAGAGTTTGTGAAGATTTGTGATGAAGTAATTGCGGAGGAGAAGCCGATATTTATCCAAAGTTGGAAAGATATTGGGATGTCAGCAGATTTTAAACGCTCCTATTCTACAATCAATACACATTGTCAGATTACATCACAGGCATCATTTATTGATCTGTTCAAAAAAGGACGAGTATATCAGCAGGAGTCACCCGTGACGTGGTGTGTATCATGTCAGACGGCGATTGCACAGGCAGAATTTGAATCAGTTGATATGCAGTCGCATTTTAATGATATTATGTTTCATTGCGGAGGAAAAGAGTTAGTTATTGCGACGACGCGACCAGAGTTGATTCCGGCATGTGTGGCGCTCTTTTACAATCCGACGGACTCACGCTATGCTGATTTGAAAGGAAAATTTGCAACAGTGCCGTTATTTAATTATGAAGTGCCAATACTTTCTGATGAGAATGTGGATAAAGAGAAAGGAACTGGACTCATGATGGTGTGTACGTTTGGAGATAAAGAAGATGTAGAGAAGTGGTTCAAATATAATTTGCCGTTACGTGTAGTGTTTGAGAAGTATGGTAAGATGAATGAGTTGGCAGCAGAATTTAAAGGGTTGAAGATTAAAGATGCGCGCAAGGCGATTATTGAGGCGCTGCGAGAGAAGAAATTGTTATTAAGCCAAAAAGAGATTGTGCATGCGGTGAATGTGCATGAGCGCTGTAAGACAGAATTAGAATTTTTGAAGACGAAGCAATGGTATATCAAAGTGCTTGATCGCAAAGAAGAGTTGCTTGAAGCGGGAGCGCAGATGATATGGTATCCTGCGCATATGAAAGTACGTTATGATCATTGGGTGCAAAATTTGAATTGGGATTGGTGTATCTCGCGACAGCGACATTTTGGGATTCCTATTCCGATTTGGACGTGTGTGGGATGTTCTGCGCATGTTGTGCCAACAATTGAAGAATTGCCAATTGATCCAACGATGAAAAAGCCGCGCAAAGCGTGTAGTTGTGGGAGTTCTGAATTTAGTGGAGAGACAGATGTGTTAGATACATGGGCGACGTCGTCTTCAACACCAGATATTGCAACAAATTGGGTGCATAAAGGAGAATATGATTATGTGTATGATGATATGGCATGTTCGTTGCGACCGCAAGCGCATGATATTATTCGTACGTGGTTGTTTTATACAGTTGTGAAAAGTGTATTTCATCATAAGCGTGTGCCATGGAAGAGAGTAATGATTTCAGGACATGTACAAGATCCGCAGGGACGCAAGATGTCAAAATCGCTCGGAAATATTGTGGAGCCGCAAGTAGTTATTGAGAAATTTAGCGCAGATGCGTTACGATTCTGGGCGGCAGGGTCAAAGTTAGGTGATGATCTTCCGTATATGGAGAAAGATTTGTTGACAGGACAGAAGTTTGTGACAAAGTTATGGAATGCGTCGAAGTTTGCACTGATGCATCTTGAGGATTTTCAAGTTGGGGAGAAAGTGCATTTAACTGATGAGTTTGATTTGTGGATGATGCAGAAATTAGATGAAACGATTGCGCAGAGTACAGAATGTTTTGAGGAGTATGAGTATAGCCGAACGAAAGCTACCGTTGAGCAGTTTTTTTGGCATACGTTATGTGATAATTATTTAGAGATTGTAAAAGATCGATTATATAATCCGGATAAAAGGGGAACTGCAAATCGGAGAAGTGCGCAATATGTGTTATATCATTCTCTACTTGCGGTGCTGAAGATGATGGCGCCAATCATGCCACATATTACAGAAGAAATTTATCAGTTGTATTTTGCAGCTCGCGAAGGAAAGAAGAGTATTCATGTTGCAGAGTGGCCGGGAGTTTATGGTGCGGATGCTAGTGATGCAGGAGAATATGGAGTGGATATTATTAATACGGTTAGGAAATTTAAATCCGAAAAACAGGTGTCAATGAAACAGGAGTTGGGGACGCTGGTGTTAGTTGGGGAAGATGTTTCTGAGCGCGTGGAAAAGATATTAGGGGATTTGAAAGCGGTGTTGAATGTGCGGGAGATTGTGTTTTCGGGGGAGACGACAATGGAGACAGAGAGGTTTAAAGTGGGAGTGGGGGTTGTGGTGTGAGTGTATGATTCTAAACAAATTATTTAGAAAAGAAAAAATATTTCATATTTTAAAGAAAGAGATACCGAAAAGTGAAAAGTTATATAATTTTGGTGGAAGAGGGGATAATCTTATAAGTGGGAATTATTTGAAGACA
>CAXNDX010000069.1:0-5706 GCA_964201585.1 Candidatus Woesearchaeota archaeon | reverse complement strand
TCCAGCCCCGCCTTCCCCCATCCCCACTTGAACAACAAGCAATCACGCTCAACAATATAGAACAACAACTATCTCCTCTCTGTGAAAAATATACCATCGATAACAAAGATATTCACTGCAGCCTTGCTCATGAACCATATTATTTTCATTACCGCTGGAACGAAATAAAAAAGACTTATTGCCATGGCCCACGTTTAACGTTCGATACAGTAATGGATCCAATCACCCTCACTCTTGCAGATCAAAAAACCTGTGTAGATCTAAGCATCAACTTCAACACTTATTTACAATTGACACAGAAAAAATAAACATTTTGTCTCTAAAACCAAATAGTTGAATATTAATTTGGTCTAACAAACCAAATAATCTACCAATTCCTCACTTTCTCCACTTTCCCACTCGTCACCGTCGTCGAACTCGTCGTCTCCGTCTTACTTGACGACTCCCAAGTCACTTTACCCTTGTTGGAAACTGGAATAGGTGAACAGATAGTTGGAACTGGTTGTATAAAAAAATATGCATCTGTCCTAAATCCTTTATAATCTCCCGTCCCTGCTGCTACCCCGCCAGCTACTGCCGCACCACCTAATGTTGCTGCACTACCTATACCTGCAACAACTGCATTTGCACCAAAATCCTGACTCAATGGCGCATTCTTCCACACAATACACACCATACTCAACTCTTTCTCCGAATAATGTGTCATCACATCTCGATCACTCGCCCCATTCGCTAATTCAATCGCTCCTTCTTTCTCCCCTTGCTTGCCACGATATAAATGTGCAACTGTTTTTCCTTCAGTATCCTTCACAACCACATTAAATGACACCGCCGCCCCACTCTTCATCAGCGGCGTCAACTTCTCATCACTGGGCGCCGTTACCGCCCAACTAATCGTATAAAAGAATCCCTCCAGTGGTTTTATTTCTCCTTTAGCTGGAACATCCGCCTCTCCATCTCCACCCTCAGGCACTTTATCCGCATAACACAACTGCTCCACACACACCGCACCATCCCCACACACAAACTCCTCTTTCGCTTCCTTGTCCGGATTGCGTGAACATAATATAGGAGCTTTTTTCTCAGACCTCTCCCCCTGCACACTCGCCACCGTCTGATACGTCCCCGAACTCGTCTTAATCATCGCTTTTCCTTGCGGAACAACATCTTTCATTCTACTTTCTGTTTCACATATCGCCGATGGAAACCAATTCGATCCAAGCATTGGCGCAAACGTCTCATCTGCTTTTTGCTGCCACTCTTCTGACCAAACCGCCCCCCCAATATCTTTAAAAATAAGTTTATTTAACGCCGGATAGGATTTGATAGAATTCTCGATGGCATAGATAGATTCGAGCGTATTTTGCGTATTACGAACAGAAGCAGATTGATATACATCATTTAATACTTTAGTACCAGACTGATCAACAACGACACTATCTTTTTTCCATACACCTTTCTCATCACGAGTATAAATAAAATTTTTTCCGTCTTTATCAGTACCTGTTATCTTTTCACCATCTTGAATATATCTATCTCCAGAAGGCAACTCCACCCCTTTATACCTTCCCGTCTGCGGATCAAATAACTCTATCTTCTCCAATTTCTGATCACTAAAAGTACCTTTCGTATCAACATCCGCAAGATATATCAGATTCTTATTTTTATCATATATCTTTCCTTTACTTGGAATAAAACAATTTGGTTTACCCTTACAACCACCATCTGTTGTTTTACTATCTTTATAATAATCCCCACTCTCCCACACTCTCAACTCCCCCGTTTTCGTATCCCTCACCGTCTGCGTCTTCTCTTTAAAATCCGTAAACGTATAAATATCCTCTTTCAACTGCACCCCCGCAATCTCCTGTGGATTCTCCTTCGCCCCATCGGTAATAACTAATTCCTCACCATTCTTAAAATCAGCCAACCCTTTCTTATTGTCTTTCAACGTATACGCACTCGTCTTAGACCCCCCATTATATAACATCAACTCTCCTTTTTCTTTACCTTCAACCGTCTGCTCCGCCATAATTTGACCATCTTTCACTAAAATATCTTTAGATGCTTTAGAATCTGATTTACCTTCTTTATCATCTAATTCAACCGTAACCGTAACCGTACTAAAACCGTTACTATCTTTTTTATCACTTTTAATCGAACCTTGACCGCCACTCAATTGAAATTCTTTATTCTCTCTTTCCAAACTAATCCCATCAACATCAAGCTGACTTTTATAATCCTCATACACTTGATCCCCTAATACACCTTTAGCATAATCAGATTTGACTTCTTTTACTACTTTATTATTATCCTCAAAACCAGTATCTCCCGCTTTTAATTTCGTTTCAACAAACTTTTTTAAAGAAGAAGAAGAAGCATCAGGATAATCAACCCACTTATTTCCACTCTGATCCCACTTTTGAGTTTTTCCTTTTTCATCTTTCAATTGTAAAACATCGCCATTATTATCAATATATTCCACCTGCCTCTCCTTTTGAATTTTTTGAACTGCAAATTTACCATCTCCATCATTTGCAAAAATATAGCCCTTATCCGGTCTAAACGAACCCTTACCTTCATTTCCTTTTGAATCAAAAATCAATCCAAGAATTTTATCTTTTTTATCACTACTTTCATGTACAGTCCCTGTTTTTCTATCAACAAAACAAGATTTTTCACCAATACAATTGCCATATTCTACTAATTCATCTTTTTTTACATCAGCCGCCGGTGCATCAGCTTTCCCACTTTTACCACCTTTCCCACCACCACTACTAGTAGAAGAACTACTGCCAGATGAACCTGCAACAGGAGGTTTGTAAGCACTTTTAGCACCATCAGAATTATAAGCTTTTGCACTCTTTTTCTGAGCATCACTAACTACCTCATTATTAGCAGTATCACTTCTTCCAGCCTCAGTACCATCATCTTTCAAATATACTTTTGTTCCATCTTTGAACACAACAACTTTTGCTGTTCCACCGGGAATTTCAATCAACCCTTTCACAGGATCATCATTATCAATCCAATCCTGTCCACTAACAGGAACAGGTTTTCCTTTAACAAGAACCAGTCTTTTTTCCTCACCAAAACCTTCATTATCTACTTGTTTCGGATCACTTTTGGTATACACTTTTCCATCTTTAACATAATAAGGGATATTACCTTTAAAAAAACTAAGCTTAGCACCCGCTGGCACATCAATTGGTAAAGGCTGTGCCTGCACATATTCTCTTGTTTTCTGAACTTTTGCTAAATCATCTCCTGTAACAGGAGTCCCTTTATAATCATAGACTTTACCTTTATTGTCAACATTATATTGAGACGTATCTGAACCAACCAAACGTCTAACTGTGTGCTGTTTATCACCAATAGTTATAACTGTCCAACCACTTTTTGGCTTGGGTTCAATATTATCACTTTTATCATTCCATGCCCAAACCCAACCTCCTCCTTGATTTTTACAATTTTCTGTTGTACAATCATCACCTATTTTAGCACCAGATATTGAACAAAAATCAGGTCGAGTAATAGTTTTTCCATCAATCACACACACACCCCCAACCAAATTCCTCTGCACCGCCTCCCCCGCTAACGACGAACGAACAACCGGATCACCCCATAATACACATTTAATCGTCCCAAAAAACCCCGAACACGAATCCGCAACAACCATAAAACTACTTAAAACCACTAACAGTACACCCATCACCACTAATTTGTTCATTATCATTCTATAACAAAACTTTTATATATAAGCTTTTCTTTTACGTGGATATGAAACAGAAAAAGAAAGATATCTTTGCAGATATAGAAAAAGCTCAAAAAGATCCCGAATTTGTTCGCGCCGTCTACGAATGGGTCCGTGAAAGTTGCTCTGTGAAATAAAGTTTTAAATTCTTTATACTTAATAAACCGTGGATTACCTACATTAAAATTAATATTAACTGTTGTGTACGCTTTACGAAAAACTTCCGTCCACATTGTTCCATTGTCTTCAGAAACAACAACATCAACATTTTTAACCGACGCACATGCAACAATAAGTAAATCAGTATAAATTTTTTCCTTTGCCAATTCCCCACCAAAAGAGATATAACTTTTATAATATTCATCCGCTAAATTCTCAAAATTTGATTCCAAATCATATTCTTTAACCGCAAAATAAGAATACGTCCGTAACAGCGAGGCTTGAACATTAACACCATTAATTATTTTTCGAGGAGCCTTCTTTAACTCTTTACGAATTACACTAAACCCATAAACATTAAAATCTACTTCCTTACGCTCTACTAAAGAATGAAAAAAATGTAACTCTGGATCTACAGTCAATAAACCATAAATATTCGTATCAAGCAGCAACCGTTTCATTCTTCCAACCCCGCTAAATTCTCCCTCAAAGAAGGATCCCCCCACAACACGAATTTGATAGTCCCAAAAAACCCCGCACATGTATCCTCTTCAACCGCAACAACAAAACTACTTAAAACCACCAATAGTACAACCATCATCAATATCCTCTTTTGAACCATTTTTTATAACTAAACCGTAAGACTTTTTAAACCCTTCTTTCTTTCTCAATCTCAACTCGTATCAGCTCAGCAATATGTGTAAACTCCAATCTATTCCGATTCACATACACCTCATCCACAAAATATCCCTCATAACTAATTCGATTGCGAATATTTTTTAATTCAAATAAAATTGTAGCCTCATACTCCAACGAAGGAAAATGATATATAAAGAAAGCAACCAAACACTCATGATTGCTTGACTTAAAACCTTTCACAAGCAATAACGCAATTAACAACTCTTTAATAATTTCATAATAATCTTCAGCAATAACCGACGCCGTTTCCCTATCCAAAACAACATTCGTAAGCAACCTCTCCCTAACTTCACACATCTTAAGTAAAGAATTCACCCGTTCCACATCTACAACAACCGACCTAACATACTCTTTTGAACATTCATTCCAAGTTAATTGGATCGCTTTCATCGCAATTTAATATACCCCCTCAACTTAACCCCATTAATAACATTATTAAATAATTCCGCACTTAAATCTGCATAACTCTCTTTAACAACAACTGAAATTTTTCGTTTAAGCCTTCGTTCAAACATTCTTACATTAATTTCTTTTGTTGAACCCAGCACAAAAATATCAATATCACTCTCAACAACATAATCACCTTTCGCCCCACTTCCAAATAAAATAATTACCTGTGGATGTAACGTTGTTTGTACATAATCCACTAAACCAGATTCATAAACTTGTTCCAGAAAATAAGCTTTTTTAAGGAGAATATACTTCCAATACAACACAGAAGCTGTATAACTACTATAGATAGCTCCTTTTTTTAACGTAATTATTTTATTTTTTCTAAGATTAACTAGAATTCTTTGCACCGAAGTTTTCGAAACCTTGCTCAATCGTCCTAGTTCTCGAATTTGAAATGATTTAGAGGGGTAATTATAAAATAAATGTAACACCTTGTCCCGATTCTGGTCCATCTGTCCCATATTTAAACCACCATCCCAAAATAAATGTCACTTTGAAATATATTCATCATTTCACCACACTATCACAATACTGCAACCCCCCCGCCTCAACATCTGCTTTAATAGAGATAACCGTACTCACAATAGCTTCAAGTTCATCAATAACCTGCCAAAAATAAGACACATAAGAGCAAACACTCG
>CAXNDX010000068.1:0-5706 GCA_964201585.1 Candidatus Woesearchaeota archaeon | reverse complement strand
GTTATTTTTGTCTCTTTGTCTTGGTAAGCGAAACAGTCAGGGTTGTTAACGAAACGAAGGGTGAGAAATTCAGCGCGAAGTTTTGGATCAACGTAGGTGAGTTTGGCGTTATATCCGGCAAGGACGAAGACGTAGGCAACAACGACGAGGGTTAGGATGAATCCGGCAATCATCCAATAAATGCTTTTACGGGTGAAGTCGAACTGGGCTTTTTTGTTGGTCATTAGGCACACGCTCGTAAGATTATTTTTTTCTGTTTCTTTTCTAAGCATACTTGGGCAATGTTTGTGATTGTACCTTCAGCTGCGTGATTTTTGGGTAAGGTTATGCTTCTCATTATCCATAAATTTTGAGCTTGATTTGGTTCGTAGATGGCAATGGCGTCGTTGGTTAACGTGAGGGTGAATAACGAGAGATTTTTAGGATATTGAACGAGGGCGTCGTCAGGGATTCCAACTAATGTGTCGATCATCATTCTCATTTCTTCAGCAGCGTTGATTTTTTGCACCATTGTTGAAGAACCGTACGCTTCTGAGATACTGATTACAAGGTAGATGACGAGAACGACGGCTAATAATTCAAAGATCATTAGTAGGACGCTGGAAGCTTTGGTGTTCATGATGGTTTTACTCATGTTTTTCTAAGGTGGAGGGAATGATGCAAGGAGGATTTTTACAGACAAAAATAATATTATCTTTTTTTACCAATCCCATTGTAAATCTTCTTGGGGCGGATTCACTAAAACGATTCCACTCCCTCCAATCGAGACCATATACATAATATTCTTTTGGTATTTGTTGACAACTGATTTTTGTAGGTGTGATTTTATTGATTTGGGCGATGTCGCTTCCTGACTTACCGCATAGTTTACTTTCTTCATATGTCTCTTCCACTTTAACTTCTTGAATCAAACAAAGACAATCACCTTTCGGGCAGGCAGTTAGGGGAAGAATCCATTGTTCTTCATACAACGGGATGCATCGGCTGAACCCTTTGTTATATTTCTCCCACACATTAATCACAAACGTTCTTTTATCAAGAATGAGAATAGTGGAACCTTCATAAGGGTTTAGATTTTTATTTTCCCCTAATTGTTTAATTTCTCCAACAAATTCTAAGAAATTTCCTTCTGCCTGTTGGCTTATACTAAAGAATTTAGAGACAAACATACAAGCGGGCACAAAGATGATGATGGCTAAAAGTAGGGTTGTGAGGAATTTTAACATCAAACCTTTTTTATTGTTTGCCATAAATTAAAAAAAATTATTTTTTGATTATTTGATATGAAATTGTTTTTTTATCATCTTTGAAAATAAGGGTGTACTTTCCATTGGAACTTATAGGGAAAGAATAACTTCCTTGGAGAGGACCATACTCTTTTTTGAACGCAGATGGAGAAGAAGTACTTTGCTCTTCAAATGACAATGTACATTTTGAAGGGCAAACCAGATCATAAAAAATGGGTGTATCTGAGGTTTCGTATACACTTCCACTAAAAACTTTTCCAGTGTTATCTTTTAAATTTAAAGATAATTCAGTTGTACTAGAAGTGGGAGAACTACTGGAACTTGCTTCTTCTTTTTTACAATCTTTACATCCTTTATCACTATAACAATTCATATCGGCTAAAGCGTCTTTTTCTTCGGTGTTTTTAGGACAACCAAGGAGGAGTTTTGATTGGATTAGTGCGGCTGTGCAAGGACATTTGTCTTGAAAATCAGGGACTTTGTCTTTATCGGTGTCGTTTAAGGAGATAATATTTTTACTTATCTCTCCTCCTAAAGTGAAAAATTTAGGAAAAATTATAATTCCAATGATTACGAGAACTAACATAGCTATAACGATCCCAACTATTATGGGAAATGTCATCTCCATTCCTTTTTTATTTTTTATAATCATATTCTATTCACCTCTATTTTAATCACCGGCGATGTCGCTAGAACCGCATAACGATTGGCCACTTACTAACGTATCAATATAAATTGAACTTACATCACGTTCTCCATAAATTGTTGCTTTAATGTCTTTTACTCCAGAAACACCAACTGCAGATAAAAGTGCGGCACCACCAAAAGCTACCCATCCCACTCCCCCTGTTGCAAGACCAACAATTAAAGCACCACCAAGTGCACCTCCTACTTTTGCTGCGCCATTCCAAAATGTGCTTTCCCCTACATTTTTTAGTTTAGGAGCAAATGAGATAGTATAGCTTTGATGGGGACTTATTCCCATTGACATTCCTTGTACATCCGTTGCTAAATATACTAATCTCCCTGGACCTCCAACTGATTGAATATAATCTAAATATGTTTTACCTTTAAGTTTAGGATACTTTGTATTTTTTAAATACTCTACCATCTCAACTGCAGAAATATTTCCACCATCAATTTTATTCTCATCAATCAAAATAGTATAACAATTAAAACAATCATTTGTATTATCTTCAAACCCGAAAAATTTTACACGGGCTGAAGAACCAGATAATAATTCTTCGTATCTGCCTTCGCCAAACATCCACCAACAGCGAGCTATTTTGTCAGCGATTTGTTGTTTAATTTCCGCCCTAGAACCGCTCACTTTAGCGAGGAGAGTTTTGCACAACGTTGGAATGGCTTTGACTTTTGCTTCTATGATACCTGTATCTACATTAATCTGTGTCTGTGCCCGAAACGCAATACTGTCATGGCATAATAATTCTGCTTGTTTGTCGTCGGCTTGAGAGGTAAAGCGAGTGATGACACCGGCAATTAACATGAAAGCAATAATGGTAAGAATGAGGGTTACAAGTACTCCGGCGGCCATGGCTTTTTTCATGATGTGTCACCGGGCAGGTCTAGAGCTGGATCATTACTTATTACTTCACTTGCTTCAAAACATTTTTTTAATTTCCCCTCATTTAGCTGTTTAGGAATAGAAATAGCATCGAATGGACTTTCACCTAAATAATCATTATTTAATCCGTCTTTATCATTTCCTCCGTAGACTGTTGGAAAAAAGCAAATATGTGAGCCATCAGGAGTGTAGATTATGCCGTAGTCTTGTAAATTATTACATTCATTATGATCTATCCCAATACCTAACTCTGGAACTTCAATATGATTAGCACTTTTTAAGAGAGTACAAGGGTGATATATTATTTTTATATTATTAACCAACTGATAAGTTTTTGAGAGGTCTTTTTTTATCTTTTCTTCCCAAAGTAAAGTGTTTAGATATACACCAGCAAATGTAGAAGTGACTTCCTCAGTTCCAGCAATGACACATAATTTCATTTTAGGGATGGTGAAGCTTAAATCAGTAACAATTTGTTTGCCACCGGCACCACCGTAAGTTATAATTGTTGTTTCGTCTTTATTAGAATCGTATGAAAAAGTTATAGAAGTACCTTGTTCTTTTAATTCGGGGAGTCCGCCCGCTGTTGTATAGTATGCAAAACAAGGGCCTGAGCTTTTAGTGATTTTTTCTAGATTTGTTTTGAGTGTGCTTAACGCTTGTTGATGTTCTGCAGAAATACCTGCTTCTTTTGCGGTTAATTGGTCTGCACCAATACTGACATCAGGAACGTAGTCTTTTAAACTTTCAGCGCTACCTTTGAGTTTATCTAGTGCGCCAGAGGGACCAAAGTAAATTAATCCTAATATAAACAACGAAACTAAAGGAATTACTATCAAAAATATTTTTGTAGTACTGCCCATTATAACAAATCACCTAATTTGCCAAATAATGAATCGGCACTATCGCTTAAAAACCCATACCATACCATAAATGCTAATAATAAAAAAATGGCTAAAATAATCATCACAATCTGCCATATTTCCATCTCCCCTTTTTTGTTAAATGTACTCATGGCATTAACCTCCATTTCAATGTCCAAACATAGTAAAGTAAAGTGAGTCCTAATAGTATACATAAAATAATAATGACAATTGACTCCGGACTGGAAAAATCAACTTCTCCTTTTTTTGTGGGGATTGCCATTATCTAGCTGTTGTTATGATGCTTTTGTGGTACGAAAACAACAAACACTACCGGGCGGATTGGAACAGTCAAATGCTTTTGATACCGTGCCTTTATTCTCTCCAGCAGGAGGGGTGCTACAAGCTGTTTCTGCTATACATTCTCCGCCTTTGCTTTGACAGTCGAGTAAACCACCTTCCAATTTTGTTGTCTTTGTAGTAAATAACAGCATTAAAATAACCAAAACAACGAGCGCAATGACTGCGCCAATGATGATCCACCACATGTTTGCGTCGGCTTTTTTATTCATGAAGAATCACCTAACTAAGCCCATCTACAGCCGCTGCCTTCACAGGATGATTTGTCAGTGTTGCTTTTACATGATGCGATTTGGGATTCGAATTGACTAATTGCGTTATTTTCTCCATCTTTGGATTTACTAGCTAGAGCAGCGTCATAGGCGGTGGTGAATGCACTCTGAGCAGATGTACTTGGACGGCAGTCGCCATAGGTTATCTGCATTTTGACTAACTGGGCGTTGCCTTCTTTACTCACGCCTTGATTAAATACACCAATTCGACCAGTAAAAATAACGACTAACACTACCAGAATGATTAAAGCAATGGCAGCTACAATAATTACATTTATAGACATATCCCCTTTTTTTGTTTTCATATAACACCTCGATTGTTTGATTAGATTATAATTATTAGGAGTTGAAGAGTAAATCATATATAAACTTTGCGTCTTTCTTCGGCGGAAACGACTTGAAAAATTAGTCGCACAAATATAACACGGTTTCGATCAAGCCGCCACCTTCTACAGTAATTGGATTTAAGCCTGAAGTGTCACGGGGCTTTGTTTTTGGACAGCCGCCTTTTTTGGATTTGATTACAGATAAAGTGATGGGGGTTGCTTGTTTATAGATTAATTTTGCTTCAAATTCGTATTTTTTGTTCCATTTGCCAAGAGTGCTTGTGAGAAAGAGTTTCGCGGTGTCGTTGAAATAGGTGCAGCAGTGTTTGTTGTCGCAGGAATAAATAGTACAAACAGAATTTCCTTGGCTTTCGGGGTTTTTAGCGCAGTCTTCCAAGACATCTTTTCCTAATGCAGGATAGACTTTTTCGCCACTCTGTTGAGTGCATTGCACGTTGGTTTTTAATAATGCGGTAGCAGTTGAAGTGGCAAGGCCTTTACGAGTGAAGATTTTTTTACTGGTGTCTTCATTTAAGGCGAACATGGCTAAGAAGAGCATGCCTAACGTTAAGAGGATGACAATGACGACTAGGCCGATGATTTCCATCTGTCCTTTCTTATTATATGATTGGGAAGTCATGAGTAGGCCTCCACGATGATGTAGCCGTAATGGTATTGAGATTGGGTGTCGGTAAGGTCGTCACGCAAGGTAATGGTGAAATAGGTTGGTTCTTTGCGTGTCCAGTCTTTTAGGGGTTTGCCGTCAGGTCCTTTTTTTGTTTTTTGTTTGTTGTAAATCTGCCATTGTTGGGATGTTGGATAGACTTGGATAAATGTGATGTTGCTATACGAAAAGAGTTGGAAGTAATAATCGGAGTGCTCTTGAAAGAGGCTTTTAGTTTCAGTTAGGGGTTGGATAGGGGGTTCTGAAAGAGAATCTTCTGTGTTGGATGGTAGCAAGATGGGAGGGGTAGATGGGGCGGCGGCGCGTAATTTAATCAAGTCGACACAACTCATTTTGCAGTGCGCGCCCCACAAAGTAATTGATGAAAC
>CAXNDX010000067.1:0-5836 GCA_964201585.1 Candidatus Woesearchaeota archaeon | reverse complement strand
TAACTGCGACCATTCGGATTCTCCCAATCTGGATTGATGATACGAGGTGAACCAGTATTATACCGACATTTCCAATCACGTTTTTCCATCGTTCCCGCTTTAATTTTTTCCTCGAACTCAGCTACTTTTTTATCAAAAGAAACGCCTTCGCTCCCCTCACCTTTCTCAACAAAAATATCTTCTACTGTATGTATTGCTTGCTGTAAATGATCATATCCTACCTGTACAATTCCTTTAAATTCTGTCATGATAATCCCCAAAAATAATAATGATAATAATAACCACAGTACATTTATAAACATTACGCAATAAATCACTTAGAAAGAGTAACAAAGACATTTATACTCCACCCTCTTTAACACAACACATGAACATCGCCTACGAAGCCGCATATCTATTCATCTACGCCAAAAAACTCCAAAGCATCACAAACAAATTAAAATCAGTAAGTAAAGACGCACAACATCATTTACAAAAACATAACACCGCAACAACCCAAAAAGACAAAGACCACCACAAACAAAAACACCACAAAACCACAAAGAAAATCCAAGACCTCATCAATCGCCACAACGAACTATTAACAAAGATACGCCATCACCAATTATTATTCATCACAACCTTGCAAAAAGAACATAAGATAAAATAAATAGACCTAAAAAATATTTTAAAAAAACAATTCATTTCTTCTCCTCTTTCTTCTCTTTCACATGAATAATATTCACCGGACACACATCCGCCGCCTCTTGATTCATCGCCCGCGCTTCCTCAGTACCAATATCTAACTCAAAATGATCGCCTTTTCGCACAGAACCTTTCAACTCCGCAAGTCCATTCTCATCCATCTCCCAAAAATCCGGCGTAATTGCTGCACACGCCCCGCAGCTAATACATTGTTCTTTGAAATGAGATATTGTATACTTTGCCATAACGAGATAACATCATTTAATAACCAAAAACCCCGCCCCATTTATAAAACTTTATAAACAAAATTTAATCTTCTACCTCGAAAATAACCACAAAGCTTATATAAATCAAATTATTCATTCCCCGTATGAAAAAGAGAGTGATTGTAACATCAATGTTCCTATTAATGAGCTTATTTCTCATCTCCTGCGGTGGCAATGTCGCCGGTGGAGATAAACCAATTGATACTGCCACCGCGTTAAAAGCCGTGCAAACTGGTACCCAAGGTATTGTCATCCGCCCTATTGAAAATTACCCTCCAGCTCTAATTTATGATAGAAATGAATTAACCGTCATGCTCGACATCGACAACAAAGGCAACTTCCCGTTACTACCTCAAGACTGTTTTGTTCAAATAACCGGTTTTGATCCAAATATTATCAAAGGAGGTCTATCCACCCAATCCTGCTCCGCGACAAATAATGTACCACTCGAAGGAAAAAACGTCTATAACATCAACGGTGGCACCAACCAATTATTATTCCAATTTCTGAACGTCGAACTTCCACCCGGGGTGTTTGAATATAATCCAACACTAAATTTTGTCACCTGCTATAAATATCACACCACTGCTAACCCTGTCGTTTGCCTTGACCCTTTATTTTACCAAGTCACACCGCAGCAAAAAAATTGTATTCCTAAAACTGTAAGTATGGGTGGCGGTCAAGGTGCTCCTGTGGGTATTACGTATGTAGGGGTGCAAATGATTGGTGGCAAAGCCGTCTTTGAAATTAATATTCAAAACCTAGCCACTCCTGGACGTGCACTAAGCCCAAATATTGATCTTCAAACATGTGGTTCTTCCTCAATTACCCATACAGATTTAGATAAAGTATATTACACTATTAGTATGGTTGGCAAACCCATCGACTGCAAACCATACCAATTCGTTCGCTTAGTCAACAACAACGCAAAAATTGTCTGTACTTCTCCCGTTACAGGTGCAAGCGCCTACGAAACACCATTATTAATCGACTTAGATTATAATTTCATCCAATCTCTCCAAAAACCAATTAAAATTGTGCGCACTCCCGGTACATAACTAAAAATAACGTACAACCCTCAACCAAGAAACAGCCCAAAACTTTAAATACTAAAATCCATCTTATCAGATAATAAAAATAAAAAGAGGATGAAATCATGATTAAAAAAATAATTATAATAATAAGTATACTAAGCCTTCTACTCCTTGCCAGCTGTACAGAAGATCAAAAACAAACATCCAAAGGTATTTTTATCGGTGGCACCCAGGGTATCACCGCTAAATTCGAACAACTTGGTGTCGCCGAAAATGGAGTATATAGCATCTTTGACACCGAAACATTTCCTATTGAAGTAACCGTCACAAATAAAGGAGAATACGCCATTAAAGCAAGTGATATTACCCTCTCACTACTTGGACCATCCCAAACCGAATTTAGCGATATTAAATCCTGGCAATTAAAAAATACCGGCTCCATTGAAAAAATTTCTGAACTTATTCCTGCTGGTGGTCAAGAAACCGTCACGTTTACAAGCAGCGCCAAATATACTGCTCCTGTAACCGGTGTCACCCAACGTACCTGGCTTGCCAATATCGACTATTACTATGAAACCTACGCTCTTGTCCCTGAAGCCTGCTTAAAAGAAGATCCAACCGATAAACGCGTCTGTGAAATTACCGGAGCAAAAGAATTTGCCGTATCAAGTGCCCCTTTAACCATCACAACAGTTACCGAAGAACAAGCTGGTAAAGGTGTCATGGCGCTTAAATTCCATGTGAAAAACGCAGGAACAGGAAGAGTTGCAAAACCAACAAACGACTTTGCCATTAATGACGAATTTACTTTTTCCCTCGATGACTCCAATTGGGACTGTAAATCAGGTGGAAAAGTAAACGAAGGACGCCTAACCACTGGTGAAGCAGATGTCGTCTGTAAATTAAAAACACCACTTGCAAAAGGAACGCTTGCAACAAAACAGCTCAAACTCACGCTAAATTACAAATATCGTGATATAATCCAAGAAAAATTACAGATTAAACAAAGTGTGAAATAGAGAATTAAAGGTTAATTGTTAATAAGTACCAAACACTTTTTAAACTACTTCTTTTTTTATTTACATTATGCCCCTCACCATCAAAAACCCCTCTTTATTAGCCAGTTCAGATACATTCTTCAAATCACTAAAACCAACTGACAACATCGCCCTTCTCCACGACACCGACCCCGACGGCACTACTTCTGGAAAAATCATTGTAGAAGCCCTCAACCAACTCGGCCACACCGTCAAATTATTTCTCATCAACGAACGCAAAGAACATTTCATCAGCGATGAAAAAATCGCTCAACTAAAACAACACAACATCAATATTCTTATCACCACCGATAAAACCGTCGACACCAACCCCACTCAAATCAAAAAAATCGAACAATTCGCCCACATAGTCGTTTTCGATCATCACATCATCGAGCACGATATCTCTTCAGATAAAACTATTTTTCTCAAACCACAACTTATTTTTGACGGCGTTCCCCCTGATCGCTACTGCTCTGCAAAATTATCCTACGACATCCTCTCCCGCATAACCAACCTCAATCACTTAGATTGGATCTGCGCGGTAGGTGTCATTGGCGACATGGCCTACCCCGCCTGGCCAGAATTCATGAATAACATCTACAAAAAATACAATATCAAACCACAACCAAACCCCATCGATACGCCGCTTGGAATAGTCACCCAACTCATCTCTTTCGCCGAAAGTCTCGGCGAAGCAGAAACCTGTTTCAATCTTATCTTAAAATCTGATTCCATCGCACAAGCAACAACTAATCTCAAACAATATATGTTCATCAAAACTGAACTTGAACAATACATCAATAACGCCGAAAAAAACGTAGAAAAATACAACAACAATCAACTCATCATCTACAAAATTGAAAGCAAATACAAAATAAAATCTATGCTCTCAACTGCCCTCTCTCAACGCCTCTACCCTAACCAAACCCTTATCATCGTCCAACAAATAGAAAATGAAATGACCATTTCTGCCCGACGCCAAGACTGCAAAAAAAACATGAATAAACTTCTTAAACTCGCTCTTGGCACACTTAAAGGCAACGCTGGCGGCCACGCTCCTGCATCAGGCGCCTCAGTTGGAGTAAAAGACTATCCCGAATTTAAGAAACGCCTCATCCAACACGAACAAGATACAGAGATAAAAATCTAATTGGTTATATAAAATAAAAAAATATTAACAAGGAACAAATTGACGTAATTTTTGCTCAAATAATTGAAAAATGTTATCACGAGTGTAAACAGAATGAAGAACAGAAAAAGGTAAATTTGTTTTTTCTTCTAACACCCGTAAATAATCAATTTGAGAAGCTGAAGAGAATAACAAACGACTAGGAGTAGTATAAACCAAACTGGTTACAAAACGTAACGCAAAATCAATATCTTTAATACTTCGAATCTTATAATTTTCTTGATCAGTAAATATGCCATTAAGAAAACGATTATCAGCCACTAATCCATCAGAATAAATAGATTTTCCTTCTTTTAACAGAGATTGAAATGAATTAATAGCGCATGCATCAATTGTTGCCAAAGTTTCATAACATCCTAAGTTTTTATTTTGGTGAAATATATCAAAATTAATTTGAGAAGATTCAAGATCTTCAATATCGCCACTACGAATATTTGTCTGTTGCGCTCTCACCAGCTGACTAAGAAAAAAATCTGCACGTCTATAATAATAAAATTTCTGAACCATATCGCAAACAGAGGAAGGAACCTCATTAGCAATAATGTGAGGATTGCATACAATTCCTGCTTGCTCAACAACACTTTTCTGATCAACGAATTCGCTTTGTGCTTCTTCTGTAGTTACCGCACCCCACGTACGACCAAATATATCAAAAGGGGGTACAAAACTATAATTATGCCACCATAACGTAGGATGAATTTGCATATCTGCATCTGCGTCTGCGCCAACTCCTTTAAAATTAAGAACACCATACTGCTTTCCTTCAATCTCCAATGGCTCTTCTAATAAAATATCGACCGTTCTGCCTCGCCTATATCCATAAACAGAAATAAGTTCATGTTCAACAGATGAAGGAACATAACGAGGATGAAGTATTACTGAATCCTGTAATTTATCTCCTGTAATTGAAATCCTTGCTAATTGCAAAGGTTTTTCTTCGACAAAAACAGGATAACCAAAATGAGACCGTATCAATACTTTTCGTTTATTAATAAAGGCATGAAATTGTTCCATCAGTGATTAAAAACATCACCAATTTATAAATGTTACCCCTGAAAAATGATTACTATTTAAAATTGGAAAAAAGAGATAAAAATCAACTCATAAAGTTTAAATAACAAGAGTACTTTATTTATAGTGGACAAATTCTGCCACAGTAATAAATAATACCGTAAAAGAGTTTATCAAAAACCTAACGAAAATATTTAACTTAACCTATTAAGAACCGTATCCAAATCTCCATCATAGCCCCGGTTTGCACGTTCAAACCTTTCTTGTTCTCGTCTGACTTGTCCGGCAGAAGCCATCATATTTATTATATCTCGCTGTTCTCGAATATATGTCGCCACTTGACGATAAATATCCACTAGTACAGGATTCGATCTGATAGTCAATAACAATTTTTCCTCTCCTGCACTACAATCATAAACTTCTAAAGAATTAGATCTTTTTATATCAAACCTCAAATCTCCTTTTTTAGTAGAATAATATCCATCAAACAAATCACGTGCACCCTCTTGGAAAGTGTTTCGTACAAAACGCCAATTTTGTATATCGATAGATTCAACTTCATGTAATATTTTATCAAGTGTTGTTGTCATAATTTCTCTCACCTCATCCCAA
>CAXNDX010000066.1:0-6024 GCA_964201585.1 Candidatus Woesearchaeota archaeon | reverse complement strand
TCCTGGCTATCCTCTGATTACCGTCAAAAAAACTAAAGTTGGTTTCGAACTCACCCAACAACGCTTCACGTTAAAACACAAAAAATTCAACCAGCAATGGCTTGTCCCAATCGTCTATCAGACCACAGAAAACACAACCAATAACATTCTTCTCTCAGCAACCTCACAAATAATTAAAGAACCCACTGCCTGGATTAAACTTAACGCCAATCAAGACGGCTTCTATCGTGTCGCCTATGACGCTGCAACACTAAAACAACTTGGCATAGCTATCAAACAAAAAACAATCTCTCAGCTTGACGCCGCAGGGATTGAAAACGATCTGTTTGCGTTAACTATTCAGGGAAAATACTCGTTAAATGATTATCTTCGGTTCATTGACCAATATTGCCTCGATGCCAAATACCCTCTCAACTCCAGTATCTGCGCTCATCTTGGTTCTTTATTTCGTTTAACCTATAATAAAAAGACTGCTTTTTCTCAAGTCCAGAAATTATCAATACTATTTCACAACAAACTCATTCAACAACTCGGCTGGCAGCGCAAAAAAAATGAACCAAACACTCAAACCATGCTGCGTTCTATGACTATCTTCTCCCTTGGTATTGCAAATCATAAACCAACCCTGCAACAAGCCTCTCAATTATTTCAACAACTCAAACTCAAAAATAATCTTGATCCAAACCTCAAAGGTGTAACCTATAATCTTGCCGCCTGGCATGGCAAAGAAGACACATTCAATTACATACTTGAAAAATATAAACAAGAACCACTACCTGAAGAACAACGCCGTTTACTTCGCTCATTATCAATGTTCCCCTCTACACCACTTCAACATCGTGCGTTAGACATCTCTCTCACATCCACCGTTCGCTTGCAAGACTCCTATGTCATTCCTCTCAGCCTCTCCGGCAATCCGACCTGTACATTTATCTGGCCTTGGACCAAACAACACTGGCCCGCGTTAATGAAAAAATACTCTTCAGGCACCCATATGCTTGCCCATTTTGTGCAAAATCTCGCTGGCACTGACAACAAAAAGGAACAACAAGAAATCAAAGAATTCTTTGCCCAAAAACAACATCAGCGCGACGATATTAAGATGGCTATCACTCAAACACTTGAACGCATTGATGTGATTATTAATTTTCTGGAAAAGAATAAGATAAAATAGATGGAAATTAGTGGGCAAGTCGTATCTCAATTCGTTCTTTACCAGACCCTATATTTTTTCGCTGTAGTTGAATTTTTCCGATTTCTCTTGTGGATAGAGGATGCGTTCCTCCACAGGGCATTTTCCATTGTTCACAAGTCCACCATCTTAAATCTGGTTTTCGATCATCCATTTTCATACATATACCATGATTTTCGTGGAGAAACGCATTCACTCTATCTTGTAATTCAAGAAGAACGGTATTCAATGATGTATCATACAAAAAATCAATCCGCGCTTTTTCCTCCGAAATATGTGAACCAACAATTTTCAATTTTCCTATCTTTTCCACCACAAAATAATATACAATATGAGCAGCCGAATGAAGTTTGCGCAATTTTTCTCTTCGTTTTCCATCAATTTTAACTTCAACCTCCTCACCAACTTTAAAATCTGGTTCTTTCTCCAATTCATATTCAATATCAATTATACTCTCTTTATCTCCTCTCTTTATCGCATTGATAACTCTTATTCCTCCAATTGTTCCAGAATCAGATTCTTGACCACCTGAAAATGCAAAAAATATTGTTTGATCTAATTTTACAACAGTACCATCTATGCGCACAACTCTCGCTCTGCATTCAGTCATATATGGGTCTTGCCAAAATAGTTTAGTTAACATGTTAATTCACATATAATCCGCAATCGTATTTCTGGTTGGCTTTAATTGTTTAATTCTTTCATATAAAGATTGTTCTCGGATATCATCGGTTAATAGTGCGGCGTCGGTAATATGCACTATTTTTCCTGAAATGCTATGTGCCAACGTAGTTAAATTCTTTGCGGTGACAACTTCCCTATGTGGATCATCTGGGAAAACACTTTGAACAAACTCATTCATCTGAAGATGTGACTGATACGATGGATTTGAAAACCATCGCTGATAGGTTCTATATCTAATCTGGGCATCCCTCATCATTTTTTCTTTAGTTGATGTTGTATTAATCTGTTCAGAACTTGACATATTTGGAGCTCTAATTGTTTTTTTCATTTTGTCCACATCTTCAACTTCTCCAATAAAATGAACTGGTATCCCTCTACTTTGAGCATATTCCTTTGAAACAGTAACCGGAAAGCGATAAATATTTTGAATTTGATATTCAATAAAATTTTTTACGGTGGGATTTAACCCGTTGTATGACTGTAACTTTGCCATCTGATCTGAAAGCCATTCTCCATCAAAATATTCAACTAATTTTTCAGATATACCAATAGTTATGGCATCTGGTTGTTCTTGAGATAATGCTTTTCTTAATCTTGTATCTCCAATAGGATCAACAATAAAAATTCCCAAGAGGTGTATCTGTGCTAGTTTCGTATAATCATTCATATAATATATATTTTGTTTTGTCATAGAGGTATAAAGAAACAGCAGATATATATTATAATTTCGCCGTCATATGACGGTTATTTTCACTTTTATTGGAAAAATCGCAGGGTTTAATACCCCGCAGCTTGCTGCGATTTTTTCAATTCCGAAAACTCGCCGATTTAATACGAGCACCGTAATACCCCACTGCTTGCAGTGGGGATAGGTGTGAGTGGCGAGTTTTCGTTATTTTAATGGTTCAATCAGCAAATTCATAACTCTCTCTTCTGCTTTCCGAAGATGTTCTTGAAATGTGGTTCGCGGAATATTCGCTTTTGCCGCCAAATCTTGAACAGATACTTTTCTTGGATATGTATAATACCCATATTCTAACGCCAATTCAAAAACTCCTCGTTGCTTCTCGGTTAGTTTTGGTACTTCTTGTTGAATAAATACGGCAGGTGATTCTCGTTTCATCTTCAATACCGTAATCGTTGCGATTTGTTTTACTTTTTCAAAAAAATCAGTGAGAGACTTTTTCTCCCACGACCCAAGCTCCCAGTATTCAAATCCATCTTTCATCAACACTGGTTGAATAAAAAATAATGATTTTTCAAATACTTCAGCAATTGAATCTTTCCCTTCAATTAAAACGAATAACTGACTTCCTTTAACTGTACACTTTTTGACTCGTCTATCTTTCTGAACACTTGTGATGAATCTCTGTTTATTGCGTTCAGATCCGTATACAAAAACCATACCCGTGTGAAACGATTTTCCATTTTCTACATAACTATTGAGGGGAACACCTCTTGCAACAACATTATATTTTACCGTTTTATCTAGAATCCAATCATCATGTTTAATTTTGAATTTTGCCACCCACATAATGGTACAACTAAACTATGAATTATTTAAACCTATAGGCGTCCAACATGAAGAATCTGTGTTTGTGTTGGACGCCTGAATAGTACTCCAACGTAAATGGCATCGAAGTATTAAGTTGGAGTACTATATTTGAATTTTCTTCCCTCCACTTCACATTCTCCTTTTCCATAACCTTCTTAAATCAACAAAGAGCAAAAACTCTCCACAATGGACCACATCGACATCACGCTCATTGGCGGCGGCATTATCGGCCTTGCAACCGCATACTATCTCACTCAAGCCTATCCACACAAATCTATCGTCATTCTTGAAAAAAACGCAAGACTAGGCGAAGAACAATCAACCCATAACTCTGGTGTTCTTCATGCCGGCTGGGCCTACACTCCTGGCTCATTAAAATCAAAATTATGTGTACAGGGCAATGAACAACTTCAACAATTCGCAAAAGCTTATCACATCCCTTGCAAACAAACCGGCAAACTCGTAGTTGCCACAACTCCTCTCGAATTAGAAACACTCGTTTTCTATCACCACCGCGCCATTCAAAACCATCTCCTAAATATCGATCTTCTTCGCCCTTCCCAAATCACCTCTCTCGAACCAAACGTAACCGGAATCGGCGCTCTCTACCTTCCCTCTGCCGGAATTATCGACGCTGCCGCCTACGTACAAAAACTTGAACACCTCGTCAAAAACAACGACGGCATCATTCTCCCTCAACACACCGTTACAAATATCACTCCGCAAGAAAAAGCATTCCTCTTAACTATCCAATCACCCTCTGGTACTATTCAATACACCACAAATCAGCTCATCAACACTGCTGGTCTACACGCAACCTCCATTGGCAGATTAATTAATCCTCATTTCCCCTACATCATCCAGCCCACTCTTGGCGAATACATGAAATTCAACAAAACCACAAGAACCAATCTCAATATGTCTGGCCTCAATGTCTACCCTGTACCTCAACCAATTCCTGGCATGTACGATGAGTACGGCAACCAAAAATATGCTTTAGGCAACCATCTCACTCCCACATTTGATTTACAGCTGGATGGCTCTATCGCCATTGGCAACACCGTTTTAGTCGGCCCCCTCACCTCTCCCTACACACCATCCCCTTCAAACGCACCTCCAACAAAAAAGTCACCCCAACAATTCATCCAAACCCTTCATTCTTACTTCCCCTCACTTCAAGAATCAGATTTACAATACGATCAAATCGGCATCCAAGCAAAAATAAACGGCTACAGTGATTTTGTGATAGGACAAGATGCCATACATCAGAATGCATATCATATTTTAGCTGATTCTCCTGGACTTACGGCATCTTTAGCTATTGCTGAATATTTCATAAATCATATTTTTCAAAAAAGTAGATGAGTGCATATAACACACGAACAATAATTCAAGTGAGTGCATTTAACCTCAGAGTGCGTTTAACACCATAACTTCAACTCCATTCGAAGTTATCAACGCACCGTATACTTCTCTTTTACTTCTTTTTTATATTCTGCAACCTCTCGTGCCACTCTCTTTCTATCCCATCCTAACAACTTCCCCATTTCCGCTGCAACATTCTCAACACAATCAAGCCCTTGCCCCTCACCAGTTCCAATCCCACATCGTCGTAATAAAAAATCACGCACCGTCTGCACATGTTCATGCTCAACACAATATTTCACCTCTGCAAAAATATTCGCATGATATTTTGAAATTCTCCCAAGCAACCTCTTCTCCGCTCGTCCATACTCCAACACCAATTTATATTCTGTTCCAAACATCAAAATCAAATACTCTGCCTGTTCTCGATCTAATCCATATTCTTTCTCTATTTTTTCTACATGCTCTCGCATATACTTAGCAATATCTTTAATTTCTCCTCCTGACAGCGCCGTTCGCCTTGTCACGCATCTTTTAACTCTCTTTCCCAATTTCTTCGCAACCAAATCTACCGCTTCTTCTGCTAAACTCCTATTTGTCGTAATTTTCCCCGAAATAATCGAAATATATCCCTCAACCCCAGCATCCCTATAATCGTGGATAATATGACTGCGAGGAATATCTCCTGGCGCCTCGCGGCGTACGGCAGGTAGCGGTCTTACTCCCGCATACGCATGAATTATTTTCTTTAAACTCAACTCTGCATCTGGAAATAATCTATTTGTTTCAGAAATAAAGTACTCGGCCTCTTTTCGCGTCGGATATACAGTATCCAAATTGCCAGAATAAGGAATATCCGTCGTCCCAATCAGCATATACCCTCGCCACGGAATAATAAAAATCGGCCGCCGATCCGCATACGCTTCAACATACATCGCTCGGCGCGGTGCATTCTTCCACGGCTTTACCACAATATGGCTCCCTTTCGTACCTCCAATTTCAGTTGAAAAATTATTCTTTACATCTGCAAGCAACTCATTCGTCTTATCAACCCATGGCCCAGACGCATTCACAACAATTTTGGCAAAATATTCATTTTCTTTCCCACTTAACACATCTCGCACTCGAATCCCTTTCACATTTTTCCTTTCCGTCAACACTTTCACAACCTCAGTATAATTATGCACCTCTGCCCCTTCTTTTTCCGCTTGTAACACATTCGCAAGAC
>CAXNDX010000065.1:0-6067 GCA_964201585.1 Candidatus Woesearchaeota archaeon | reverse complement strand
TATTGCACCCCCCCTCATATTACTGCACAACACTCCCATCTCTATACTCGAAAACTCTAGCATCCTCATAACATTTTCTATCCAAAAAATAATATTCAGTACTATTCATCCCCGTTCGTTCTATAACATACATTGATCCTTGAATACGTCGCACACAACAATAACACGCATGATTTTGTGCAATCACTTCTAAACCCACAATCCCACCTAAACGAATCCCCTCACGCAATGAATCACGACATTCTGCATATTTACTGCCTATTACAAGTGTTATCATAAAGAACAAAGAATAGCCCACATTTATAAATTTAACTACTTAAAAGTAACTAACAAAACGAAAGATTTATAAACAGACAAAGATTCAAAATAAAGCCCCACCATGCCACCCCCACTCGACCATATCCTCCTTGACAAAGACAACACCCTTGGACTATTTGGGATACAACAACCAGGTTTATTCCCCTACGTACAACAATTCCTCGAACACCAATACAACCAACACCGCAAACTATCAATTGCCACAACTGCCCAACGCAGCAAAACCATAACCGACCTCAAAGAAATCTCACATCTCATTGACAACTACTTCTGCCGCGAACAATTCCGCATTCAAGACTCCGCCGGAATAACTATCAAAAGCTTTTTTATAGACGAACAAGGAACAATAACAGAACAACAAAAAGACCAACCACAACCAACAGGAATAGAATACACAAACCCCTACGATCCTAAATTCATCTTCAAAGATCTACACTTAATCAAAAGATATCTCAGTCCAACCAAATACCACACTCTTCGCACCATAATGATTGGAGACGACGACGACGGCAACTTCGCCCCCGCCTCCGACCCCTACACCCCAGTAATTGTCATCAACAACCAACAACGCAGCGGTTACTGGGATCCCCTATCCATAATCATAGACCTTCTCTTTGAAAACAAAAAAAATCTCCCCTGCGAACAATTCAACGAACTCTACACACTTGGACAAAAAAACAAAAGAAAAAACATAAACCACGATATCCTAGAAACAGAAATTTCAACCATCAGATTATACAACCAAACCTACGAATTAGACCGCATCGACAACGGAAAAAGAATAATAATTACTGAATAAATCCTCAAAAATAAACCAAACAATAAGAAAAAATAATCTACATCAAAAAAAACTACTTTCTTGACCGCAGCAATTTCGCCGCCGCCTCAAGTTTATTTGCAAGTTCTACATCTATTTTCTTCATTGCTTTCTCAATCAATTCTCCATGCTCTCGATTAGGCCTTCCAGACCCTCGATCAATCCCCTCATTAACAACAAGAGGATCTTTCCCGATATTTTTCCGCAAACTCTGCGCATGCTGCAACGCAACCAAAACTTCAACCAAATCTTTATCCGACACTCTTGCTAATAATACCATATGTAATCACCAAAAAAAAAGAAGTACAACAGATTATTTAAAACTTCCTAAAAAGAACCGAAAACATAAAATCTTAACCACAACATTTAAATAGTGTGCCCACATATCTCACAGTACTCACAGCATCCGCAGAGATAAATAATTAGATCAAAAAACAAGAGGTATACAACCATGCCAAATATGACCTTTTCCCTGCCAGAAAAATTACATCAAGAAATAAAACACCACAACGAAATAAAATGGAGCGAAATAGCTCGTAAAGCCTTTGAAAAAAAAGTCCAAGAACTCCATTTGTTGGATAAGATGCTACAGAAAAGCACCCTCACAGAACAAGACGCAGAACGAATCGGGCATGCTATAAAACATAACATACGTAAGCGTTTCCAATGAAAATTATCATTGATACAAACCGAATAATTGCAGCATTAATCTCTAACTCAACATCTAGACAACTTGTTTTCCACTACCCCGCCCATTTTATTCTGATAGACTTTGTAGAAGTAGAAATTGAAGAACATATAATAGAACTCCTCAAAAAAACAAAAAGTACAGAAGAAGAATTCAAAAATGTACTAAAAAGAATCAAAGAAAAGTGCATAAAAATAGAGGATAGTATTATCCAACAACACATGAAAGAAGCAAAAGAGATAATGGATCATATTGACCCAGATGATACGCCTTTCATCGCCGCCGCCCTCGCCACGAACGCCGCCATCTGGTCGGAAGACAAACACTTCGAACAACAAACCAGTATCAAAATCTACAAAACTAAAGACCTACTAGAACTTCTACAAAAATAATCAAAAAAGAGAACCAACCTCACCCTAACTCATAAAATCAATCCCTAATTCATTCTCAATCGCTCTCTTCTTCCCTGCCGTAAGACTATTCCCCTCCCCAACTATTTGATCAGAATGAACTCCTGTAATTATAACCATCGTACGCACTGTCTTCTCTAAATCCTTGTAAATCTGCGCTCCCCAAATAATTTTTGCCTTCGGATCTAATCGATTCCCCACTGTCTCCACAATCTTACGTGACTCCTCAAGCGTCAAATTCTCTCCACCAGAAATATTAATAAGAGCACCAGTCGCATTACTAATATCCACATCAATTAACGGATTACCAAGAGCCCGCTCAACCGATTCCTCCGCCCGTTTGTCAGAATGATCAGATTCACCAACACCAATCATTGCCACACCCCCCTCGCTCATAATCGTTTTCACATCTGCAAAATCAAGATTAACTAACCCCGCTCTCGTCACCAGCTCCGCAATCCCCTTCACCGCATTCGTTAAAATTTCATCAGCTACTTTAAACGCCGTCTGTAATGGCAAATGCGGCGCAAGTTCCAATAACTTCTCATTTGGAATCACAATTAACGTATTCACTGCCTGCTCAAGCTTCTCAAGTCCAATCATCGCATTCTCAAAGCGATGACTCCCCTCCATCATAAACGGCATCGTCACAATCGCAACACTAAGCATCCCCATCTTTCTCGCAACTGACGCCACAAACGGCGCACTCCCCGTCCCCGTTCCCCCACCAAGCCCGCACGTAATAAAAATCATATCCGCCCCTTCAAGCAACTTCTTGATATCCGCCTCATTTTCTTTGGCCGCTTCCTCACCAATCTTCGGATTCGACCCCGCCCCTAATCCCTGCGTCAACTGCTTACCCAATAATAACTTCTTATCCGCATTCGTATACAACAAATCCTGCGCATCCGTATTCATCGCAATCGTCTCAATCCCTTTGATACCCACTTCAGAAATTCTATTAATCGTATTATTCCCCCCGCCGCCACATCCTACTACTCTGATCCGTGTCTTGTGACTAGCGATTAACCGCTCTAACTCCTCGTCAATCGAAGAATTCTTCCGCTGCGTAGGAAACGAATCATCTGCTTTTGGCCCTAACGTAATCCCTGCTCCAAAAGTACTCTTTCGACTATCATTCATTGTATTTGTATTAGTATAACTATCCATAACCATAACTCACCTATTTTTTAACACTTATTCGCTCTGAAACAAAACACAGAATGAACTTTTATTTATAAAGATTATTGCACTGCAAAATGGAGGTAATTAATCCATAAACAAAATAAGAAAAGAGAAAACTAATTTAAAATCTCTACACCGCTCCTTTCTGCTGCACTTGTGTTCCTTGTATCACCACTTCTTTCAACCCAACTATATCCTGCAACTTCTTACTCATCGCTTCAAAAAATTGAGCCGGCAGCATGAACGGCACTTCCACCTGCGCCTTCCCTGCCCCCATATCAACCACAACATGAACCACTTCCTTCTTCAAGCGAAACGTCGAACTAATATAATACTCAATTTTCTCTTTCACATCAGTAACTTTACGTTTAACCAAAACAGAATACACCACGTCTTTTCCCGCCAGTGGGTGATTAAAATTCACAATAACTCGACCTCCAGAAACACTTGTCACAAATCCAATTTCTCCATCCACATCAACCTGTAATCCCGGCTGCGGCAGCAAATTATGCTCTCGAAAATTATTGATTGGCACAATCTTCATCTTCTTAATATCCCTCTTCCCAAACGCCTGCTCCGCCGACAAATTCATCATATACTCTCGCCCCACTTCTTTACCCACCAATTGCGCATCAATACCTGGAAGAATTTGTCGCTCACCGACACAAATAACTAAAGAACCATAACTCGTCTTCTCAGACACAATTGCACTCTTGCGCGCAACATCCGCACTCGTCGTATCAAACACCGAACCATCCGGTAACTTGCCAGTATAATCCACTTCCACAAAATCATGCACTTGAATAGTTTCTGCCATAATTCCACACTCCTTTACTATATGATATAATTATTTATGTCCTTCATTATATTTATAAACTTTTTCCCCTCTTTTTCCAAACAAACTCTAACACCTTCTCAACCCCTTCCTCAATTGTCAAATTCGTCGTATCAATCACCAAATCATATTGCGATTCAACTCGATGATCAATACCATACAACTTCATATACCGCTGCGCATCCGTTTCCTCACGCACCCTATTCAACTCAACCATCTGCTCAATCGTATCAACCGCTTTCTGATTCCTATCCTTACTCGCCTGCGCATCCTGTAAATCTTTTAAAATCCTACGCGCTCCTTCTCGAGGTTCAACTTTGATATAAATCTTGATCGAATCAGGAATTAAATGATAGTGCACTCGCCCCTCAACCAAAACATCTTTCCCCGTTTTTTCAAGTGCATACGCCTCCTCTTTTACTTTATAATCAATCTCTTTTTCAAGCACAGCATCGCGCGACAAATACTCCATAAACTGCTCAAGCGTCAACTCCCTCTCCCTCGCCGTTTCACGCATAATCCCGCCAGCATACACCCGCAAGTACCCTACCCGTTGCACTAATACCTTCGCAACCGAACTCTTCCCGCTCCCCGGACTCCCTGAAATAGTAATAATCATACCCTCACGAAAAATAACCAAATTAATAAACTTATGCCCAAACAAGCACAACAACATTTAAAACACTTGCATTCGCAAGCATAACATCCGTAACATATAAAAACACCACAAATAATCATAACAACATGTACGAACCAACCTACGGCAGAAAAGAAAAAAAGAAAAATATCCTCCTCCCTTCACTTGGACTAATAACCGTAATTATCATTCTCTTCATTGTTGTCATCAAACCAAGTTACCAAGGCTATAGCATCTACAAAGACATTGAAAACAGCAACACCAACCTTGAAACCTACACAAAAGATATCCACGAAATCAACCAAGAACTTCAATCCACAAAAACCAACCTCACCTACCAAACAGCTCAAAGTCAAGAACTTAAAGATGACCTAAAACAAACCTCCCATGAATTAATCGACTGTCAAATCACCCAAAAAACCGCCCTCAAAGAACTCGAACTGCTCAAAAAAACACAAGAATTAGAACTAAAAACCCTAACCCTGCAGCTCTAACAGCAAAAATCAACCTATGAACAAAAACTGCAAGCAAAAGACGACGAACTCAAACAAAAAATCGAACTCAAAAACGAACAGATAGCATCACTCCAACAACAAACAACCCAAAAAACTCAAACCCTCCAAGAAAAATGCACCCTGCAGCAGCAAGACAACAAAGAAGAACTAACCCAGCTAAAACAACAATTAAAAGACCTTGAAACAACCCACACCCTCCTCATCCAAAACTCCGCCAAAAACATCTGCTGTAAACAAAAATTCGACAACCCACAAATATCATCATACACAGTGATAGATAACAAAATTACCTGCCTAACCCAAGGAGAAAATAAATTAAACTGTTAAATGCAATCAGAAAAAAGTTAAACGCACTCAAACAGATAAAATACAACAAAAAGTTAAACGCAATTATCTGATAAGCAAACAAAAATTATAACTTCAACTCTAGTTGAAGTTATCCCTAAAACCACACTAAAAATTCTAGACACCCACCCTACCGCACACATTCATACTCACTCTTCTCTAACCCTTTCGTCTTATCCTTCATCCATTGCCGAATCCAAAATAACATCGCACGTCGCAGACCCCACACCTCAAAACGTCGCATAGACGTAATCACATAAGCATCAATACAAGTATAACCACCTCGCCCCAACCCCAACAACTTCAAAATCAACTTC
>CAXNDX010000064.1:0-6276 GCA_964201585.1 Candidatus Woesearchaeota archaeon | reverse complement strand
TTATTCAGAATAGGAGAATTGGTGGTTATATGAACGTGATTATTTTAGCGGCAGGGTATGCAACACGATTGTATCCTTTAACATTAAATACACCAAAGCCGTTGTTGAAAGTAGCAGGAAAGACGATTGTGGAACATATTTTGGATAAAGTTAAATCTGTTAAAGATATTTCTAAAGTGATTATTGTGACGAATGATAAGTTCTATAGTGAGTTTAGGACATGGCAGCAAGATTATAATTTTGTAGTACCAATATTAATTCTTAATGATGGAACGAAAACAAATGAGGATAGGTTAGGTGCGGTTGGGGATATTGATTTTGTATTGCAGAATGAGAAGATTGATGAGGATACGTTAGTTATTGCGGGAGATAATTTGTTTGGGTTTTCGCTAGCGCGATTTGTGGATGAATTTGAAAAAAGTGGGAAAAAATCTATTGTGGCGCTGCATGATTTAGGTGATGTTGAAAAAGTGCGACGAAAATTTGGCGTGGTGTTGTTAGATGGGACAAGGGTTATTAATTTTGAAGAAAAGCCAAGCATGCCTAAGAGCACTTTAGCGAGTACAGCATGCTATCTTTTTAGTAAATCTGATTTGCAGATAATTCATTCTTTACGTGCGGAGGGGAAAGCTGATAATTCTGGTGATTTAGTGAGATGGTTAGTTGAGCATAGTGAGGTAAGAGGGTTTGTGTTTACAGAGCATTGGTTTGATGTTGGTACGTTGGAATTGTTGAAAGAGGCAGAGGAGGTTTATTCGACTTTATGAAGATTAGTATATTTGGGACAGGATATGTAGGACTTGTGACGGGAGCTTCTTTAGCGAGTTTAGGGCATGAAGTGTTATGTGTGGATGTGGATGAGCAGAAAATAAAAATGTTATGTGATGGGAAGTTATCTTTTTTTGAGCCGGGGTTGAAAGAGTTAGTTCAATTGAACATTGAAAAGAAAAGATTGCATTTTACAACTGATATTGCGAAAGGAGTACAGTTTGGAGAAGTGATCTTTAATTGTGTAGGGACGCCGGAAAAAGAGGATGGGTCGGCGGATTTACAATATGTGTTTGCGGTGGCAGAGATGGTGGCAGAGCATGCTGAAGGATATAAAGTGTTGATTAATAAAAGTACCGTGCCGCCGGGAACGGCACGAGAGTGCGCAGGGCGGATGAAAAGAGTAAATATAGATTGTGAAGTTGAGATGGTGTCAAATCCGGAGTTCTTAAAGCAAGGAAATGCAGTGTATGATTTCAATCATCCAGATAAAATTGTGGTTGGTGCACAGTCTGAGAGGGCATTTCAGGTTTTACAAAAAGTGTATCATGGGCTGCTTAAGATGTATATGCCGTTGATTGAAACGAATTGGGAGACGGCGGAGATGATTAAGTATGCGAATAATGTTTTTTTAGCGACAAAAATAAGTTATGTTAATGAATTGGCAAATATTTGTGATCATATGGGCGCAGATATTAAAGTGGTTACTAAAGCGATTGGGATGGATCAACGTATCGGTTCTAAATTTTTAAATGCAGGGATTGGATATGGAGGGAGTTGTTTTCCTAAAGATGTGAGGGCGATCATTTCGGTTGCAAAAGCGAGAGGATATATTCCAGAATTGTTTGAGGAAGTGGATCGATTTAATGAGCGACAGAAAGTAGTGTTATTACCACGGATTTTAGCGGAGCTTGAGCGGGTTTTGGGCAATACAGTGACGTTGTGGGGGCTTAGTTTCAAACCGAAAACAAGTGATTTACGGGGAGCGCCAGCGTTGTTATTGATGGATAAGTTGTTGGAAGAAGGGATGTATGTTCGAGTGTATGATCCAATTGCAGTTGAGGATGTGCGGAAGTTGTATAGTACGAAAGATGGTAGTGGTAAAGAGAAGATTACATATTGTTCTTCGATTGAAGAATCAGTTGAGGGAAGTAATGTTATTGTGCTGGTGACGGAATGGGATGAGTTTCGTAATGTTGATTTTAAAGTGATTGCGGAGAGGATGAAATCACGAATTTTATTTGATGGACGAAATATTTATGATGAAAGGCAATTAGTAGAGGGTGGGTTTACGTATTATGGGTTAGGAAGAAATTCGTTTGGGTTAGGTGAGAAAAATGGTTGATGTATCTATTGCGATTATTTGTGATAAAATTAGGCAGCCACAATTAGATCGGTTGTTGTATAGTTTGAAAGATCAGTTACGATTGTATTCTTCTGAAATATTGTTGTTACAGGAGTCAGATACAGAGTTAGCGGCGCCGGATTTGCCGGTTAATGTCACCTATTTTACAATTCCGGCTCGGCGGGGAATCGCGTTTAATCGAAATAAATGTATTGATTTTTCAAGCGGGAAGATTATTGTTTATATCGATGATGATTGTTGGGTGCAGGAGAAGTGGTTGAAGTCACTTGTTGAGCCGTTGTTACATGATTCGACGTTGATGGCGGTGACAAGTGGGACGAAGATTCCCCAATCTAATTTTTTAGGTGATTGTATCTCAGCGTTAGGTTTTCCAGGGGGTGGGTCGCTTGGTTTTGAGAAAGTGTGGAAAGTGACTTCAGAGGGATATACGAATCATTTAGCGGTGGGAAATTGTGCGTTGCGGCGTTGCGTGTTTGATGCAATTGGGAGATTTGATGAGGAGATGAAGAATGGGGCAGAGGATGCAGAGCTTTCTGTAAGGCTGGAACGTGGAGGGTTTCCAATCAAATATGTGCCGGAAGGGTTTGCGTATCATGAAGCGAGGACTACATGGAAAGGGTTTGTACAGTGGCAGTTACGGCGGGGGAGAGCGAATTATCATTTTAAGCGGAAAGTGGGAGCGATAGGGGGGTTTGTGAAGTTGAGGTTGTGGAGTGCGAAGAATATTTTGTTGACAAATAAATTTAATTGGCGGCTGCCGTTTATTTTCTTTTTTTTAGGTGCGAGTTTTGTTCTGCAGCAGGTAGGATATTGGAAGGAGGGGAGGAAAAAATGATTAGTGATGAGTTTTTTTCAATGGAAAGATTGCGTGAGTTGTGTAAAAAAGAATATTACAATCCTATTCAAAAATGGATGCATCATACTATGTTGTACGTGACGCGTCCATTATTGAAGACAAATATTACACCAAATCAGATTACGACTTTTTGGCTTATTTTGCAATTAATAGGTTCAGGGTTAATGATATTTGGTTTTTATTGGACAAATATTTTGGGAGTGATGTTATATACGATTGCGATGTTGTTGGATTACGTTGATGGTCAAATTGCACGAATCAAGAAGATTTCAACTTACAAAGGTATTTATTTGGAAGAGTTAGGTATTTATTTCGGTTCACCTGTCTTTTTTTTATGTTTATCTGTTGGTGTTAGTCGTGTAAGTGGCGATCCACGTTATCTCCTGTTGGGGGTTATCTCGGCGATTTGTATATTATATAGTAAGTTAGTGCAGATTAATCCTTTATTGTATAGTATAGATAAAAGAGAAGTGTTGGTTCAATTGCGTAAGAAAGCGAGTACGCGCCCAACAAATAAATATGTTGGATATGCTGTTTTTTTGATTAGGAGAAGTAATCCTCTTAATCTTCTTTTTTTTGGTATTTTATTTAATGTTCCCCATTGGGTGTTGATTTTTTATACACCGTTGTATATTTTGGAGTTACTGCGGAAATTATGGGTGGCGCTCAAAAATTTATATTATTTAGATGAGAAAAATAAGCTGGAAGAAAATAAATTATTTTAAATGGAGCCGACTAATAACACTCTCAATTCATATTCTATTTTTTGCTTATAGATTATTCTGTTTTCTTACTCGAATCAACAGAATTGTCTATACCTTTATAGTCAATTATAGTTCAGGTTTAAATTCCACAATGCTTTTAAAGGGGGTTTTATTGATTTATTTGTGGTTTTTATGAGAGCAATCATTCTGGCAGCAGGGAAAAGTCGAGGATTAGAACATGATTTGCCTGTTAGCCTAGTTGAGGTCAATGGGAAAAAAATTATTGATTGGCAGCTTGAAGCGTTACAAAATTGTGGGATTATTGATGTTGTTGTTGTTGTTGGTTATAAAAAAGAACTGTTAAAAGATTATCTTGGCAATAGGGTAAAAATAGTAGAAAATGATGATTATGATGAGACACGAAGCGGATATTCTTTATGGTTAGCACGAGATTTTTGCAAAGAAGGCTTTTTGTATACCAACGGTGATTTATTGTTTGATGCTGAAATATTAAAAAAAGTGTTAGATTCAACGTATGAAAATGGGTTTGCGTTTGATCGCAAATATGATTTCACCTCTGATATGCATAAAGTAGTAATGATTGGAGATAGGATTATCCATCATAATCATCGTGTCAGCAATGATATTGCGAATGGAGAAGCAGTGGGGCCCGTGAAAGTTTCCAAAGTATTTTCTGGGGAGGTGTTACGATTACTTGATGAAGATATTGCTGCGGGAAAGAAGAGGATTACTGTTTATAATATTTTCAATGATGTGGCAAAATATATTCCTATGTTTGGTGTAAATATTACTGGTTTACGTTGGAGTGAGGTGGATACGAAGGAAGATTTAGCGTTGGCGCAGAAAGTGTTTGGGGTGAGAACACCTTTTGTTGCTTTAATGTATGGCTATCCTGCTACTGGCAAGACGACGATGTCTCGAGCATTACAAAAATATTGTTCACAGTTTGGACGTACGGCACTCCTTTCCACTTTTAATTTACGAGAAGAGTTGGGGTTGGTAGATTTATATTCTAAAGAAGAACGAGAGGCTATATATGGACAAATGATTGAACGGGTTAATACGGTTATGAAGTGGAAGAAAACTAATCTTATTTTGGATGGAAATTTTAATAAGTTTGATTCAAGGAAGAAAATTTATGATTTAGCACAAGTGCATGGGTATCAATTGTTTGTTGTTCATTGTGATGTTGCAGCAGATGATGTGATTATAAGACGTTTGGAAAAAAGAAAAACTCTTCCTAAGAGTTTAGAGCATGCGGCGGCAACGATGGATCTCTATGATTTGATAAAAAATACTGCAGAAAATTTAAATCAAGATGTTATCGATATTCCTGAATTGAGTATTGTAAAAGTTGATACTTCTGAGGATAGATTGGAATTGCAAAAAATTGGTATGGTTACTGAGAATATTGGTTTAATTCAAAATGGAATTAAATATGGGTTGGTTAAACAATGAAAGCATTAATCTTAGCAGCGGGTATTGGAAGCAGACTCGGAGAAATTACCACGGAACTTCCTAAATGCTTGGTTCCTGTTAATGGAAAACCAATTTTAGAATATCAATTAGATGCGTTGATGGCCAATGGCATTACTGAAGTGGCGATGGTGTTGGGCTACAAAAAAGAGAAAATTCTGGCATTTTTAGAATCAAAAGAGAAATATAAACAGATGACGTTCACGTTTGGGTTAAATATGGAGTTTGCGTCTACCAACAGCAGTTATTCGTATTGGCAGGCGAGAAGTTTAATTGGTAATGAGCCGTATATTCATCTTAATTGTGACATTGTGTTGTTTGCACCGTTGATTAAACGGTTGAAAGAAAGTTCTTTTGAGAATGCTATTCTCGTTGATAAGAAAGTTAAGCTGGATGCATCCATGGAGCAAGTTATCCTTGATGGGGATAGAGTTATTAAAATGGATAAAGCGGATCTGCCTAATGCGCAGGGGCGAGGAAGTGGGATGGCGAAGTTGTCCCCCGCAGCAATAGTGGTGATGAAAGAGCGAGTTTCTGGATTTATTGCTCAGGGAGATAAAAATCAGCATTGCCATGGACTTATGCGGTATGTGTTAACTAAAGTGCCGTTTTATGCGCTTGATGCAAATGATTTATTGTTTCGGGAGATTAATAATTTGGATGAGTTGAGAGAGGCGGAAGAGGCGATTATACAATCTTTGAATAAAAATGATTAAAGCTCTTATATTTGATGTGGGGGGGACATTAGTTAAGACGGATGAGGCCATTTTAGAAGCGTTACGTGTTGCGTTGCTTGAGCAAGGCATTGTTTTCTCTAATCAACAAGATGTGATTAATGTGTTTGGCCAAGGGCAAATGAAGAATGTTGAGGTGGCGGTACGTGGGTCTTATTCTAGTTTTGATGTTGAGGAGAAAATTGAGAAGTGTTTTACGCTGTTTCAATCTCTTTTTCCAATTACGGTTATGGAGAAGTTTGTTGTGATTGATCATGTTCTTGAAAGTTTACAAGAATTTAAAAAGAAAAGTATGAAACTTTGCGTATTAACGGGTTTTGATAAACGGGAGACGGCTTTCTTTTTAGAGAG
>CAXNDX010000063.1:0-6292 GCA_964201585.1 Candidatus Woesearchaeota archaeon | reverse complement strand
TGCAAAAATAATATCTGCATGCAAGAGAAGAACGAGTTAGGGAATAGGCCTCTGCTTTTTCTTAGAAGCTCCGAACCTGCAGAGGAAGTATATATAAACTATATGCTTTTTAAACAAATTATCATTTATAAAGGTAATATTTAAATACTCTGGCCCTCTTTTTAAAGGTTTATAAAGTAATCAATCACTAAGCAAGGGGGACATCATATGGCAAAAAAAGAAGCTAAGCGAGAAGCTAAGAAGAATATTCAAATTGTAAATATTGTTGTGTCGACAGCATTGGAGAAAGAAATCCCGTTAGAAAAGATGGCGGCAACACTGCCAAATACGGAATATAACCCAGAACAGTTTCCAGGGCTGGTATTACGAATTAAAGAGCCAAAAACGTCGGCATTGATCTTTTCAAGCGGCAAAGTGGTGTGTACGGGAGCACGAACGCTTGAAGATGTAGATAGAAGTATCCAAAGTATTATTAAAAGCCTGAAACGGTTAGATATTAATGTGACGATTAAGCCGGAAATTACGGTGCAAAATATTGTTGCTTCAGGAAGTATAGGGATGGATTTGAATTTGAACGTGTTGGGTCTCAAGCTGCCTAATACAGAATATGAACCGGAACAGTTTCCAGGGTTAGTACATAAGTTAAAAGGAACGAATGCGACATTTCTGTTGTTTAGTAATGGAAAAATTGTCTGTACAGGTACGAAAACAGAGCAAGCAGTTAATGATGCGACAGATAAGTTGATTGAAAATCTGAAAAAGATATCGTTACCGGCAAAAGCATAAAGTTTACAACCTAAATCTTTAAAAGGGCCATTTTATTTTTTATTTTTCTCCTAGTTTATTATAAAAAAAGGTTGTTATGCAACATGCTCTTATTTAAATGGGAGTTGGAGGGTTAATGGAAGTAGACGAGCAAATAAAAGTATTTCGGGACTTTATTGAACAGAATTACTATCCAGAGCTCTTAGAAGCGGTGCGAAAAGGAAATAATTTTTTAGTGTTGGATTTTTCGTTGTTAATTAAATTTAATACAGAGATTTGTGAGGAAATTTTAGAAACGCCAGAGGAGCTGCTTAAAGCGGCGGAATTGGCGATAAAAGATTTTGATTTGCCGAAAAAAATATCAAAATTTGCAGTGAGATTAAAGAATCTGCCAGAATCACAAAAAGTGCTGGTGAGTGAGATTCGAAGCAAGCATTTGAATAAGATTATTTGGATGGAGGGAATTGTGCGGCAAAAATCAGATGTACGGCCGCATGTGACCGCAGCAAAGTTTGAGTGTCCCTCTTGTGGCAATATTCTAAATGTGCTTCAGGCAGATAAAAAGTATCGAGAGCCGAGCAGGTGCAGTTGTGGGCGGAAAGGAAAATTTAAAGAGATTTCAAAAGAATTAGTAGATGGACAAGGGTTGGTGTTAGAAGAGTCGCCAGACGATTTGGATTCGTCGGCACAGCCGAAACGAATTAATGTATTTTTAAAAGATGATTTGGTTACACCGATTACGGAGAGAAGAAGCAGCCCAGGTTCAAGAGTGAGAGTAGTTGGATGGTTGGCAGAAGTGCCGATTGTACTTAAAACGGGCGGGCAATCAGTTAAATATGATTTAATTGTAGAAGCAAATTTTGTGGAACCGATGCAGGATGAAATTTTTGATATTGCAGTGAATGAGAAAGAGTTAGAAGAGATTAAAAAAATTGCAAAAAATCCGAATGTGCTTTCAGTGTTAGCTGGTTCGATTGCGCCTTCGATCTATGGGCATGATAAAGTGAAAGAGGCGTTAGTGTTACAACTGGCAGGAGGATGTAAGAAAGAGAGGCCGGATGGAGTGGTGACGAGAGGGGATATGCACGTACTTTTAATTGGGGACCCAGGGTGTATTGCAGGGGAATCGCGTGTGTCGTTCTATCATAAAGGGATGAAACAGATCCAAACAGTGGGAAAAGATCATTTACAGCCGCTGCGAGAATTAGTGAGTGTGATTCGTAAAAATCAAGCAGAGCTGCCGTATGATTATACTGCAAATTTTCAAGTATACAAGCAATATCCTACTTTACACGTGACGACGGAAACGGGGAAATCAATTATTTGCACTTATAATCATCCGTTGTTAACTAAGAAAGGATGGACACGAACTGATGCATTGAAAGAAGGGATGGAAATACGCGTGATGCCTAAAATCCCGTGTGTGATTAATTCTTATCGTGATACAGGTTTTAAACAAGTAAAGCGAACGTCGGGAAAGTTGAACGAAGAGGTGGTTTTACCTCTAAAATATACGACAGAATTAGGGGCGTTGTGCGGGTACATTATTGGGGATGGAAATGTTCATTCGCGAGGATATACAATAACATGTTATATCAATGAGGAAGAAAAAGATTTGATTGAGCAACTCCAACAATTATGGAAAAGTGTGTTTAGGGTAAAAAGTATAGTTCATACAACGACGCCTAAAAATAGAGGTGAGATCACAGAGAAAGATGGAACGTTGCGAGAGATTAGGAGAACGATGCCATTGTATACGCTTGAGATGAATAGCAGGGAAGTTACGCAAAATTTGCTCTTTTTAGAGAAAAAACGAGTGCCAGAGTTTGTGTTTGAGAGTCCGTTAGATGTAGTGAGTTCGTTTTTATGTTGGTTGTTTGAAGCTGATGGCTGTTGTTTTAGTACGGGACGAGGTAAAACGTCAGTACAATTAAAAGCAAAAAATCGTGAATTGTTAGCAGATGTACAATTGTTGTTGTTATATTTTGGAATACAAGGAAGAATTATAGAAGATAATTTATGTATTCGACGTAGTTATGATATTAAAATTTTTGCATTAAAAATTGGATTTGCTTCGCATAAAAAACAAAAAAAACTGCGAGAAGTGGTTAAGAGCTTAAATGAAAAAAGTGAGCAGCAGATGCGCAAAACACCACAACGGTATGAAAAAATTGTTTCAATTGAAAAAGCAGGAATACGAGACGTATATGATTTTGAAGTGCCAAAAACACATATGTTTATTGCCAATGGTATTGTATCTCATAATTCAGGTAAATCGCAATTACTGAAACGTATGACTAAAATTGCGCCAAAAGCGAGGTTTACGTCAGGAAAAGGTGCGACGGCGGCGGGTTTAACTGCGTCGGTTGTGAAAGATGAGTTTTTAGGAGGATGGAGCTTGGAAGCGGGAACATTAGTATTGGCGAATCAAGGTTTTGCGATTATTGATGAAATGGATAAGATGGGGAAAGAGGATAGGTCGGCGTTGCACGAGGCTTTAGAGCAACAAACAGTTAGTATTGCTAAAGCAAATATCCAAGCGACATTGCGATGTGAGACGACAGTATTAGCAGCTGCAAATCCAAAATTTGGACGATTTGATCCGTATGGGATTATTGCGGAACAAATTGACTTGCCTCCTACATTAATTAACCGGTTTGATCTTATTTTCCCAATTAAAGATCTTCCAAACAGGGAAAAAGATGAGCTTACAGCTTCGTTTATTTTGAGTTTACATCAAAATCCAGAAAAAGCGCAATCAGAAATCCCAACTACGTTATTAAAAAAATATTTTGCGTATGTGCGGCAGAAAATGCATCCAAAAATGACAGACCAGGCAGTGGAGGAGTTGAAAGAATATTATATTAGTATGCGAAATTCAGGAGCGAATGCAGAAGGAGGGATTAAATCTATTCCAATTACGGCGCGACAGCTAGAAGGTTTGGTACGATTGTCTGAGGCGTCGGCTAAAATTAGGTTGTCGAAAACGGTGACAAAAAAAGATGCACAAAAAGCAATTGAGATGATTGATTATTGTTTGAACCAGATTGCGAAAGATAAAGATACGGGCCAAATTGATATTGATCGATTAACTAGTAAAATTACAGCAACACAACGAAGTTCGATAGGTATTCTTAAAGATATAATTCATACATTAGAAGAACAAACGGGACAAAAGATTATTCCTGTAGAGCAGATTTTACACGCGGCCCAGGAGAAGAATATCAATCAAGAAACAGCAGAAGATATTTTGGAAAAATTGCGAAGGTCAGGCGATATATTTGAACCGAAAAAAGGGTTTATTCAGAAACTGTAATAAAATATAGATTATAATTGTAAAGATGACAGAAATTACACAACAAGGAAACAATGCACGTCAAATTGCAGTGAAAATATATATTGCAGATTTACTTTCAGGGATATATATTCAGGAAGTAGAACAAAATCCTAATTATTTACAAACAATTCATAATCATAAAATTTATCGATTAAATGTTATTGCAATTATTATTCAAAAAGAGATGTTAGGCAGCATTACTAATTTTTTGATTGATGATAGTACGGGAACAATCGTTGCGCGTTTTTTTGAGGAAAATAAGTATTTAGAACGGTTTAAAGTAGGAGATGTGGTGTTGGTTGTGGGAAAAGTGCGAACATATAACCAAGAAAAATATATTTCGCCGGAAATTGTCAAAAAAGTAAGCCCGTTATGGTTAAAAATACGATTGAAAGAACTTAAACTATCTTCAGTACAAGAAAATAAAGAGTTGAAAATTGATTTAGTAAATCAAATTCAACAGAAAGGACAACAGCCGATAATTTCGACAGTGCAACAAGACAAATTACAAGAGGAAGATGTTGTTGAGGATAATATTATTTTGCCGTATCAAAAAATAACGCAATTAATACGGGATTTAGATGCTGGTGAAGGGGTACGAATTGAAGAGATTATGGAAAAGTCACCTTTGCAAAATACAGAAGAAATTATTGAAATGATGCTTAAAAATGGGGATATTTTTCAAAATAGTCCTGGAAAAGTAAAAGTGTTATAATGTTTGGCGCAAATTGTTGAATAAGATAATTATTTATGTATAAATTAAAGGAGTGATGTATACTTCAACGAGTCCTGCGGCAAATAAAATGCCTATACTTATTAAAATAAGATCTAAAGAATCAATTAATACTTTGTCTTCTTTTAAATCATGTTTGATTAACGCAACGGAAATGATGCCTCCTGCGAGACCTGCAACAAAATAAGCGGCGATTTCTAAGAGGCCATGAGTCATGTAACGTACAAAACTAAAAGTAGCAGCACTAAAGTAATGAGAGGTAGCTGTTGCACCTACAGAAATTGCGGCTTGAGATAGTTCTGACTTGAATAAGTTACCCATAGCAGCGGCAATAACTGAGGCGTTCCAGGTTAAAATAAACATAGCGCCCGTACCATACAATAAAGAAAATATTAAACAAAAAAAGAGTACTTTCATATTGTTGAATAAAATTTTACCAAATAAATCGAATTTAGTGACATTGCCGGTTAAAGTTACGGCGCCGTGAATATTATTATTTACGTTTGAGATGGCTTGTTGCTGCATACCAAATACAGAATTAACGATTGATTCAGGCATAAATACATAAGATAAAGTCATGGCAACAACTATTCCTAAAAATAAACACATTAAAAAAATTAATACTTTTGTATGTTCTTTTAATAATGCCCATTCTTGGTCTAATTTTAAATCTAATTCTTCTTCATTTTTAATTGTGGTATATAAAATTGGAACTGTACTTAATACAATTAAAAATATAGTTAATAAGCCAGCAGATTCTTTAAATACAAAATATGAGAGTAATAATGAAACAAATGTGAAAATCATGCCGGCAAAAAACATTTCCCAAGGTTTTTTTTTTATAATAAAAGGATTAAATAAAGATTCTAACACCATAATGGTAGAATAATAATGGCCTATTTAAACGTTTCTAATATGGTGGGAATAAAAATAGTACTTACATCAAAAATTAGTGTATACTCTCCTACCCCTTGATTTCTGATGGAAAGATAGTTTATAAAAAATGAAATGATTTGGAAAGAAAAAAGATTGATTTAAAGATAAAAATGATATAATATAAATAATAATTTAATTTGAAGAGAGGAGGTTTTCGAATCAGATTATAGACTATAATTAGTTAAATGCAATCAAAAATAGTTTGAAATTAATTTGTGTTTTGGAGCGGGGTTGATTTAAGTAATTAATATTTAAATAAAATAAATTTAACATTAATAAAAATAAATAATATTGAATTGAAATGCTGATGTTGAATGCACTAAAAGAGTTTTGAGTGGTTGTGGTTTGATTTTAGAGTAGTTGAATATTTTGGTGATTAATTACTTTGGTTAATATAATTTTTATTATTTATTATATTTTAGTTTGTGTTGTTTTTTATATTATTATATAATTTATAATTATTATATATTATATATATATTTACTATATTGAAAATAAATATATATAATAAATAGTTTCTT
>CAXNDX010000062.1:0-6897 GCA_964201585.1 Candidatus Woesearchaeota archaeon | reverse complement strand
TGGTTTATCTATATCGCATTCTTTTATGTCTGCGATGTGATATGCTAAGAGCTGGAGAGGGATAGTGATTAAGAAAGGGTAGTAGAGGGGATATGTTTTAGGGATGTAGATGATGTCGTCTGCGATTTGTGATATTTTTGTATCTCCTGCTGTGGCGATGGCGATTATTTTACCGGATCTGGCTTTTATTTCTTGGATGTTGCTTAACGTTTTGTCGTACAAGTCGTCTTGGGGGCAGATGGCGATGGTTGGGGTGTCTTCGGAGATTAGGGCGATGGGGCCGTGTTTGAGTTCGCCTGCGGGGTAGGCTTCGGCATGGATGTAGGAGATTTCTTTCAATTTTAATGCGCCTTCTAGTGCGAGAGGGTAGTTGATGTTTCTGCCGATGTACATGATGCTATGATACTGGTAATATTTTTTGGCGATGGTTTTGATGTGGTCGTTGAGTTGAAGTGTTTGATGCAGTAGAGGGAGCAGGGAGGTGATGTCGAAGGGAATGTTTGCGATAGTGTGGGCGAGTTTGTATAAGAGAATTAGTTGGGCGGTGAAGGCTTTGGTTGAGGCGACGCCGATTTCGGGGCCGGCGCGGGTGTAGATGACTTGGTCTACTTCTCGTGCGATGGTGCTTTCGATGACGTTGATGATGCCAAGAGTTTGTGCGCCGTGTTGTTTGGCGAGACGGATTGCAGCTAATGTGTCAGCGGTTTCACCGCTTTGGGAGATGGCGATGATGAGGTCGTCTTTATTGATTAATGGTTCTTTGTAGCGGAATTCTGAGGCGATTTCGTTGAGGGTGGGGATTTTGGTGAGTTTTTCAATGAGGTATTTTGCGATGTAGCCTGCGTAACTTGCGGTGCCACAGGCGATGATGATGATGCGTTTGGGTGGATTTATGTTAAATGCACTCAATATATTTTGCGGGATTGGTACTTTATTTGTTTCTTCGATTGTGTGAGGCTGTTCGAAAATTTCTTTGAGCATGAAATGTTTGTAGCCTTGTTTTTGGGATTGTTCGAGGTTCCAGTTGATGGTTTTGAGTTGAGGTGTGATTGATTTATTTTGGAATGTGAAGAGTTCGATATTGGTTGGGGTGATTTTTGCGCATTCGAAGTCGTTGAGGTAGATTACTTGTTTTGTGTGTTCGATGAATGCGGAGATGTCGGAGGCGAGGAAATGTTCTTGATGTTCGTTGTTATCTTTTCCGATGCCGATGACTAACGGTGAGCCGTTTCTGGCACCGATGATTTCATTTGTGTGGGTGTTGATGACGCAAAAAGCATAGGCACCGATGAGTTGGTGGATGGTGTTAAGGATGGCTTGTTTGAAGTCGTTGGTTGTTGTGTAATTGAGTTCGATGAGGTGGGCGATGACTTCGGAATCGGTATCTGAGGTGAATTGGATATTTTGGTTGCGGAGTTGTTCTTTGAGTTCCAAATAATTTTCGATGATGCCGTTATGGACTATTGCGAATTGTTTGTTTTGGCTTACGAAAGGGTGGGCGTTTTTGTCGGAGGGGGGGCCGTGGGTGGCCCAACGAGTGTGAGCGATTCCTATGGTGCCGGGGAGAGTATGGGTTTTGATATTTTCAACACGGCCTTTCTTTTTGATTATAGAAATATTATTATTGTGAGAGGTGGCGATTCCTGCGGAGTCGTAGCCGCGGTATTCTAACTTTTCTAATCCTTTGAGGAGGATAGGGTATGCTTCTTTTTGTCCGATATATCCAATTATGCCACACATCTTTTTTCGAATGTAGGTTGGAAATATTGGTTTAAGAAGGTTGTGATTTTGGAGTGGAGAAGAAAGGTTTTTTTGGGAGGTTAGGCGATTAGTTTTCAAAATATTTTTTCCCAAGAGTAACCTTTATAAATAGGCTTCATTTTGAAGAAATATACCAATGAGTTGGCTGTATTTAATATGGTAGCCACGAGGTAAGTGAAGAGTAATTCTTTCTTATCTTGTTGATTGTTGTTGGTTAAAATAAAATCGAGATTTAAAAAATAAAGTTATAAAATAAAACGATAAAATATATGAGGGATTTACTATGGCAGATGAAGCAAAAGTATTAGAAGCAATTGAAGTGGCACGAACAAGCGGTAAAATTCGCAAAGGAGCAAATGAAGCGACAAAAGCTATTGAGAAAGGGGATGCGAAGTTAGTTGCGTATGCAGCAGATGTGACGCCAAAAGAAATTATTATGCATTTACCTTTATTATGTAAAGAGAAGAATGTGCCTTGTTTTGTTGTCAGCAAGAAAGATGATTTGGGGGCAGCGGCGGGATTGGCTCTTGGTACAGCAGCAGTGGCGATTGTGAAAGAGGGCGATGCGAAGCAGGCAATTGAATTTTTAAAACGATCTTAAGGTGATTTGCAATGGGAAAAAAACAAGAAATTGCAAAAGAACAGGGTGCGCAGGCTGTACAAGGTTCCCAGGGATCACGTGGTGCGCCGGGAGCACAGGGGAAACCAGTGCAAGCTGAGGAACGAGTGGAAGGAGTAATTACATTTTTTGATGGGATTCCAGCAGAAGTTAAAGAATTAGTGACGCGAGCGGGTACACGAGGAGAGTTAACGCAGGTGATGTGTCAGATTCTTGATGGACGAGATAAAAATAAAGCGATTCGACGAAATGTGAAAGGGCCAATACAAGTGGGCGATATTTTAATGTTGATGGAAACAGAAATTGAAGCACAACGAGCAGGAGGACCGCCACGAAAAGGAGGGCCGGGGGCAAGCAGTGGAGGCAGTAGTGGAAGTAAAAGCGGCGGCGGTAAGAGTGGCGGCAAAGGCGGGGCGCGAAGTGGTGGTAAAAGTTCACCACGGGGAGCGAGGAGTTAATATTAACTACGCTAATATAAAACTAATTTGAAAAGGTGATTTAAATGCCAAAATGTTCATTTTGTGGAGATCAAATAGAGAAAGGAACGGGAGTAATGTTTGTGTTTACCAGTGGTAAGATAGATAATTATTGTTCCAAGAAGTGTGAGAAGAATACGTTGAAATTAAAACGAAAGCCATTGCAAACGGCATGGACGCAGGAATATCGACGAGAGCATAAGAAAGGTGTTGGGTCATTAGGTGCACACGCTGGTAAGAAAGAGGAGTAGAGGCTCAATTGATTGCAGGTGAATGATAATGATTGAACGAACGCTTGTATTGTTAAAACCGGATGCGGTGAAACGGGGGATAATGGGTAAGATTATTTCACGTTTTGAGGATTCGGGGTTGAAGATTGTTGGATCAAAGATGGTGTGGATTGATCAGAAGCTTGGGATGAAGCACTATGAGGAGATTGGTCAGGTGGGTAAGAGACGAGGAGAAAAAGTGTTGCAGTTATTGCTTTCGTTTATGACAACTGGGCCAGTAATGGCGTTGTGTATCGAAGGTGTGAATGTGGTTGAGAATGTGCGTAAGATGTGCGGAAGTACGGAACCTAAAGCGGCATTACCCGGAACAATACGGGGAGACTTTTCGCATGTGAGTTATAGCCACGCGGATGATAGCGAGAAAGCGATTCAAAATGTGATTCATGCGTCAGGAAGTGTGGAGGATGCAAAGTTGGAAGTTGCTCTTTGGTTTAAAGCAGAGGAGCTGCATACTTATATGACAGTACATGAAGTGCATGTGTTTTGAATGCATTTTCAGAGGATATAAATAATTAAAATAATGATTAACTACTGTTAATAAAAATAATATTACTTAGCGAGGTATCAAATAATGGCAGATGTAATGACAGAAATGGTTGCGAAGATTACGCAGGATCCAAGACATATTCGAAATATTTGTACAAGTGCACACATTCATCATGGTAAAACAGCGTTTACAGACAATTTACTTGCAGCGTCAGGGAAGATGGCTTCTAAATTTGCTGGACAATTGGAAGGTGGAATGGCGACGTGGCTGCATGCTGATGAGCAAGAGCGATTAATGACAGTAGATGCCGCAAATGTATCAATGATTCATGAGTATGATAATAAAGATTTTTTGATTAATTTAATTGATACACCGGGTCACGTTGATTTTGGTGGTAATGTCACACGAGCGATGAGAGCGGTTGATGGAACGGTTGTCTTAATTTGTGCGGTTGAAGGGATTATGCCACAGACGGAGACGGTTGTTCGACAGGCGTTACGTGAGCGAGTGAAGCCGGTATTATTTATTAATAAGATGGATCGGTTAGTGAAAGAGTTGAAGTTGTCTCCTGAGAAGATTGCAGAACGAGTTATGTCGTTGATGACGTTATTTAATAATATGGTTGAGCGGATTGCGGAACCGGAATATAAAGAAAAATGGAAAGTAAATGTACAGGATGGAAGTGTGGCGTTTGGTTCGGCGCGTGAGAATTGGGCGTTATCATTTCCGTATATGGCGAAGAAGAAGGTGAAGTTTTCTGATATTTTAAAAATTTATGAAATGGAGCATGAAGAACGAGTGAAATGGGTGTGGGAGAATGCATCTTTACATGAAGTTATTTTAGATATGGTTATCAAGCATCTGCCTGATCCAGTGAATGCGCAAATATATAGAATTCCAAAGATTTGGCATGGGGATCCTGATTCAGAGTTAGGAAAAGATTTAATTAATAGTAATCCAAATGGAAAGTTAGCGTTTGTGATTACGAGAATTGTAATTGATCCTAAATCAGGGAAGGACATTTCTGCGGGACGGTTGTTTAGTGGCACGGTGCGAAGCGGAATGGAAGTGTATTTAAATAACGCAAAGCAGAAGCAGAGAATTCAGAATGTTTATATCTATAATGGGGTTAAACCGGAAATTATGGAGTCGCTTCCGGCAGGAAATGTACTCGCAATTTCGGGGATTTTAGGATTTGCAGGAGAGACAATAACTCTTGAACCCGATCAGCCATTTGAAGAATTAAAACATATTTTTGAACCGGTGATTACGAAAGCAATTGAAGCAAAAAAGCAAGGAGATTTGCCGAAATTGATTGAAGTATTGCGAAAAGTTTCGCGGGAAGATCCGTCGGTTAGAATTGAGATTAATGAAGAAACGGGGCAGAATTTGATTTCAGGTATGGGAGAGCTGCACTTAGAGATTATTGAGAATAGGATTATCACAGAGAAAGGTGTAGAAGTTAAGACTAGTGCTCCTATCGTTGTCTATCGTGAGACGGTGACAAAAGAAAGTCCGGAAGTAGAGGGAAAATCGCCGAATAAACATAATAAGTTGTATTTTAAAGTTGAGCCACTTGATGCTGTGATTGTGCAAGGTATTAAAGAAGGCCGATTACCCGTTGGACGGTTTAAGAAGCGTGAGGATTTGGCTGTTACTTTTTTACGTGATGAGTGCGGCTGGGATACGAAGCAGGCATTACAAGTGAAAGCAATTAAAGATGGAAATATGTTTGTGGATGCGACACGAGGCATTGTCTATATTAACGAGATTATGGAACTGGTGCTTGATATGTTTGAAGATGTGATGAAGAAAGGTCCACTGGCAAAAGAGCCGTGTAATGGTCTTCGCGTTACATTGACGGATTGTAATTTGCACGAGGATGCGATTCACCGAGGGCCGGCGCAGATGTATCCAGCGGTGCGGGAAGGTATTCGAGGAGCAGTTATGCAGGCGGGGCCAATGATGCTTGAGCCTTTACAAATTATGAGAATTGAAGCGCCTTCGGAGTATACCGGGGAGATTTCGAAACTTGTTACGTCAAAGCGTGGTCAATTGCTTGATATGGTGCAGGAAGCGGATCAAGTTGTTGTGACGGCAAAATTGCCGGTAGGAGAATTGCTTGGATGGAGTTCGGATTTGCGATCTGGTACTGAGGGGCGAGGAAGCAGTTCGTTAGTTGATCAGATGTTTGAGCGCTTACCATACGAGTTGCAGGATAGAGTGCGAAATGGGATCATTCAACGAAAAGGATTGACGGAAGGGGAGTTGGGAGCTTAATTGCTTTCTTTTTTTTGTTATTTTTTTGTCTTTTTCTTATTACGTCGATTGTTTCGTCGTAGGCTTGGCTAAATCTGTTTCCTGTTTCTTTATTGTTTTCTTCTGTTTCTGTTGCGTTTGCGGGAAGAGTTGCTGAAGAATGCGGGGTGTTGACTTTGAGTTCTAAGGCATTAATTCGGTAATTAACGGTCTGTTCAATTTTTTGGTTTACTTTTTGGTCGACGGTCTGTTCTAGTTTTGTGTAGGCTTGCTTGATTTTTTGGTCTACTGTTTGGTTTACTTTCTGGTCGATAATTTTTTCGTAGTCGATTGGCGGGGGAATGGGTTTTGGAGCGGAAATTGGCTGTGGCGCGGAAATTGGTTTTGAGGAGGTTTTTGGAGTTGATGTTTTTTCCAAGTATTCTGAATATCTGGCAGGGAGAATTTGGGTGAGAGATTGTTTGATCTCGTTGTGGTAGTAGGCACCGGCAAGTGTTGCGCCGCTGATAGATGTTATTAATCCAAGTGTGCTTAGGGTTGTTTTCCATTTCATGTACTCTCAAAATGGGGTGATGTATTTAGGGTTGTGTTGTAGTTAGGTATACACTTTTTGGAGAATTATTTTTCTATTGTTAGAATTAGTGTGATTTTAGAAGTCTAGTTTGTCGTTGAGCTGGTAGTTGTTGTTTCTGTTGGCGAGTTCGATGACGTATTTTGCGTTTTGTTTTGCTTTATAGAATGTGAATGGTTTGAAGTTGTGTTTGATTTCTATTATTTCTTTTTTTTCGTTGAGGAGGAGGATGTCGATGGGGTAGAAGACGAAGAAGTTGTGCAGGGAGATTTTTTTAGGAGAGGGGAAGGTCATGATGAGGTTGTGTTTGCGATGGAACATTAAACCTAGGGCTTGTTTTAGGAATGTGTTTGCGCTGAGTTCTATTTGTGAGATGGTCTTTTTTTGAGTGAGGTTGGTGATCATGGTATTTAAATTGGTTTTACAATGCGAGT
>CAXNDX010000061.1:0-7001 GCA_964201585.1 Candidatus Woesearchaeota archaeon | reverse complement strand
CACAAAGCAAGCATGCCAAGGTTTTGGATAATGACGACACCGACCATTAATTTGGCAAAAAAGCTTTCGGAAAAACTGACGCGGACATGGCTCCATAATTCAGAGGCAACGCTGCGGATACGTAAAGAGACGTTGTCATTGGGGCAGTTTTTGATGCAGTCGGCGCACAGAGTGCAGTTGCGCATGCCTTCTTTAGTTGGGATAACATTAAAATATGTACAGGGGTCGGCTTTACCTGAGCCAAAGTAGCAGGCTTTGACGTTGCATTTGTTGCAGACGGATTTATCTTTTGATTCAATGGAGAGTGTTGAGAGCATGGAGTAGTTGCCGCTCACACCACCTAAAAAGCAGAGGTGTTTACAGAAGGTACGGCGTTCGTAGCGCAAAGAGATGACAAGAACACCTGCAAGAAGAAGGGCAAAAACTGTTCCAGATAACCAAGGGGTTTCAACCATGCCATAGAGGCGATCAAATAAAGTGATTAAAATAAATAATCCATCCACGATCCAGATGCCGTAGGTTTTAAGGAAGTTGCCGGCTTTTCGTGTAGGATGAGTGAATTTTTGGATGAAGTCGCCGATGATGGGAAGAGGGCAGGCAACGCACCAAATGCGACCAAACAAAATAAATGTTAACGGCACAAGAGGCCACCAGAGTGTCCAGGCAAGAATGGAACCAGGGTTATTGGCATAGAAGAACGAGCCGAAAAAAAAGTAATAGATGATAAAGCCAAATAAAATAAAAGTGGGAAATTGGATGATTCCAGGGTAGAGTTTACTTTTGGCGAGGCGTTTGAGTAGATTATATTCTAATAGGTCTTTTCCTTGGATGCTGCGAATGAAGAAGATTGTGCCCGTGATAAATATGAGGATGAGAATCATATTTAGCCAGTTGATGGATTTTTCTGTTGGTTGGTCTGAGTGAGTGGCGGAGGGGAGGGAGGATGGAGAGTCAGTATGAGCGTGAGGGAGAGATTCGTCTAAAAGGGATGGCGATACTTGGTTTTGTTCTGAGGTCATACTCTTTATATCATGATTCTCATTATGATCCATAGCACCCATATTATGATTCATATTCATGTCATGGTCCATCATAGTAGCGTGGTCATGGCTTGACATATCGTGTCCCATGATAGATATATCAGAAGTGGTGTTTTCGCCCTGCGCCCAGATAGTTGAGAGGGTGAATAAGAGGAGTACAATTATTGACATCAAATGTGTTTTTTGTGATTTCATGGAAGAAAGAAAGAGTGAAATCCCTTAAAAGAATACTGGTGAAACTAGTTTCAATTACAAAAATTCAACTTCTAATTCTAATTGGTCGGCGGTTGGCATTTCTTCTACTCTTGCAACAAGAAGGTTGTGTTGTTTTATTTTTGTTGAATGGATGCGGGCGTTTTTGGCTGATAAGAGAAGACGATATTTTTCTGTGTCAAGAAAGAGGTCTTGGTCGGTTAGTGAGAGTTCACTTTTTAGTTGTTGGTGTAGGGATTGGAGTTTGTGTAGAAGTTGTTGTTGTTGGTCTTCTGTTAGTTCAGAGAGTTTTTTTCTGTAATCAAATCCAGGTGCTAGTTCGGGTAAGTATATGGCGCCGCGAATTAAGACGCCGTTTTTATCTACGATATCAAATGGTTGTTTCATGCCTTCACTCTCCTTTTTCAAGCGGTTGGTTAATTGGATTGCGTCTTTGAGTTTTGCGGTGCAGACGTGTACTTTAAGCGGATATTTATTTGTTTCGATGTAATTGAGTAAACGAAGGCCAAGTTCGACAGAGCCTTTGATGGCGTAGCTGAATTGGGCTTTTGTCACAAAGCCCATTTCGGCGAGTTTACTTTGGGAGTTGTCGGCGATTTCTAGTTCGTTGAGGTTGATAAATTGAACTTTATCTTGGATGTAATCAATTATTTTTATGGTTTCTTTTTCTTTGGTAGGAATTAAAGGGAGTTCGACGCCGATATCCCAGGGAAAACGACGGACGAGTTCGAGTTTTTTCCAGAAGCGATCGGATTCGAGATCGAGATGAAAGCGGATTTCGTCTAAGCCGGTGCTGGAAAGTTGTTGGAGAGTGTGTTCAGTGACGAGGTTTAAAGAGGTATAGAGATGGATGTGAAAGTCTTTACCGAATGTTTCTTTTAATTTTTTTATATAGAGGAGAGTGCGATCGAGTTTGGCTAGAGGGTCGCCACCAGTGATGCCTGCGCCTTTCGCATTCATTAATTCAGCTTCTTTGATGAGGTCTTCTGTTGTGGTGCTTTTACGTTCGTTGGCGTAGGAGAGGTCATGATTGTATTTATGATCAGAGACGGGGCAAAAGTAGCAGGTGCGAGGGCAGATGCCAGTAACGAAGACGACGAGCTTTTCCCCTTTGACGCAGTATTGACAGCCAAGTGGAAGTTCACCTAAGTTATAAGAATGGTATTGGTTTTGTGCAAGCATTATAATAAGAAATATAAGTGTTGTTTTTTAAAGGTTTGTGGAAAGAAATAGATAGATTGAAAGAAAAGATATAATGATAATAATTATTGTTTGCGAACGCCACGTACGTTAACATTACCAACTATGAAATAGCCACACGCATCAAAGTTAGAATGATGATTGAAGTCCCACAGCAATGGAGGTCGCACAATTGCATATTCTTTTGCATGTTTTTGAACGTATTTGGGGCTTAATACATAGATTCTTGTTTGTTTAATACCTGCATCATTAAGCATTTTTATATTCTCTACAAAGTCATTATCTTGACCATATACACTCTCTGCTAATTTTCGTTCTTCGAAATTTAATTTATCATACCCTCGATTAAAGAATGATGGTGTGTGTGTAGAAATCTCATAATAACTCCACCCCCTATCATGGCCACGCCAATCTTTCCCATTACCTTTCAATGTTAATTTTGTTAAGTCAATTGTAAGTTTATCTGGACCTACCCCTATTGCATTCATTATAATAAAATCATCCCGAGAGAGGCGATAATTATCTTGATTTAATAACTGTCCAAACACATCATTAATGTTTTTAAGAATGGGGTTAAATCTTTCTCGTGTGATTCGTAAGGTAGGCTTTTTGTTTTCTACATAATAAACGCAACCATCAGCGGAATAAAACATTTGTTCTCGTAATTGAATATTATTTCTACGTTCGTTCATTAATTCGTCAGCGTGACACATAGTGCCTGGAACACATTGTTCAAATGCGGCTTGGAAGTTATCGGTAATTGTTTCTAAAGTCATGAGTGAAATTCTCCGTTTTTTTGATGGAGTAAAGAATTATTTATAAATGTTTTGAATTTGAACTACTTTTAAGTACTAATTATTAATCTGTCATGATCAATTTTTTCCATTCGCCACAAGGCAACATCAACATATTCCACAGGTTTTGTGTGGTGAGCAAATGTGGCTTTAAGGGGGAATTCATAGCGCCAGAGGTGAGTGATGTTGAAGTTATAATCTTTGGTGATGGCGTCGATAAATGTGTTGGTTGAGTATTTGTGCATGGAGTACACGATATTTGCAGTAGCAAAAGCTTTTTCGAGGAATTTTTTGTCAGCATGGGCGGTTTTTGTACCAAAAGGGGGGTTTTGTACAACGATGTCAACGGTTTCGTCGAATAATGAGATGTCGGCAGTGATGAATTCGGCTTGACCAATTTCGTATTCTTTTTCGAGGGTGTGGTAGTTTTGTTGGCAGATGACGATGATATTTTGGTCTTTGTCAAGGAAGTAGACTTTTTTGGCACCCATCAACAATAGGCCAAGGCCAAGAATGCCGGGACCGCAGGCGGCGTCAAGGATGGTTTTTCCGGCGACTTCACTGAGCATGGCCATGTTCCAGATCCATTCGGCAGCGATAGAAGAGGGGGTTTGGTATTGTTCTAATTCAAATGAAGGATTTGTGAATCCTTGGAGTTTACTGAGTTCGACTTCTAAATCTTTTTTGGAGCGGATGGACATGTTGATGGATAAATTATAGAGAGGGTTTATGAAGATTTTGGTTGAGAAATTGATGGGGGATAGTTAATGATAGGCTAATACGATTTGTCGTGGTGATCGAGAGAGATAATGCGAACAATGTCTTCTTCAATGGTGTAAATGAGAACAAAGCTGCCAAAATGAAGACGACGATAGCCAGCGAGAACGTTACGTAATGGTTTAAAGTTTTCAGGATTTTGAATTATGTCAATTAATTTTTTTTGGATTTGTTCAAAGAGAACTTTATCTCTTTTTTTAAGTTTCTTCATGGATGAGTCAAATTCGTCACTAAACTCAATAGTGTACGACATCGTTACAATCCTCGAATATAACTCAAGGCGTCTTTTTGACTTAATTTTTTAACGCCGATATTCTTTTTCATGCGTTCTTCGATTTCGCGGTATCTCGTCGCGTTTTCGATGATGACTTTCTGTCGGAGAAGATCGATAATAAATTCTTGAATTGTGCGGTAGCCATATTCTTGCGAGTATTCTTTAGACGCTTGCAATAATGGTTCGGTTAAGGTTAAACTTATTTGGGTTGTTTGCATACGTACGTTAAAATATTTTAAAGTATTTAAATATATTGGTTGATTTTTTGCTTTTTTACTAAAAAAAAGATCCCAATCGCAGCAAGCTGAGGGATATGTACCAAATTAAGAAATTAATTATTCTTCAATATCTCAACGTATTTCAAATATTTATAGTCACGAATGGCGCGGGGGAAGAGGTGTTTGAGATGGTCCATGAATTGTAGAAATGTGTCGAAGTTTTTGGTTTCTAAATCAAATTCGAATTCGATGTTATCGTTAATGGCTTTGGTTACAGAGATGACATTAGGTTGGGCTTTACAGTGATGTAAGAGGTCTTTGATGATTTTTGGGTCTTCTAATTCTAGATCGACTTTATAATATTCATAGCCGAGTTTGGCGAAGTCTAATTCGGTTCGGTAACCGAGAATGACTTTATTTTTTTGGAGAAGTTTAATGCGGTAAATAATGGCCATACTTCCGAGGTTGAGGTGTTTAGCGATTTCGGTTAAAGGAATACGCGCGTTTTGGCTGAGAAGAGTGAGGATTGTTTTATCGGTTTCGTCAAGTTCAATTGGCTCGGAAGTGCCGCGTTCCCAAAAGATGTTACTGGTGTCTTGTTTTTTATCTAAGAGATAGGCTTTAGGGAAAAGCATGTCTTTGATGATGATACTCGTGTTATATTCTTTGATGATATGGCGGAAACGTTCGAGGAATTTTGACCATTGTTCAGAGAATAGGGAGAGCTGAGGGACGCTAAAGTAGATGACGAAATCCCAATTACCAACAGTTCGGGCGATGAAAGAAGAGGTTTTGTCTTTGAGAAAGTATTGAACTAGTTCATCTTCTTTTTCGGGATGAAATTCATACAAGTCGAGATAGACACGAACGTAAGTGAGCGGTATTTTTGAGAAGTCAATAATGGTTTTGTATTTTTTGATTATACCATTTTGTTCAAGCTGATTGATGCGGTAGTTGGTGATGTTTTTGCTGAGTTGGAGTTGTTTGGCGATGAGGGAATTGCTTTCACGGGCGTTGAGGTCTAAAGCAGCCAGAATCTTTTTGTCTTTTTGGTCGAGTTTGAATATTTTAGGCATATTTTAGGTTTAAAGTGTCTTTTCTTTATAAATTTTCTTATTTTGAATGAAAAATTGAGGGATTATTTAATATAGTAATTCTACTATTTAGTTATTATTGAATAGTAAATAAATGCAAAAGGTGAAACAAAATGATTGATACAAAAATGAAAACAATGATTGCAGGATTAGGATTAGTGGCGGTGTTAGGGGGATGTGGTGCAAAAGAAGAAACGGAAATTGTTCAAAGTCCGCGCTCAGGGGTGGTATACCGAATTAAGGAGGTTACAGTGCCAATAGTCTGTGACACAGTGACAGGATTTACCCTCACTAAAGGAGAATACAGCGTAATTGAGTGCATAGATAAGTAAGGATATAAAATAGCGTGTTCAGAGAAGGGTTACTGCGCTCGCTTGATGGAGAAGTGGTGATTGAAATAGAATAGTGGAGGAAAGAAAATGAAATCATTTGAATTGGAGTTGGAACGATTAGTAACAGTAGAAACAATAAAAGAAAGAGAGCTAGTACAAGAACGAGTGGTTAAACCAATAACTGCAATTGTAAGTCATGTGCCGCTGCGATATTCACCGATAGGGTTGTATGAAGGTGAGACAAGGGATGTGTTTGTTGTGGCAAGCCGATTGGATGGATGGAGAAAAGTGCCGCAACGAATGGAAGATGCGTATCGATTATTGCACATGGGTTCTTGTGCAGAAATTATTGATTCGTTGTTGCCAAGAATTGATAGTATGGTAGCATATCTTGGTGTGGAAGGAGCAAGCCCAGGGTTTGATTATATTCGAGAAGGAATGCGAGTGCGAGGAAGAGGAGATGTGGGATTAGTTGCGTGCGAACATGATGCAGAGGTTAAAAAGCAATTTGCGGTGCAACGATTTGTGCCAGTGTTATGGGTGGATTGTGGAGCAGAAGCAAGAGTGTTAGATGAAATTGCAGCTGAGGCATTGCAAGGGCGAAAATATGTGCCAAGAGGAGAGTGTTATTTGTAGAAAGAGGGAGGGGAGGGAGGGATGAACGGTTAATTAAAAAATGAGATGATGAAAGATGACAAAAAGCAAATTAGAAAAAATGGTAGATACGAGTTGTATTCGTGCAACGATAGAATTAGGAGGGTTTGTAACCTCATTAGCTGGAACTATTGGAGCAGTGGGAGCAGGAATTTATCATGCACAAACAGGCCAACCATTAATTGGCGAAGATGCAACAAAAACAGCACTTGTTGTTGCTTCTGTTGGTCAAATAGGTTCAGCATTAACATCAATAGCAAAAGCAGAAAACTCTTATGGTCCTTATGAGGGACAACAATATCCGTGGGCAGAGAGAGTAGATATGGAAAGATGGAAAGGAAGAATTACTCCAAGTTATGTAATTGATGCAATAATTATACCAGTAGGAGCGTTTGGAAGTGCAAT
>CAXNDX010000060.1:0-7141 GCA_964201585.1 Candidatus Woesearchaeota archaeon | reverse complement strand
GGTGGATATGGCTTATTCTAATGAGGAATTAGGAGTTTTTTGCAAGAAGAATTTTTTTGTGTCTGTGCTTGCGATTGCTGAATAAATGGGTTGATAAATTTATAACATTTAGGAATGAATTATGAATAGGTTAAAGTTGGATCAGGAGGTATTAGGTCTTTGTTCTATCGTCGAGAGGGTTACACATGCTCGGGTTATTGATGGGTTTAAAGAGAATGATATGTATTATTTTGTCGTTGCAGTAGGGGAGATTGGTAAGGCAATAGGAGAACGAGGAATTAATGTGCAGCGATTTCAACAGGAATTTGGCAAGAGGGTTAGGATGATTGAATATAATGATAATGTGGCACAGTTTGTGAAAAATGTGATTTATCCTCTGAAAGTTGAGCGAATAGAAGTTAAAGAGAAAGAAGTGATTTTATCAGATTCGAATAAAAAAACAAAAAGTTTATTAATAGGTAGGGAAAGCAAGAATTTAGACATGATTAATCGGGCGGTAAAGCGATTTTTTGCTGTCGATGTGAAAGTGCAATAAAATAAAAAATTCAATTAAAAAGGTTATATGTTATGGGTAGAAAAACAAAAGGATTAGGAGCGGCAAAGAAGCTGCGGAATAGACGAACAACGTTTAAGATAGTTTCACGTTCAAAGATGAAGAAGAAGTTTGATCCGTTATCTGGTTCATCACAAGCAAAGGGAATTGTGCTTGAGAAAATTCAAGTAGAAGCAAAGCAGCCAAACTCAGGGATGAGAAAGTGTGCGCGAGTGCAGTTAGTGAAGAATGGAAAGCAAATCACGGCGTTTATGCCTGGCGACGGTGCACAAAAGTTAATTAATGAGCACGATGAAGTTGTTATCGAATGTATCGGTGGCAAGATGGGTAGATCTAAAGGGGATTTACCGTGTATCAGATGGCAGGTTGTTAAAGTGAATGATCAGAGTTTAGATGCATTATTAGGTGGAAAATTGGAGAAAGCAAGGAGATAAAATGGCTGATATTACTTTTTTTAATAGATGGGACATTTCGAAGGTTGAAATTAAAGATGCTGGACTCGTTAAGTATATGTCAATTAGTCCACGTTTTTTACCGAAAACTGGAGCACGATATGCCGGAAATAGATTTCATAAGTCGTATACGTCGATTGTGGAGAGAATGGCGGTTAAGTTAATGGGTTCTGGACATAAGTCTAAAAAGCATTTTATGAGTTCAGGTCACAATACGGGGAAGAAGAATAAAGCTCTTGCTATTGTGGAAGCGGCTCTGGCGAAAGCTGAAATTAAAATGAAGATGAATCCGATTGGTATACTTGTTAAAGCAGTTGAAAATGCAGCGCCACGTGAGGAAGTGATTGCTATTGAGTATGGTGGAGCACGTTATCCTAAAGCAGTTGATGTAGCACCACAGCGACGAATTGATTTAGCTTTACGTTACATGACGCAGGGTGCGTATACAAAGTCTTTTAATAAGAAGCAGAAGATTGAAGATGCACTTGCAGACGAGATTGTGGCAGCGGCGCAGTCAAGCGGGAGAAGTGCGGCTGTTTCAAAGAAACGAGATTTGGAAAGACAGGCGGCAAGTAGTAAGTAGATAGTGATAGTTTCTGTTTTAATCATCTTTCTTTTTTTGTTATATTTTCTTTTGTTTAATAAAGTTTAAAAATAGGGGGTAGAACTAGTTTCTTATTGATGGATGTGGTTAGAATAGGAGGAAATAAACAAAATGACAAATTATACATTTGAAGGGAAAGGAGTAACGTTAGAAGATGCGATGGATGATTTATATGTTGCAATGGAAGGAGCGGCAAAGAAACGGGATTATTTTGTGTTACCACAAATGTCTGAATTAGATAGTTTTGCAAAAGGGTATACTGTGTCTATGCGGGAAGGAAAAAAACCGTATGTTGCAGGGGAACAAAAAATGGTGCTGCAAGATGCCTATCAATCAGCGTTAGATGTCGTTGCAGGACATAATTATGCGTCAAGTAAGCTGCGTTTTAAAGTTGTTGGCCAATATGATTTGACAGAAACACAAAAATCTGAACCAGTTCAAAAAGGAAGGCCTTCAGGTGCTGGTTTGTCTGTTACAAGATCTGGGACTTTAACTGATTTGATGTAGGTAGTAGATTAGCTTGTTTGATATTTTTTTTTATCTTTTTTTGTTACGTTGATTGGTGTTTTGGATGGTTCTTGAGGTTTTGTGATAGTTTTAGAGAATTTATTTATGGCACATGCATTTCCGGAAAAATCAGTTGTACCTGCACACGAGATGGCAAAGAGGTATTTTGAACTTCATGGAAATAAAGATTCGTTGTTGAAGCGAGCGTATATGATTTTTTATGGGTTTGGTGAACAGTCTCAGTATGGGTTTACACATCAATTTTATACAGGTAATTATGCACCCTGGTTTCATGAGATGCAGGAGCAGAATATAAGTCAGTATAACTGTACAACAATTGTTCCTTATCTTTATACTTATTTTGAGGCGTTTGGGGTGAAACCGGAGATTGTGCAATTTTTTGATTGGAGAGATACAGATTTACATAGTGAGAAGAAAAAATTATTTCAAGATGCGTCGCATTTTGCACTGCTTCTCGATGTGGGAAAGACGGAAAAATATTTATGTGATATGTTTTGGAAGCGATTTGGGGCAATCACTTCCCAAGATGCGCATGAGATGAGGGTTAGAAATTATCCCAAAAATAAAGTATGTTTACGAGAGTTTAGGTCTATGATTTCTTACACTCCTGAGGAATTTGCAGCGATGATGGAAAGGCTGCATACACCTGCTGATTCGCTTGATGTTTTAGTTGCAGGTCAAAAGTTTACGCGGGAGAAGTATAATGGGGTTGCTTGTGATAGTATGGTATATTATGATGATGCGTTACGAGAAGTTAAGGTTCGTGTTTTTGTTCCACAGAAAGGGCTTATGAATAAAGTGATCTATAGTATGCATACGTTTGATCCTGAAAGGAAATTGAGGGATTCACATTTACGATTAACATGGGGTAAACAGGATTATTGGAATTTTGTTGAGGATGAGCGGGTAGTTGCACAATTGAATTTTGATGAAGCGAATATGTTGATTAAGAAGTTAGGGAATGTTTCGCGAAGTCATAAGCGTATAACTCCGGAGCTGCGACGTGAATCTTTGCTTGAATTAGTGGATGAGTTGTGGACAAAATTATCTGTTGAGGAGCAGGAAGCGATACGTCTGCCACGAGCAGTGAGGACGTTGTATGAATATACTTCTCCTGAACAAAATTATGCTTTTTCAGTAACAGAGTGGGATGCTGATTTACGAAAGAATTTAGAGAAAATGTATGCTTTAGAGGATGAACGGATGCCTCTGAAACGTAAAGTTTTTTTACATTATGGGAAATTTGAGCGAGTATCGGATATTGAAGCGAAACGGTTAAAGCTAAGAAAAAGAAAAATAACAAAAAATCTTGATGATTTAGGAAAAGAGTTTGATGAATTGCAAAAGATGAGAATTTATCATAAAAAAATGTATCAGCGAAATATGGATAAAGTGGTGTTTGTCAAACAGTTTGAGGGAAAAAATGTTGAGGATGTGGAAGCTGAGGTTTTATCTATTTCTGGTGATTTACGGGTTGGTTATCTAGCGATGATTACGGATTTTTTAGCGTATATTAAAGACGCGAAAAAAGAATTGACACTTGATGTGTTTATCGATTCAATTGGAGAGAAGGTGAAGGCGCGAGTGAAGAGAGATGGATGTTGAGAGGATAATTTTTTAAAGTAGGGGTAAATTTCTAATTTTATGGATATTACAGAGATATTTATCGGTGTGGAATCGACAGCGCATACATTTGGAGTAGGGGTCGTTGATTCTTCAGGACGAGTGCTTGCGAATGTGAAGGATAGTTATAGTTCTACAGACGGGGGTATGATTCCGGATAAAGTGGCGTTGCATCATAAAGAGGTTGCGGAGAGAATACGGGAAGAGGCGTTTAGGATTGCGGGGATTGAGTGGAAAGATGTTTCATTTATTGCGTATTCGGCGGGGCCAGGGTTAGATCCGGCGTTATGGGCGGGATATAACATTGTGAAATTTTGGTCGGAAAGAGAGGGGAAGAAGTTAGTTGGAGTGAATCATTGTTGTGCGCATTTGAGTATTGGGAAAGTGTGGAATAAATTGTCAGATGCGTGTTATTTGTATGTGTCTGGGGTGAATACGCAGGTTATTGTGCAGATGCCAGGTGTTAATGGAAAAGAAGGGAAATATTTGATTATTGGTGAGACGCTTGATATTGGCTTGGGGAATATGCTTGATAAATTTGGGCGGGTGTTAGGGTTAGGTTTTCCGGCGGGGGCGGTGATGGAGCAGTTGGCGTTGCAGGGGAAATATGTGGAGTTGCCGTATGCGGTGAAGGGGATGGATGTGTCGTTTTCAGGGATATTGACGAAAGTTGAGCAGATGTATAAGTCCGGAAAGATTTCAAAGGAGGATGCGTGTTTTTCGGTACAGGAGACGGCGTTTGCGATGTGTACAGAAGTAGTTGAGCGGGCGATGGCGCATACGGGGAAGAAAGAATTATTGTTAGTTGGCGGGGTTGGAGCGAATAAGCGGTTTTGTTCTATGTTGCAGATGATGTGTTCTGAGCGAGGAGCGGTGTTTTACAATGTGCCGATGGATTTAGCGGGCGATCAGGGAGCGATGATTGCATGGGAGGGGTTTTTGCGACGGGGAGAGTATGGGGATGTTGAGGTTCGGCCGCATTGGAGAACGGATGAGGTGTGAGATTGGATTAGTTATTTATGTTTTAGCTTGATATAATTTCTTAAACCATTTTTCTTTGATAAAGATATATTTTTTGAGCTGCTGCATGGTTTCTTCCATGTCTAAGAGAACCCAGCCGTCGCCATGGGCAGTTTGCCAGAGTACTTCGTCAATTAGATAGTTCCAGTCGAAGTCTTGGTCTTTTTTGATTATGTTTATAATATCTTCAAAGTCTTTATCTCGATCAGTTACGGATTTGAGGATGACTAATTGTTCTGTGCGTAGTACTTTTACGGTGAAGGTATGTTTCCCTTTGTATTCATGGATGGCAAAGAGGTCTTCTTTCATTTTTGGGCTGAGATTAGTTTGAAATATTTTTTTGACAAAGATATCGAAACGGCTTTCATCACGTTTGAGCATGATGGGAGCGTGAGGGTCTTTTAGTTTTTCTGGGACGTAGATTTTTACGGCACTGGTTTCACTGTAGCCAAGATTGTTTAGAATACGAATGAATTCAGTTCGTTCTGTGATGGTTTCAAATAGTATATCTACGTCTTTGGTTTCGTCTTTATAGCCATAAAACATCATGGCGGTACCGCCAAAAGCGTAACAGGAAAGGTCGGTTTTGAGATTCTGGCTGATTAGTTTAAATAATTCTAGTTGGTCTTTTTGGGTTAGCATCTTTATTCACCTCTTTTTTTTAATATTGATAATTTATATCTCTTGGAGATCTTGTTGGTTAAAAGGGATATATATTTTCCATTTTTGGGCAATGTCGGGGAAATTTTTCTTTTTTAATTGAGTGAGGGTTTTCCAGGACCATTTTTCTTTTTTATTTTTATATTTTTCGGGCATATGTCGGACTTTAAAATAGAGTCTGGAGAGGTCGTGGAGAGCGCCGACTTTTTGCCAGCAGTCTTTTTGTTTGGCTAGCTGGTATAATTTTGGCCAGTTTTTGATGTGGCGGAAAAGATGGAGGCTGGCTAAGATAACGCGAAAACTTTCTGTTTGAATGGCGTCGATTAAGGCTTCTTCTGGACCATACATGCCGTGGACTTGGTGGTCGTACCAAGGGTTGAGTTTCATATGCGGAGAGTATTTGTTGATGATGTCAAACATGCCAGGGTCTCTTGGTAATTGTTTTCTTTGGGTGATTTTATAGAGGCGTTTTTGTTTGCCTTTGCCTTGGACGGTAGTGTAATGTTGTGTTTTTAATTTGGTTAAGAGGTTTAGAGCGGAATGTTTTGTGATATTAAGAGTTTCAGCTATGGTTTCGATGGTGTGCAGGCCTTCTAGTGTGCGCAGGAGTTGTTCTTGGTTTTTGTGGTTGAAAGTGGCGGGCATGGTGGTGTTTTTGGTATTGGTTTATGTGTGATATTAAGCGATGTTATATATAAACTTTTCTATTTTAGGAGGATGTTAAATGGAGTTTTTGTTATTTTTTCTATTGGAATGCGAATTGTTTATGTGTCTTTTGCGTTTGAGTGGAAAAATGAATGGTTTGAATAAAATTAAGAAGAACAGAATATCTTTAGGTTTACTTTTTCCTAAATATATACAAGTCAGCGACACGCCGAGAGGGCATTTCTTTGTCCATGTTTTGGCAAAATGCTTGTAATTTATTCTCGTTGCATACTATATGCGATATTTTCTGTTATTGAGAATGCTTTGCCATGTCCTTTAGCGATTATTTCATTAGGAATCATTACTAAAAATTCAGATAGATCTTGCTGATAATCATACTGTTTACTTATATCTCCTAATAGTTCTATTTTTGGGCCTATCCAATTTGTAAAACGAAGTTTACTCCAAAATAAAGCGTGATTTTGTTCGTGAGAAAGTACTTTATTTCTCGTTTGAGGGTCTATTTCTGTTTTATATCCAATTATATTCCCAGTGGTATATCCTTTCACTTCTATTGTTTTTGTGGAATTTATATCACTGAATTTTTCGTCTATAAATATAAGATTTAGATTATACAGGCTTTGTTTCAAATCTAATTTATTACCTAAATAGAGATTGAAGGCAATTCCATATAGTGGGGTGAGTGTGTATGTTATTTTTGGAGGAGCATTACTGCGAAAGGTAAAATTTAATGGGCCAAAATCGGTTTGATATTGTGAAAATAGTTCTTCTCCACGCATGATGTTGTCAGACATGGAGGTTCCGGCGTCATGAATTAATTTTCCGGCAGCTCCAACAAAAAGATATTTGTTATGAGAGGCAATTTCTTCTCCGATATGGGTGATAAGTCCACCAATGCTTCCTTTGGCACAGTTTTGGAGGATATTTTCGTTTCTATATGCTGCAGCAATGCCACTTTTTATGCAGCCTAGCATGATATTCCCTCCTAATATTAAAGTTCTTTCTTCAAGATTGTTATTTGTGATTTGTTGGGGG
>CAXNDX010000059.1:0-7191 GCA_964201585.1 Candidatus Woesearchaeota archaeon | reverse complement strand
TTCTTTATTTCGCTGCATATTAAAAAATTTTATTTTCTCCGGATAGCGGGTGACAAATACTGGACCCGCAAAATATTGCGTAAGCATCATCTCATGTTCATGCTTTAAATCATCTCCCCAAGATAATCCGACTAATTGTATTGCATCATCATAACTTATCCGAGCAAAAGGAACTTTCATTTTTTTGAGCCGCGCACAATCCACACCAAGCTGCTGCAGAGTTTCTTGCTCGTGATGAAGAACATTGCGAACCATGGCAACAATAGTTTGTTCAATGTGATGCAGTAATTGTGAAAAACCATCATCAGTATATTGAAATTCAAATTCCACTAACGGAAATTCAGTCAGATGCCGGCCGTCAACCTCCAATTCTGCGCGAAAACTATGTATAACACAACATACTTTTTCGATATCTCCTGTTAAAAGTTCCAATGCAGTCTGGCCAGTTTGCGTCAGAAACGCCTCTTTTCCATGATAATCAAAGTTGTATAATGTATCCACGTTTTCACACGCACCGGTTATGTTAACAATATGCGGAACTGTTGCCACATTGACAAACCCTTCTTGTTGAAAATACTGGTCTGCCCCTCGTACTAACGCTGATTCTATTCTCGCTAATGCCGCTTTCTGTTTTCTGTTATTCATGGTTTCACCTCTTTTTTTCCGGCGCTTTTGCTATAAAATGGTTCCCTCTAGCAGAAGTTGGGCAGTGACTGCCCTTATTGTTTTTGTGTTAACAACGTCGGATTAGGAAGAGGAAAAATAGTAGGAATAGGAAGAATAGCAGGAAGCAGAGAAATAGTAGAACTGGAAAAAATATCAAAAGAGGAAGAAATGAAACGAGTAATGAAACATGATAGAGTTATTGACGGAGAATATATTTTTTTTAGTAAAATCTTCATACTAAAAGTAAAATGGAATACTGGAAATATTTAAACTTTTCGAAAAAATTCTCCCAACAATCGTTTATAATCTTTACTCACTCTCAATCCTTCTTTAGGAAAGCAATTAAAATAGGTCTGCCAGGCGAAGCGTTCGTCGAGATAGATGACGGCGCCGCGATCTGTTTCAGAGCGGATGCATCTTCCTGCGGATTGGAAGCATTTGTTTAGGGCAGGAAACGTATACCCATAATCCCAGCCTTTACCGAATTTTAAGTCGTAGTAGCGAATCAATTCGCGAGTTTTTAAGTCGGGCCTTGCGAGGGGGAGACCAATGATGACGACGCCTTGGAGCAGATCACCAGGAAAGTCGATGCCTTCGGCGAAATTGGCGCCGCTAACGCCAAGAAGCAGGCCGCCGAGGTGTTTGGCGTCTTTAAATTGGTTAAGGAGAGTTTCTTTATCTTCTTTGGTCATCTCCGCTTTCTCCCAGAACCTTTGTTTAGTGCTTTGGATGAACCCACAAATCTGATCACGAATATCATAGGACGGAAAAAAAAACGCCACATTGCCCGGAATCAGTGCCGCAAACTCCGAACACTTCTGCGCAATTTGTTGATACATCGCAGCCCCTCGCAGCGTATATTTTGTCGTCGTTTCGGGAACGATGAGAGTTATTTTATTTTCTGCCGGAAACGGCGAAGGATATTCCCCTAGTTTCGCTCGCATACTCTCAATACCTAACACATCTTTATACATAAATAATGGCTGCAAGGTACCGCTCATTAACATACCTGCATGGATGCGAGCAAAAATATCTTTGGTAATGACACGCGGATCAAGGCAGTCATATTGCAGAGAAATTATCGGACCGAACTTGCTGCGTTTTTCAGTGATAGAACGCACATATCCCTCATCTTCCCCTTTCCAGGCTTCTAAAAATGAAGCGATGCCGCCAAGATAACTTTTTTGTTGCTTTTTTCGTATCTCATCCGCCGCCAGTTGAATTTCATTAATTAGATTGTCATAATCAGTATGATTTTTGACACGTTGGATGAATTCTGTCTTCTCAATTTTTCGTTCTTTATCTTCATTTGGAGAAAATTCACCAAGAACCGTAAGAATACGCATCAAATCCTGCAGCCAGATGAGTAAACCGTCGTAACGGAATTTCTTAGCTTCAATTAATGCATTTTTGATCATGTTACTATTTAACGAATGGCTAAGCATATCAGTGATACGAGAAGGTAAGTTATGAGCTTCATCGATAATGATGATGAGATCTTCGAGTTCTTTTTGCATTTTGTTGAGAATACTATTTTGAACAAACGGATGAAATGCGTAATTATAGTCACCAATAATGACATTTGTATCCTTGGCAAGGTTCATGGCAATTTCATAACTGCACATTTTTGATTCTTCTAGAAACTGTTTGAGTTCTTCGACTTTTAATGGGCCTTGGGCTTGAACTTTCTTGAGCATGTCTTTAGCTTCGATTGTAAGCGCTTTTTTTACATAAACTTTATTGTAAAATTCACATTCGCCATGTTCAACGACATGTTTGCAATATTCAGAAAAATCGTTGCCAAATAATTGAGCGACCGATTGAGAACACATCAAGCGTTTGCCAATCAGATCGACAACTTTTATTTCTTTGCCGGTATGTTTCTGAATGGCTTTTAATGTTTCTAAAGCGATATCATGTTGAGTGTGGCGATTAGTGAGAAAGAAAATGGTTTTCTTTTTTTCAAGCGCGTAGGGAAGAGCGACGGCTAAAGCACTAATTGTTTTTCCTAAGCCTGTTGGAGCGTGAGCAAAAATAATTTTTTGCTGTTCGAGAGCGAGTTCCATATCTTCCATGAGCTGAGATTGGCTTTGACGAATAAGAGGATAGGGAAAGAATTCTTTGACACGATCGGAAACCATAGAAACTCAGGTAGAGGGATGTTTTAAAAGGGTATCGGAAACCGCAGGGGATAAATGTAGTTACTCTTGTTGTAGAATCTATAGAGGTAGACTGATGATGGTTTAAAAAGCAAAAGCATAGTGAAAAACAGAGGCGGAACGTTTATATAATAGATACATTGAAAAATATATATTATGGTCAATAAATGCTTAAATATACCTATTCGAAAAAATCCATACGAGGTGGGAGATGATTTAGGGGGTGTAACCGTGAATAAAAAGAAAGTAATTTTTGACGTATTTTTCAGGGAAAAACCGGCAATGATGCTGGTTGAACTGAAGAATGCAAATGATGCAGTATATGCATCAGTGTTAGCAAAGCAAATTGACTGTACATACAGTCATGTAGTAAAGATTCTGCAAGAGATGCAAAAAGCAGAATTGATCAATTTTAAGAAAGAAGGACGCTTAAAATTGCTTGAGCTAACGAAAAAAGGAAAAGATATTGCTGGAAACATTGAAACTATAAAGTCAATGTTGTAAAGAGTATTTTTTAATTTTATTTTTTTTTTATTTTTTATTGTTGTTCTTTAAAAGAGATTAGTGGTGTATTACTAGTGAATTAGATTTCTACTTTAATTATCCTCACTGGACAATCACGAGCGGCTTGTTGAGCTTTTTCGAGATCAACATTAGTGATGGAGAGAACGTAATTGTTGCCTTTTTTGGTGGAGTTTAACAGATCCATTTTACCGTCTTTTTCGTTGATTTTCCAATGGGAGGAATCGATTTCAGCACAGGAGTTGCAGCCGATACAGTCGTTGCGAAAGTGGATTATTTTGGGCATGTTGGAGGAGAGGTTGGATTTTGAGATTTTAAAGAGGATAAACGAGAGAGAATTTTATATACTCTATCGTTTTTACGGACTTTTTGAATTAGTGTGGTAGTGATAGATGAATTTTTTGGAGCGGATTGGAGAGATTGATTATTGCATACTATAGAATTTACTTTTGTTTCAATTATACCAGTAGTGGGCCCGGTGATGAGAATGGTGTCGTTGAGGTTAAGAGAATTTGCGTCAAGTTTTATTTGGACAATTTTTACTTTAGGGAAATAATTTTGAACAAATCCGATATTTACTTTTTCAGAGGTGGCTTGTGAACCATAGGCTCCGCTCCATTCACCTAATTGTTTGCCAAGATAATATCCGGCTTGCCAGAAGCCGCGGTTGTAGACAGTTTCTAATTGGGCAGTCCATTGTTTTATTTTCTCAGGAGTGTAAGTGTTAGTGTAATAGCTGTCAATAGCGTCACGATAGGCTTTGGTTACAGTATAGGCATATTCTGGCCCTTTAGCACGGCCTTCAATTTTAAAAACAGATACACCAGCGTCAAGAAGTTTATCAAGAAAGCCGATAGTGCAAAGATCTTTAGGTGACATAATATATTTATTGTCTATTTTTAATTCATCACCGGTTTCTTCATCGATGACGCGATATTCACGACGGCAGTTTTGCAGACAGGCACCGCGATTGGCAGAAGCATTATAGGTCGCAAGGCTCATATAACATTTGCCGGAGATAGCAACACATAACGCACCATGAATGAATAGTTCGATTTTGATTAAATTGCCGTTGGGACCGCAAATATTTTGAGCTTTGATTTGTTTAGTGATATGATCAATTTGTTGTAAAGTAAGTTCGCGTGCAAGAACGATGGTATCAGCAAATGGAGCGTACCATCTAATTGTGTCAATGTTACTTACATTACATTGAGTGGAGATATGGACTGGTAAGCCAATTGTATGAGCATATTGAATGGCGGCGTGATCACTAGCGATAATGGCGTTGATATGATATAATTTTGCGGCATCACATATTTTTTTCATCAGGGGAAGGTCATGATCATAAAGAATAGTATTTAGGGCAAGATAAGATTTAATATTATGTTTTTGACATATTTTTGAAATTTTAGAAAGATCTTTTAAAGTAAAATTATTGGCGGCGCGAGCACGCATATTTAATTGTTCAACACCAAAATAGATAGCATCGGCACCACCTTGAATTACAGCCATCAACGTTTCAAATGAACCAGCAGGAGAAAGAAGTTCAGGACGAAGAGAGGAAGAAGGACGAGACCGGGTTAGAAAAGACAGAGGATTTATCTTTTTTGAATTAATTTTTGTAGCCATAGAGAATAATAAAAAAAAGAAAAAAAGAGTGGATCTATTCCACATACATTTTCAACTTTGCCTGGTCTAATTCCCAATTCTTTGGAAGTGTAGTTGATTTTTTGTAGTAATTTACCAATCGATTGATTTTAGAATTGGTTAAAATTAAACCACGGCGAGCAGTTTGGTCATGGCGGTTCGTTTCCAAGTGACGATGGATGCTAATCAAGCGTTTAATCAATGCGATAATATCATCTGGAAGTTTTGACACAATATTATTTTCTTTCTGAATAGCGCTCACACTTTTGCCAGATAAAGCTTTAACACTATGAATCCCATAGCTATCACGCAGAATCATGCCAATTTCACTTTGATTTTTACCAGATTTAGCGTATTTTACAACTAATTTTTCTACTTCTTTTTCTTTATAAGGTGCCCAAGAGGGAATTCTTTTAATTGGTTTTTTACTGCCACTTTTACCTTTTGCGCCCGAATGCATTCGTGCCATAATATTTTACCTCAGGTGTATTTTATCGATTACGTTTTTATTGTTGTTTAATTACGGAGAAGACTATTAGACTTTCTCCAGTACAGGGAAGCTTTTTTGGTATACCGCCCTGCCTCTCGATAATAGGAGTTTAAAAGAGGGTTGATTTAAAAAGGTTTGGGAGAATTTTTGCAGAGGGGATGGAAGACTGAGGAAAAATGAAGGTGTAAAGATAGAGATGTATAGAGGGGTTTGCATAATTCATATTTTCTTGACAAACTCCTCTAAGAGACTTTGCAATGGCGCAATTTTAAGCTTATCTAGCACCTATCGGTGCACACTAATTGTTACAAATTGCTTTTTGCAAAGTTCTCTATAACTCAAATATTAAAATTTAAGAACCAAAAGGTTTATTAACGTCTAATCCATTCTGTTTAATTAATAAAATTGAGGTGGTTACATATGAGTTATAATCAACAAGGATATCAGCCGAAAAGTCATCGTTTACGATTTTTTATTGTAGTTGCGACGCTTTTGGTTGGTGCAGTATTTACATTTTTGCTTGTGAGCGGTAAAGGAGATTCTTTTTTTAATGCAGCAGCAGTAACGGATTTAACAGATACAGTGCTCGGAAAGGATGCAGAAACGATTGTTAAAAAAGGGACGTCCGCAGGGCCAGGAGGTGTTACACCACTTAATGCAAAGCCAGAGGGGATGGTTGGGCCAGGAGGAATGGGGTCAATAAATAACAATGGTCCAAATGGAGTGGGAGGAACACCTGATCCATATCCTGCAAGTAAGTATACTGCGCCGGTGAAAAATGAAGCGGTAACATCATTGACGTTTGATACGGTACCACTTATTAAAAAACAAGTCCATTTGGATGAAGTAACGTTAGTCTTTGAAGATTTACCTCAGAATTTGTATGTGAATGATGATCGATTACAACTTGGTAATATAGGAGAAGTGACATTCATTGTACAGGGTTTTAATGGTGAGATGAGTTTAGGAGATGGATTCTCATTAAACGGAAAAGCAAAGCGTATTGAGTTGAATGGGATTTCATTATCAACGGAAAAAGATATTAAACTAACGTTTAATAATATTAATTATCAACAGTTGAAGTTTGAAAGTGTAGAATTGAAAGGGATTACTTTTCCACGAGGAAGTGGGCAGTTAGATGTCGGCGGCAAATTGAGTTATGCACTCTCTAATGAAGGATTGAAGATTGATGTATTTCGAGGAAGCTTAACTGTAGATAAGGGGAGTGATCAAATCGTGCGCATGGAAGGAATCACTCAAGGCGTTAGTGTGAGCGGGGAAAGTTTGGGTGTGGATGTACGGTAGGTTTTTTATTTTTTTTAAGTTTTTTTCTTTGGATTTAGTGTATTCTTGGATATAGAGTTCGCAAGATAGGAGTATTTAAATACTTATTTATTTCTCATTTTAAAGTGATAAAACTATGACACACCGTATATATATTGCAGAAGATAATCAGAATTTATTAGATGAGGCTTTTAGAGAAATTATGGCGTTGTATAATTTGAATTTGAAAGTAGATGCTAAAGGAGAGATTCAATCTACCACAGAGCAAGCGTATCAATTTCGTCGAGTGGATTTACCTAACGCAAATATTGGTAAATATTGGAGAGAGTTGCAAATTACAGGAGAAGACTTAGTTGTTGTGGATTTGCATTTAGGAGATTATGTTGATCCGATTTCAAGAGAAAAAAAATCAATTCCGTTTAC
>CAXNDX010000058.1:0-7206 GCA_964201585.1 Candidatus Woesearchaeota archaeon | reverse complement strand
TCAATATCGCAAAACAACTCCGTGGGTTTGGTAAAAGTACACCCTGTGAACACCTCAGCGTTCACGTAAAACAAAGCCAAGGGAAAGAAGGCATTCTTGAAATTATGGGAGATGTAAGCAAAGACAGACTAGAAACACTGATTAAGAATGGACTAAAACCAAGCTATAAAGTAACTGTCGCAATTGAAACAAAAGATCGATTATAAAAATTAATCTCAATTCTTAAAAAAATAATCAAATTTTTCTTTCTTCACAACTCAATAATCTTCCCACTCTTCCCCACATTCATCACGCGTGTTTTTCCAATCCACTCTTCAATTCCATGCGTCTCATGAATATGCCCGCAAATATGGATATCTGGTGTAAACTTCTCAATTGCCCGTCGCACCCCCGAATTGCCAGGAAATAATCCTAATCCAATAATACTATTATTTGGCTGCACATGCGTCACCATAATCTTCTTCTTCACATTTTTTAACGACGCATGCGCGCGTTCAAGCGTCTCAAATAAATCTGTATCTGAAATCCGATGTATCCCAATATCCGCATAGCCGCAGCCAAAAATCCCCACATCTCCTTTTTGTATCACATACCCATGCAAATTTTTCGCACCATATCTCTCAACTAAAAAATTAATTTCCGCCATCCCCTCATGATTCCCCGGCAACAGCGCCACTTCTAATCCTTTTTCTCGAAACGGTCCAACAATCCCATCTAACGATCCATTATGGTGCCCAAGATCCCCTGCCAGAATAACCAAATCCACTTTCTCATCTTCACCTTTCTGAGCCATCTTCTTGATAAACGACCGATCGCCATGGATATCACTGAGTGCTAGAATTTTCATATTGAATCTAAGCAATTCTCTCTTTATAAACATTTCGTTTTTGTAATGAGTAAGTAGTGAACAAAATCTTTGAAGAATTCATTTTTTCGACTAAAAATCAAACTTATCTAAATATAAAATTTATGTCTCCCTCTTTTCCTCCTTGTTTTGATATCTATAATACGGCATCCACAACAACTCTCCCAGCGGTAATCTCTCACCTTTTGCCGCATATTTCTCTATAAAATCCGCTTCCGTTACCACATTCAAAAACTTCCCTTGTTCAAGATGGATATACACCGGATGTGTCACAAACTTCTCAATTTGCCTACCAAGCATTCCCTCTTCTTTCTCTTTATACGTCGTACATTGCCCGCACAGATAATCTTCTGGAATCCACAAATTCCCATACGGTCCAATATCTAACTGACCACCAATACGATACTCTTGCATACACGGCTCCCCAAACTTAAATTGGATTTCCACTTCTTGCTCAAGTCCCGAAGTTGGACAACGTAGCGTTGCATATAACGAATCAAACATTCCCATACTACAAAGAAAGAGCGGGAAGTATTTATAAGTTTTGGGAGTGAAAAGGAAAGATAACAATCTAAAAAAAGCACATTTTCCCCACAACTTTTATAAAGTAGTCAAAACTACTAGTAGTCAAGTGATTACAATGGACGTTCCCCGTAAAATCCCGCAAGAAGATATAATACTTTTAAACGAGTTCCAAACCCAGTTACAACGCCGTGGGATTAAAACGAATCAAAAAAAACTAATTGATGCCAGTATTCGTTTTGCGTTAGCTCATCAAAAAAAATTTATCTATTCACTTCAGCCTCGAAAAGATAATACCAAAGAAAAAACTCAACAACTGTTGAATTCCACAAAAAGAATTGATTTAGGCAAAGAATGGCTCAATGAAATTGATACCCTCGCATGATTTCTCTTAATCCTAAAACCTCAGTAATCATTGATTCTAATGTATTTATCGCTCTGTGGCATAGTAAAGACACACACGCCCAAGATGCACGTAGTATCCTCACAAAAGTTGCCGAAGGCGAAATTCAACATGTCTATCTTACAAATTATGCTTTAATGGAAGTGATTAATTTTCTTCTTCGTAAAGTTTCTTTTGAAGCGGCATCAAGCGCTCTGACGTATCTAACGCAAACCGAGCGCATAAAGATTATCTACGTTGATTCTTTAAGTGAAGTAGAACACACAAAACTATTCACCCAGTACAAAATTCTCTCATTAACTGATTGTTCCCTTGTCAACCTCGCATCTGAATTGGGAATTAAAATAATATATTCATTTGACACCGGTTTTGATAGCATCAAAGCAATAGAACGAAAAGAAAGATAAAAATTAAAAATCAAATAAATCTGCATAACCTTTTTAGTCTGGTACTATTGATAACGTTGGAAATTCGCTATATCCAAAATATTCATATCCTTTAATGACATCATGAAACTTCTCAACCACTTCTTCGAGAACTTCTAATAAATGGCTCAAATCTCTCACGACAATTTCTGTTTCAAAATCTGCCCCCCCTATTGACTTATTTATTTGATAAAAATATTTGTGTCGTTTGATATATTCAAATAATTCTTTATTTCTCTTAACTGAATTCAACAAAAAATCAACCCTATCCCCCAGATACCCCATTTTTTGTAGATTGGGATTTATTTTATACCCCACAATTATTTTCTTTTGTTCAAGCTGCATAATTCTCTTTCTAATCGTTTCTGAACTCACTTTTAATTTTTGAGCAATTTTTGTAAACGGTGCTCTCACATCACCGGCATATAACTGAATAATCTTTTCATCGAATTCATCAAAATCAACCAGCGAACCATTCCCATAAATTCGTTCTACAACTTCATTTTTTTCATCAACATCAATAAAAAAACTCTTATTAAAATTATAAACTGGAGCATAAATTGCAATCTTACTCTCCGCAATTTTATCTTTATATTTTATTTGAACAGCATTCCAAATCTGATGAAAAGATTCAGTAGATTTTACCCCTATAAAAAACGCAAAATCCCATTTCCCATGAAGCACAGTTGTCGTCCAAACATTTTCTTTAATTTTAATCTCATCATAAAACTGTTTTTTTTGTTCTTCCGTCATATTTTGCCATTTTAAGTAAATTCTAAATGTAAAATAGCCCAACTTTGACATATCCACAATGGCGCTATATCCTAAAATTATGTTCTCACTCTCCAATCTATGGATACGAAAAGTTACAAATTCTTTTGATCTCTTTATCTTTTTTGCTATTGCCGAAACCGATTTCGATGCATCTTTTTCTAGTTCAAAAATAATCTTTTTATCAAATAAATCTAGCTTCATTATATTACTCAAATACAACCTTATTTATAAATCTATTGCAAAAGATAAATATATTGACAAAAATATTTAAATATTACATATAACTACTATGTAGTTATGACCAAATCCGCCGTGTTACTAAAGTGTGCCTACCCCTATGGCAAACAACAAACATGGCTGCCTACAGATTTACATAAAGTGAGCGCTACATTGGAGGCAGTCGGAATTCGTACAGATGTTATAGATTTGAATTTTGATTCTCTTCCTCAAGATATACAGGAGTATGATTTTATTGGAATTGGAGTTGTTGGCGCCCCCTATATCCCTATTTCCCAAAAAGTAGTTCAAGAAATAAGAGAAAAAACCAGTGCAATTCCTCTACTGGGTGGCCCAGGCGTTGAATATTTTACCTCTTCGCAATTTAGCCAACTGTATGGCAATGCAACTCAAATAAAAAACGATCTTGATTTATCAAGGGTTATTGGAAGAACGATTCCTCCAGTCTATGATGTAAGCATTGCGGATAGAATTAAACGCATGGATGTAAAAAGAGCAAAACAATATCTTGAAGCGGAATTTAGTTTCTTCGTTTCTCAAGGGTGTAAATATGCCTGTGATTTTTGCGCCGCACACAGAACCAGAAACGAAAGAAAAATCGTAGAAAAATTTAGTCAAGTGATGGCAGAAGATCTGGACGCAATCACTCAAAGAGCCATTGAATGTAGAATACCTACTCTAACTATCTACCTTACCTCATTAGATTTATTTCAGAATCCTAGGCAGTGTAAAGAAACATTGGATATTTTCGTTGAAAAAAATAAAAAGTATGGGGTTAAATATAATTTGCGTGGCCTAAGCAGAGTTGATTCATTTTTAACCGCAATGGAAACAGAACCAGAATTATACAATAGTATTCCAGATGCAGGATTGAAAGTCGTAGGATTTGGTGTTGATGGAACAACTACAGACGTGTGGAGAAGCCAACACAAAGGCAACAAAAGACTCTCAGATGTAGATAAAGCTTTTACTTTGTGTTCCGATGTTGGCATTACTCCAGAAGCATTAATGGTTATGGGATTTCATGATCATAATGGTATTCCAATTGATACTCCCAAAAGTCTTAGACAGAATGTCGAGTACTCTATTAACCGTGCAGAAACTCTTGGAGTTGTCGCAAGACCTCATGTTGCAAAAGATATGGTTCCTGGAAACAATGGATGGAATAATCCTGCCTGGGAAAAACAGCGTCAACAACTCTTGCATAACCCAAATTTATTTCGCAATCTCGATTTTGTCGCATTAGCCTCGCAAATAACACATCCTAATACAGAATTTCGAGAGCAGGTTAATCATGCGTACCTACAAATCGTTAACACATTAACCCCCACGGGTCATTGTGTAACCAGCCCTTTAATGCCCTATATCGGAGATGAGCATCAGGATAGAATTGCAGATTGTTTTAATATGTTAGTTCCGTTTGATCGGTAAAACACATTGAGTCGTCTGCTCATTTTAAAAATCCAATAAATCCGCAATAATTTTTGTACTCAAAAGAATGATAACCAACAACAGCAGAAGTAAAGTATAATCTCGTTCTATAAGAAGAGCGTATAATAGTAATAGAGAATTTCCCAACTCAGAAAAAAGACGAAGAACATCACTTGTTTTAATCATTATTGTATCAACAGTAAAGTAAATATGGCCGCTAACGATAACAAAGAGATAGCATATAACACAATCCTAAGCACTTCTCGTGTGTGTTCATCTTTAAATTTAATAAAATGTGTATTCATTATATCCTAAAAGACAGAGAACTATTTAAAACTTACGTCTCGAATCTCATCGTCCTTTCAACTTCAAATCCAACACCAAATCTTCCAACTTTCGCAGTTCATACTTCACTGCATCAACTTTACGTCGGATCTCATTATCCCGAAAATCAAACTTCAACAATTCCCCATAAATAGAATCCACTTGATCTTTTATCTTCGTCACTTTCTCAACCTCTCCTTTCCCTGCTAAAAAAACTGCTCGACGATTCAATTCGCCTGGCAAATCACATAATCCAAGCAAGAAATGCTCCGCAATGACTTTAAGTTCTGGAATCTTACCCGTCTTCACAAACTCATAATACAAAATCGCCTCCACATACTCTTGAATTGCAATCTTGTAACTGCCTTCATACGCCATCTTCGCATCATGCGTTGCAATCTTCTCAAGTTCCTTGCGCTCCTGCTCAATCTCTTTAATAAGCTTACCCGCATTTTCCAACTCATCTCGATGCACTGCATAAATAATCAGTTTGCTCAACTTCAGAACATCCCGGCTTTTCTTAATTAACTTCTCCCGTTCGGAATCATAATCATGCAATTCTTTCTGTAACTTGCTAAAATTTATCATACTACTCCAATCTCAAGATTGCTTTATAATCTTTTCGATATAATTTAAGCTGCAGAGAATAGTTTATAAACGTTTTTAATCGCCCAAAATAAAACATGACATTCAACCAAGAACAATTCAACCAATTCATCATCGAAAATAACGTCATCGGTTTTTTCAAAGAACCAATCACTTTAAAATCCGGCAAACAGTCCCATTTCTACGTCAATTGGCGAACAATAACCCAAGATGTATTTCTCACAGACCAATTAAGTAAGTACATCTTAAATTTCGTCCAAACAAAAAGCCTCCTTCTTGATTGTTTTTATGGCGTACCCGAAGGCGCAACTAAAATCGCAATCCTAACGCAATACAAATTAGCAAGCTCCTCAAACAACTACCAGAAAGGTAGCCATTGCTTACCCATGGGCCGCAGCAAACCAAAAGAACACGGCGCACCAAAAGATAAATACTTCTTAGGTGAACCCCAAGGAAAAATTATAGTCTTAGAAGACGTCACAACCACCGGCGGTTCGCTAATCTCAACCATTGATCAATTATTACAAGCAGGAAAACAAGATTTAATTGCCATCGGCCTCACCAATCGCAATGACATCACGCAAGAAAGTCAAACCGTAGAAAAACTTTTTAAGCAAAAAGGCCTTCCCTATTTTGCCATGAGCAACGCCCTCGATCTGCTGCCTCAAGCATATCAAATTCAACGACCAGGTGAAGACATCGCAAGAAAAGTCGAACAAGAATTCATGTATCAGGGTATCAAACGCCTCTCTCTTCTCTAATCATTCTCAAAGCAACAAAACCATTTTTCCAAATCAAAGCAAAACATTTATATATCCACCATTTTCCTATAGACGTATATTCAAACGGAGGATACTTACTATGGAAGAAACAGGCGCACGGCCATTAGATACATTAAACGCAGCTCGTAATAAAACCGTCATGGTTGACTTAAAAAACAACTATCGCTACATCGGCAAATTAAAAGCATTCGACATTCACATAAACGTTGTCTTAGGTGAAGCAGAAGAATACCAAAATGGTGAATTGAAACGAAAATTAGGTACTGTATTCGTTCGTGGTGACACCATTACTATCATAACCCCAGCATAAATAAAGAATAACAATAATATAACAATCAGAGTTGATGAATTATGACAAAAGGAACATACAGCCAAGGAAAAAAAAGCGGCAAGAAAAGCCATATTATGTGTCGCCGTTGCGGTGAACACACCTATCACATTCGTAAAAAACGCTGTTCACAGTGTGGTTTTGGCGCAAGTCCAAAATTACGTAAATACAACTGGAATAAGAAGAATTCTAAAGTATAATTTTTTCTTATTAATCTTTTTTTGTCAATTATTAAGAATATAGATAATCCTGTTGATTAGGATACAAAAAAAGAATTGTCTAATTAGATAATTCTGGCAAAATGAATACTCTAATTACCTGAATTATCTATAAAGAACTTTGCAAAAAGCAATTCTTTCCGTAAAGAAAGTTCGGAACCGCAGCCAGAAGCGAGGACTCTGAACCACAGTGAGGAGATAAAATGACAGAATGTAATATTTAGTTTGCACCAACCGGTGCACAGATAAGCTTAAAATTGCGCCATTGCAAAGGTTGCCAACGGCAACTCT
>CAXNDX010000057.1:0-7242 GCA_964201585.1 Candidatus Woesearchaeota archaeon | reverse complement strand
TTGAGAGTTATTATAATGAGTCGTATCCGTTTGCACAGGCAGGGATTGCGACAGGGACAGTAATTATGGGGATTGATGGGAAGCAGACGAAGAATTTTCAAGAGTTTAGTGAAGGGTTAGTGAATAAAAAGCCAGGAGATAGTGTACTTATTCAAACAGAGAAGAAGCCATATACGCTGATTCTTGCGGCGAATCCAGACCAGCCGGAGAAAGGATTTTTAGGGATAAAAGATATTAAAAATAAAATTGTGCAAAAACAAGCGTTTGAATCGGGAGTTGGAAGTGCAGTGTATTATATGGTGGAAATTAGTGCTTCGTTTTTACGCTGGTTATTTTTGTTGAGTTTTGGGATTGGGTTGTTTAATTTATTGCCGTTGCCAATTGTGGATGGGGGCAGAATGGTGCAGACGTTTATGCACAAGTTAAAAGGTGCGGAAGATGGAGAGAAAAGATATAGGCAGATTGGGATGTTTTTCTTGTTGGTGCTGGTGATGAGTTTGGTATTGCCGTATTTGTTGAAGTGGGTATGATATTAAAATGGATTTTTTTTATATCTTTGAAGAAGTTTTTTGAGATAAATGTGTGAGTATTTATGTGAACAAAAATAGAGAACAAATCATTTTACAATTTTAATTTTTGCATCGACATAATTATCGCCTGAAATCTCGACTTCTGTGCCGGATAGTTCATTATAACGGTGGGCTAAGACTTTTGCAGCTAAACGAGTATCGGCACCAGTATCACCAGAAACTAAAAGTGAACTAACACAAGTTCCATTCCCAATATTGTGATTTACTAATTTGATTTTGGATCTAAAGATAGGAGGGTACCCTACATCGCAACATAACGAATCGGAAATTGTACTTTCTACTTCGGCAGAGAGATAGTTATTACACGAGTTACCAACAATTATTAAATTTTGAGCTTTTATGTCAGTAATTTCGGTGTCGAGTTTAAAAGAATTATTTACATCAACTTCTTTCCCCTGGTATTTCATTGAGGAGATGATATCTGTTGCAGAAAGGCTATCAATAGCGGGAGCTTTTTCTCCTACAACCATATAGCCCTTGAACATGCCATCTTTAACGAGGAAAGAGGGATAGGTACTTAAGTCTTGGTTACATTTGGGAGAAGAAGCTATAGGAGAGGGTGAGTAATTTGAATCGCATACTTTTTTAGGAAGTGTTGAGACTTTGGGAGTGCTTAATTTTGAGGGAATATCATAGGATGATGCGTCGGCAGATATAAAAATATTTTCTGAGGTATATTCGGGTGAGCAGGCGATAACTAGGCTACTTAATGTCAATGTATTTTTTTTTAATTAGGTTTAGTGTCATTTTGTTGTTATTGTTGAGTGGTATTTATAAATGTTTTGGTGAGAAATTGTGTTGTATGTGAGGGAAATTTATTTTTTTACCAATTCAACAATTACTTCGGCGTGATTGGTTTGAGGGAATAAGTCGAAGAGGGCGGCACTTTTTAGTTGGTAGTTGGAAAATTTGAGTAGATCTTTAGCTAATTGTTCTGGGTTGCAGGAGATGTAGATGATGAGTTCTGGTTTTAATGTGTTTAATGTATGGATAGTTTTTTGATCCATGCCGATTCGTGGCGGATCGAGGATGATATATAAAGGGGTGGGAAAAGTGAGTTTATGGAGGTGTTTGGCGTCTAATATGTGAGTTTTGGCGTTGGTGATGTTGTTTAATTGGAGATTTGTTTCGGCTAATTCGATTGACGCAGGATAGCTTTCGACAATAGAGACAGATTTGAATACAGAGGAGTTGATGATGCCAAATGTGCCGACGCCGGCGTAGAGGTCGAGAAGATGAGCGTGTTGTGTGGGGTAGGATTGGAGAAGGGTGTGGACGTAGTGTTGCATCTGTTCTGCCATTTTGGTGTTGTTTTGGAAGAAGCCTTGAGAGGAGTAACGGAATTGTTTGTTGCAAAGCGTTTCGGTGAGGTAGTCGTTGCCTTTGATGGTGATGATGTCTTCGCTGGTGCTGTTGTCAATATTTTTTGGTAAAACGGCGATGATGATGTTCTTTGCTGTTGTTTGGTTTGCGAATTGTTTTATTTTTTCAATGGCGTTGGGTAGTTGTGGGGAGTCTTCGTTTAAGAGGAAGGAGATGGTAGAATCACCGGTTGAGGTTATGCGGATAACGGCGTAGTGATAGGTGCCTTGTTGTTTAGTTTGGTTGAACGCGTCAATGTGTTGAAAGAATTGGCGAATTTGAGTTAGAAGCGTGTTTAATGGTGGTTCGGAGATGGTGCATTGTTCGATGTTAATTATTTGAAATTTTGTGCCTTGTTGTCGTAAACCAAGACCGCCGGGGAAGAAGACGAAGTCCATGCGATTACGATAGGAATAGGGTTGGTCGGAGAATACTTTGATGTTATCTGTTTTGGTGATGCGTTGGACGAGTTTTTTTTTATTTTCTAATTGTAAAGAGTAGTCGATATGTTGAGCGCTACAGCCGCCGCATTTGTTGAAGTAGGGACAGAGGGGGGTTGACATTCAACTGAAAAAAGAAAGGTGATTTAAGAATGTTTAGGGAAGGAAATGAAGAAATGAGAGAGAGGATAACTTCAACTCTATTTGAAGTTATGACGTTAGACGCACTCAACAGCTCTTATTGAGAATGGTTATCAATAAGAGGAGGTTGTGGTAAAAATGAAAAAAAATCATAAACATTTCACCCTCATTGTATGCCCTTTCAAATCAGGAAAACTATAACAATTAATCTATTTATTATTATCCATAGATACTTCTTCATACTGTACTATTTTTCGTGTATGCGGAAGATACCATAGTTTATATTTCTTGCCAATTTCATCAAGACCGTTATTATATAAAGGAACATAAAACTGTTCACCATCTACTATGACATATTGATGGGTTGAATATTTTGTGCTAAAGCCACGATCTTCATATACCCCTTCAAAAAAAATAAGTTCATATGAAATGAGATCTTGGGTATTATCTGTAAAATTCAAAGAAATGAAAATTAAAACAAGAAGTAGTGTGATTACATACACACTATTTTTAAAGTTCAATGAGAAATCTTTTGGAAAATGGGGAAAAGTGATGTACGTTATTCCGATAAAAAAAATAACGCCACTTATAAGAAAAATTATTTCAAAGAAAATCATGAGACGAGGGAAATGCCAAAAGAAAAGAGGATAGATTAGAGTCATAAAAAGAGTTAAAATAATAATCCCGAGTATTACAACACCAACATTTTTTTCTTTACCCATGGTGTTCTATTTCTGCCAGATATTTCTCTACTTCCATTGCGGCTTGGCAGCCGGAACCTGCAGCGGTGATGGCTTGGCGGTATCTGGTGTCTTGGACGTCGCCTGCGGCGAAGACGCCAGGGATATTTGTTTTGGTGAAGCGGTCGGTTTTGAGATAGCCGAGTTGATCCATATCTAATTGGCCTTTGAAGATGGAAGTGTTAGGGATGTGGCCTATGGCGAGGAAGACGCCGTCGGTTTTTAGTTCGGTTGTGGTATTGGTTTTGGTGTCTTTTAATGTAACGCCTGTGACTTTTTTTCCGTCGCCGAGGATTTCATTGATTTCTTTATTCCAGAGAACTGCACATTTAGGGTTTTTGAAGAATTTGTCTTGCATGATTTTTGAAGCGCGAAAGCTGTCTTGGCGATGTACAACTGTTACTTTATTTGCAAATTTGGTTAGAAAAGTTGATTCTTCCATGGCGGAGTCACCGCCGCCGATGACGATAACTTCTTTGTTTTTGAAGAAGGCGCCGTCGCAGGTCGCGCAGGTTGTGACACCTCTTCCTTTGTATTTTTGTTCGGATGGGATATTGAGCCATCTGGCAGAGGCGCCGGTTGAGATGATGATGGTTTTTGTTTTTATTTTTTCGCCGCTGAGTAGTTCGAGTTCGAATCCGTCTTTTATTTTTTTAAATGCGGAGGCGATGTCCACTTTAAATCGTGTTCCAAAACGTTCGGCTTGACGCTTAGTAATATTAATTAATTCGGGGCCTTGGATACCATGTTCAAAGCCGGGAAAGTTTTCAACGTCGGTTGTTAAAGTTAATTGGCCGCCGTCTTCGGGGCCGGAAATTAGTAAAGGAGTGAGATTAGCTCTTGCGGTGTAGATTGCAGCTGTGAGTCCGGCGATGCCGGTTCCAAGGATGATGACGTTTTCCATGGTGATATTAAGAATTACACTCCTATATTAATCTTATGACTACAAAATTATCCATAACTAAAACACATTGTTTCTAAATCAATTTCTTCTTGTTCTAAAGGGCCGTTATAGTCATTAAATTGTATTGGAAAGGTGTGGCGAGAGAGGATGTTTTCTCCAACAAATGTTCCGGCGGAAAAGTGGAGATGAGGAATTGGGCCAATCCAACCGGAGAGTCCGGTTTTAGCGAGAAGTTGGCCTTGTTTGACGTATTGGTCGCGTTGTACAAGAAGACTATTTTTTTGCAGGTGTGAATAAAGAGTGAAACTTCCATCCTCATGAAGAAGAAAAATGTGATTTGTGTAATATTTTGATGCTTCTTGTATATCTAAACCTTGGTAATAGTTTGTGCAGCCAGATAAAAATGATTTGACTTTTCCTTCTTTAGCGGCACGAATGGGTGTATTGACAGGTAATGCAAATTCAATGGAGAAACGATCATCATGAAGAGTTCTTGCACAGGTTCCGATGTATTCAAACGCTTTATGACTATATTGTCCATTATATCCTTGAGAAATTTCTATGTTTGGATGTATGAATGGCAGAATGTAGCCGGTTCTGTTGTAAGGAGTTGTTTTTATTTTAATTTCACGAATGTCCATTTTTTATTTTTGTTCAGAACCTTTTTGTTTGAGTAGCCAATAACAGAGTAATCGTACGCCTGCTCCTGATGCGCCTTTTTGGTAATAGTCGTTTTCTTCGAGTAAAAAAGCTGGTCCGGCGATGTCGATGTGAGCCCAACGTGCTTTGTTGATGAATTTACTTAAGAAGACGCCGCCGTTAATTGCGCCGGCTTCGTAGCCTTTGCCTTTACTTGACATATTTCTTAAATCGGAAATTGTGCCGTCCATTGCGTCATGATATTCTTCAAAAAAAGGTAAAGACCAGACACGATCGCCGCTTTGCTGTCCGGCAAGGGTTAAACTAGTAATGAGTTGGTCGTCTTTACTCATCAAGCCAGAAGCGTAATAGCCTAGGGCGATGACACACGCTCCAGTGAGAGTGGCGAGGTCGATGATGATTTCTGGTTTGTAGGTTGCTTCTATGTAAGATAGAGCGTCAGCGAGAATCAGACGGCCTTCAGCGTCGGTGTTTCTTATTTCAATTGTTTTGCCGTTATAGGCTTTCACGATGTCGCCTGGTTTTTGAGCACAGCCACCAATCATATTTTCACATAAAGGTAAGATGCCAAGAATGTTTTCGGGAATTTTTAATTCGGATGCGGATTTAAGAGTTGTTAATACAGCAGCGGCTCCAGCCATATCATATTTCATGTCTTCTATTCCGCCAGTGGGTTTTAAGTTATAGCCGCCGGAATCAAAGGTGATGCCTTTGCCTACGAATGCTTTGTAAGGTTTGGGAGGAGATTGTTTTGGTGCGCCAGTATATTTGAGGATGATTAATTTTGGTGGCTGGGAACTGCCGCGGCTAACACCGAGAAATGAATGTAATCCAAGACGTTCGAGATCATTTTTTTCGATGACGGTTAGAGAGAGGTTTGATTGTTTGGCAACGGATCTGGCGATTTTTTCGATGTAGGATGGGGTTGCTACGGATGCGGGTTCGTTGACAAGATCTTTGGCAAGATTTGTGTTTGTGGCAATTATTGTACTTTGAGTGATGCCTTTTTGAAGTTCAGTTGAGGTTTTTCCCTGCCAACTGAAAATTATTTCTTCAATTGGTTTCTTTTTTTCTTTTTTTTCTTGTGAGAGATATTTTGTAAATTCATAATTGGCAAGAATTGCGCCTTCGGCAAGAACGCGGCCAAGTTGTTGCTCAGGGAAATGGGGGCGTAAAAGTTCGGCGAGAGTGGTTTCAAGAGTGAGGAATTTTAATCCTTTAGCATATTTGATTGTTTTTCCTGTAAGTTTACGGATGCGCTCAGGAGTGATTTCTGATTTTTTTCCTAGACTGAGAACGATTATTTTTTGATATGGTTTGGTTGGAATTTTTGTGATTATTGATTCGCCAAATTTAAATTCGCAACGTTTAGAGTTGTAAGCGTCCTGGATTTCGATGGTGAGTTCAGGGGAGAATTGTTGATACTGCGTTAAATTTTCTTCCCAAAGCCCAAGAACGAGTAGGGGATGTTTACCTGAGATATTTTCAACGATGTGTAGTTTCATGTTTGTTTCCTCTTCTTCTATGATTTTTTTATGTTGTTAAAATTCTAATTGAATTATAGGTTTAATTATAGCGCTCGAAATGAATTTGTTTAGAGTCGACACCATTGTTGAGCAAATGTGTTTTTGTGTCTGTTACTAATTCGTTTACACCACAGATATAAAAAGATTTGTTTTGGAGTTGTGTGCCGAGATGCTGTTGGACTCGACCGTGCAGACCGGACCAGTTTTCTCTTGTTAACGTAGGCATATAGGTAAAGTTCGGATGGGTTTTTTGTAATGAGAGAAATTCTTGATGGAAGATGAGGTCTTGTTGTGTTCGTACGCCAAAGAGGAGGGTGAATTTAGTTTGAGGGTATTGTTGGAGATGGGTGTTGAGCATGCTGTAAAAAGGAACAACACCTGTTCCGGTTGAGATGAACCATTGTTCGTTGTGAAGTGAAGAAGTATCGAGAATAAAGTGGCCAAAAGGGCCTTTGATTTCGAATGTGTCGTCTACTTTTATTTGTTTGAATAGTTCAGAGGCGAAGCCGCCGTCAATTAGTTTAACGCAGAGATCGAGTGTGCCGCGTTTTGAGGGCGGGTTGAGGATGGAGTAGGATTTGAGTTTTGTCTGGCCATTATTTGTCATTTTAATTGTGACAAATTGACCGGCGGTGAATGTAAAAGAATGAGGGATGGAGAGGGTGAAATAGAGTACGCCTGGGGCAAGTTGTTTGATTTCTTGGATGGTGCCTTTAAATGTACTTATGAGTGCCATAGGTTGAGAATTTGAGGGTTGTTTTATATATTTTATGTACGATTAGGCTAGGGGATAGAGATAGTGGTTTAGGTCTATCTTTTTGTTTTTGATTGTAATGCCTTCTTGTTGAAGTAAGGTGATTTTTTGTTGGAGATGTTTTC
>CAXNDX010000056.1:0-7417 GCA_964201585.1 Candidatus Woesearchaeota archaeon | reverse complement strand
GCCAAGAAAATTAGTTAATTCTTCGTAGACGATTTTGATGATCTGTTCGCGTTTGGTAACCCCTGGAGGAGGGGATTCTTTGGCACGGTCTTTTATTTTATTGCTTAATGAGAAGACGAGTTGGACGTTAGTGTCGGATTGGAGTAAAGCGCGTTGGATGTCTTTGACTAACTCGCTTATGAGTTTATCATCTACGAAGAGGGAGCTTGTGATTTTGCTTAAAGTACTTTTAAGGGAATCGCCGAGTTTTTCGAGGACCATATAGGGTTTAAATAGAAGAGAATATTATAAAGGTTATGGGGGTTTTGGTTTAAGGTTGTTTTTTCATTCTGTTTAAAATTATTTCAGCTTGCTTGGCGGTGTGCAGGGCGTCTTCTAAAGCGTTGTGAGCAGGATTACGGGTGTCTTGAATATTAATTTGGGAAAGTTCGGCGTTGAGATCTTTTTCGAGGCCTTTATAGAGCATATCGAGGTTGATTGCTTTATAGCCAAAGGGACTCTCGCTGTTGGTAAATGTACCAAAGTACCATTGCAAGAACATGCCGTCGAATGGTTGTATGTCTGTTACTAACCAAGGTTCTTTGTTTTTAGAGTGATAACGAATCCAGGTTGAGAATTCATAGATGGCTTTCGGTGGAGGGGTGCCGACTTTTTGTAATAAAGCGAGGACATCTCTTGGGCAAAATGAATCGTCATACGGATCAAAGTTTGGATTTTGAATGTAGGGTTTAAGGCAGTGTAGACCAAGACTGCCGACTTTCATGGAGATAACGTCGTAATCATCAGAGATTGGTTGCAATTCGTGATAGAATGTTTGTTCTGTTTTGCCGATGATGCAGGCGCCAAGAGAAAGCATGCTATATCTGCCAGGAACGGGGCCTGAGGCTTCGATGTCAACGGAGATGTAGATTGGTTGGAGAGGGACTTTTTTCATTATGAAAAGTTTGAATCGACTGGTTAAATAGTTTTTGTTTTTTGTTTGGAAGAATTCTGTGGTTTTGCTTTTTTTTCGAAGTATACTGAGACGGCGCCAAGTAAATAGGTTGCATAGAGGCTAGGAATGCAGACAATTGTGCGTGGTGCCGGTTGAGTTGGTTGAGAGGGTTGATGTTGCTTGGGGATATAACCACTAATTATGCCATGTAATGAACCGGCTTGGTCGACTATGGGGCCGCCACTGTAGCCTTGTTCAACGTGGCCTTGGGCTTGAAAGGTGTTTAAGATTGGATATGACCTGCAGGAGGAGATGTGAGGTGAAGTTGTGGTCATGATTGTTGCGGAGCGTTGTTGCAAAGTTGGTTTCATACCATAAAGAGTTAGTTGTTCATCGATTTGTACAGGGCGATTGGAGAGATTGTAGGTTAGAGGATTTGTAGATGTGGGAATCATGGCTTTACATAAAGCAAGATCATGATTTTTATCGACGAGTAAGAAACTGGTGTCGAGGGGGAAATAATTGTTGTTTTGATCGACAATAAGATAGGGAAGGTTGCTATTCATGAAATCTAGCTGGTTCTTTTTATTTATTTTTAGTTTTGTATCGGAGAGAAATTTAGGAAGTGAATTTTCGAGAGTATGATAAGAGGTGATAAAAAATCCATCAGAGGTTGCAAGAATGCCGCTGCCGCTACCAGTTGGGGTGATGAGTAAAATGGTATTTTGTTGCAACGTTTCTCGTGATACTTCAGGATCTATTTCTTGGGTGGCAAGAGACATTAATGCATTTGCATACTGAGTATAGGTATTACGTTTCGGTATGGAGGATATATCAGATCGACCAATGATTGTATCAAGATAGGATTGGGTGAGTGTGAATCCGGGAATTGGTTGCATGAGGTGTTAGAATGGAAGCCATTTATAAAATTTACTATTGGCAAGTAATTATTTTATTTTTTGAAACAAAGTTATCTTTTTTTACGTAATCATTAAGAAGAGTAGTTGATATAAAGAGGTTATGAAAGAATTAGTTGTATTGTCAGAAGAGGATATTATTTATTGTTATGAGGAATGTATTGGTGTTAAGCTATATACGCGTCTGCCAACGAGGTTGAAAGAAGCAGATGAATTAGCATTATTAAAGCATTATAAGAAGAATGGAGAGTATGATCCAAGTGAGAGAAGAGTTGCAGTTTATCTTCCTAACATTCGCACTCTACAAGAATATAAAGTAACATTATTCCATGAATTTGCGCATGCAATCGATGAGTTATTGTTTGATGAGCGTTACACGGAAGAACAAATTGAAAAAATAGCTCAAGCTACTTATCGAACGAACGTGTCGTTATTTGAGTTTATCAAAGAGATGTATCAATTGAAGGATACGAAGTTTGAAGATGTGAGAGGGAAAAAATAAAAGAAACGAGCCTGTCCGGACATTCTCACTAACGTTCGGTGCATTATCGCCCGAGCGCTAATATTCGAACCGGAGCTTGCGGGTCCGAAGCCCACCGTCCTCACTGGTACTTTCGTAAATCCAGGCTAGACTACAGGCCCATTCTGGGTAAGAAATTTATAGGGTTATTTATTAATGCTTTGTTTAAAAAATGAATTGCGAGGTTTAAGATAATCTATTCTAAAAATGTGAGTGCGAGCATCAAACCAATACCGAGGATTAAAGCGGCAAAATGCCAGAATGATTCAGTTGCGGTGCAGTCTTTATGTAATTCGGGAATAAGATTAGAACCGGCGATGTAGAGGAAGCCACCGGCAGCGAAAGGAAGAATGAGGCTTAGAAAGAGAGGGGATTTACTGGCAAAAAAGATACCTATGATAGCGCCAAGACCGGCTACTAGTGCAGAGAGAAAATTGAGAAAGAGGGCTTTTTTAATGCTAAATCCGGAATAAATTAATACACCAAAGTCGGCAAATTCCTGAGGGACTTCGTGGATGATTACGGCAATGGTTGTGGCAATACCTGTGGGAATGTTGACAAGATAGCTGCCGGCGATGACTAAGCCATCCATAAAATTATGAAGACCGTCTCCCATTAAATTAAGCCAGGCGATACTTTCTTTTTGTGGTGTTATTTTTTTAGAGGTGGTATGTTCTTTATGGGGACTATGTTTTTTATCTTGGAAGAAATGTCCATGGCAGTGATGCCAGTGGATGACTTTTTCTAAGACGAAAAAAGTGATGATTCCCGCAAGGATAATTGAAGCGGTTAAAATGGTGTAGCCGTTGTCTGCTAGAGCTTCAGGTAAGAGATGGAAAAAAACACTGCCAAATAGGGTTCCTGCGGAAAGGCTGACTAGAAAGAGAAGAATTTTATGTTTATGAAGAATTTTAGTAGAAACAGATAATAAGCCGACAAATGAAACAATCGAGACGAGAAGAACACTGACAAGAGTGTACATTAGTATACTTGACATAGGAATATAGTGTATAGAAGAGTTTATATATCTTACTGATATTGATTATCAATAAGAACAGGAGTGGCTGAGGGATAAATTAGATCAGACGATAAAAAGTGATTTTTATTGATAGTCGTTATCAATACGAGTAAAGGGAGATGATTATACATGAAAAACGATACATTAAAAACACGTTTTACTTCACAGAAAGCGATTTTAGAATCAGAGATAGGAGAGTTTACGTCATTTTTTACGGCAGAGGAATTGCATGGAAAAATTACGCGAAGTTTTCCGAAAATAGGGATTGCGACAATCTATCGGTATCTTAAGTCGGCAGTTGAGCATAATGAGGTTCATTCATATCAATGTGAGCGACGAACAATTTATTCAACGAATAGTAAGAATCATTGTCATTTCTATTGTGAGGTATGTGAGGAGAAGAAGCATATTTCGCTGAAAAATATTGGGGCGCTGCAGGAAAGCATCAAAGGAAAGATGTGTCATTTTCAGATTGATGTTGTGGGAATTTGTGAGGATTGTTTGAGGAAAAGAGTTGAGAAAAGATAGTGGTTGTGGAATAGCAACATCTTTTTAACCTTAATACGTTTTTAGAGGTTATGATTCCATTGTCTTTAGAGGTGCAGCAATTAGTTGAGAAAGAGAAGAAGACATTTTATGCTATTTTGAAGAAAGCTCTTAAGATTAAAAAAGAGCAGGTGTTAATTATTAGTGATTATGGATCTGGAGAAAATATTCTTGCACCGATGATTGGATATGGATATTATTATGCCGCGATGGAGAAGAAGTTGAAGACGACACTGCTCTATCAGCAGGTTAAGAAAGGGTTTATGAATGTAGATGAACATATATTGGCGGCGTTAGAGCATTTGCCACAAGGGAGTGTGATTATTGTAGCGGTATCGAATAAGTTGGGGCGATTGGGGGAAAAGAAGAGTTTTCGCGCTTTTTGTAAAGAGAGAAAACAGAGGTTTATTTCAGCGATGGGGTTAGGTGATTTGGCGCGAAGGCAATTTGATTTTTTTTTAGAGTGTATGAATGTGAATTATAAAGCAATGAAAAAGAGAGGGATGGCGATTAAAAAGGAGTGGGATAAAGCTAAGGAAATTAGGGTTAAAACGGAAGAGGGAACAGATATTGTGTTTAATGTTGAAGGGATGGAGGCGATTGCAAATATTGGTGAGTATCATTTGCCAGGCGAAGGGGGAAATATACCGGCAGGGGAGGTGTATATTCCGCCGTGCGGCGTGGAGGGGGTGGAGGGGAAAGTAGTATTAAATGGGAGTGTAAAAACGGAGCAAGGGGCGTTTTTGTTAGATGAGCCGTTGACGTTATTTATTGAGAAAGGAAAATTAGTGCGGATGGAAGGAAAGCATGCAGAGTTATTGGAGAAGACATTTGAGAAGTTTGCAGAACGATCAAAACATCCGGAGCGGATTCGGTTTGTGTCGGAACTTGGAATCGGTATTAATCCGGCGGCGATTTTAGTGGGGTCGACGTTAATTGATGAAAAAGTGTTAGGGACGGCACATATTGCGCTTGGGAGTAATTCGTGGTTTGGCGGGGAGATTAAGTCTATTTTTCATGGGGATTTTGTGTTTAAGAATCCGGTGTTTTATGTGGATGGAAAGAGAATGGAGTTTTGAAAGAGTAAAGTTTTAATAGTTGAACTGCAGTGATAGGATTATGAATATTTCTGAAAATGCATTGGAGTTGTTGCAGATATTGCATACGCAAAATGTTACGGTTAGTGTTGTTGAGAAAAGAACGAAGTGGATAAAGAGTGCATTTGAGAATGCGAAGCAAGAGTTATTGAGAGAGGGGTTAGTGAGTGGAGAGGGTGTTATTACGTTAATAGGAAAAGGAAGAGTTAAGGAGAAAATAACACAAAAAGAGTTTATGGTGAATATGAATGCATTTAACACAAAATGGGGGTAGATGAATATGGCAGAAATAGTTGGATTGAATTATGGAGCGATTGTGGTTGCGGCGTTATTTCATATGGTGCTTGGCTGGGCGTGGTATTCGGTGCTGTTTGGTAAAGCGTGGATGAAGCTGATGAAGATTGATGTGAAGAAGGTGGAGAAAGCTCAGAAAAAAGGGATGGGGAAGTCGTATATGATTATGAGTGTTGCGGCTCTTTTAATGAGTTATATTTTGGCACATTTTATCAAGTATACTGGTTCGGTTACGGCTATTGAAGGGTTACAGGCAGGGTTTTGGCTGTGGCTGGGATTCATTGCAACGGTGATGGTAAATTCGGTGTTGTGGGAGGAGAGGCCGTGGAAGTTGTATCTGTTGAATGTGGTGTATTACTTGGTGTCGCTGTTAGGGATGGGTGTGATATTGGCGAGTTGGAGGTAGATGGCTTTTACGCTTGTGGGTTAAAGACAACATTTATATTCTTCTTTTAATTTTGAGGTTTTATGAAAAACACTTTTTTTGAAGGAAGAGATTTTGAAAAAAAAGAATTTAAAGCATTACTTCCAAAATATTACCCTCTTAAATATAAAAAATATATTCAAGAAGAGACTATAATTCTAAAATCTAAATTACAAGGAGCTCATAGGATTATTGAAGCAGGAGTAGGTATTGGAAGATTAATCCCCAAACTTGCGCCGTTAGTGCAAGAATTGGTGGGGATAGATAATGCGGATTTGATGCTTAGAAAATCAAAAGAAGTTGCTACGAAGTATTCTAATGTAAAGATTATCAAAGAGAATTTAGAAAATATAGGTAAACTCTTTCCAAAAAAATATTTTGAGTTTAGCTTTTGCGTTTGGAACACGTTAGGAAATGTGAAAGATGAAGTGAAAGTATTAACTGAAATTTCTAGAATAACTTCTAAAAGCATTTTCATAACTGTATATCATAAAGGTACGCTTAAAGATAGAAAAAGATGGTATAAAAAGATGGGTATTGAGATTTCAAAAATAGATGAGAAAAAAGAAATATTTTATTCAAAAAGTGGTCTGCAATCAAAATCATATAATTTAGATGATATTAAGAAAATAGCGAGAGCATCACATCTTCAAGTTAAAGATTCAAGAATTCTTGCAGGTGTAATTTTGTGGGTAGAATTGATACGAAAATCCCCTAACAATAAATAATAGACATTTAACGTTCTTTTATCACATTTTCCAATGTATTAATTATCTTTGATGGTCTTGCTTCTTTTGGGCCTTCGTAGATGAGAAAATCGATTTGTTTTTCGATTTCAGGATCGAGGTTTTCTAATGAGGTCATGAATGGTTCATTGTGTTTGTTGGCAGATGTAGTGACGATCGGAATGTTTAGCTTTTCGACGATTTTATGAAACCAGTGATTAGGAAGGCGGATGCCGATGCTGGTGGTTTTGGGGTGGATGAGAGGAGAGATTGATTTGTTGTTTTTCAAGTGAAGGATGATGGTGTAGGGACCGGGAAGGTTTGTAAAAGCAGCTGTACTTTCTGTTGTGAGACTGCAATTTGTTTTTACCCAGTTTACTGAAGGAACCCAGATGGAGAAAGGTGTATCAGGGCGTTGTTTGATGCTACGAATCTTTTGGACTGATGTTGTATTTGTGGCAATGCAGCCGATGCCGTAGATTGTATCGGTGGGGTAGATGAAGATAGCGCCTTGTTTGATTTTGGCGAGAATTTCATCGTAGCGCAGAGTGAGTTCGGTTTTGGTGAGTATTTCCATTCAAATTTGAAAAAAGAAAAGATAGTTTATATGTCTTACGACATACAAACTATCATGAGGTGGTGTCATTGCGATTTGAATTGGAAAATAATATTAAAAAAATAATGTAGACTTTACTTACAAATAGGCTTCAGTTGCATATTCGTCGATAAAGTGTTGTTCGCCACCGTAGATGTTGTTGCCGTTTATCTGGTCGTATTTATATAACAAATATTGGATTCGTCCGTGTATGTCTATTTTCATCGTATCCACCCCCCACTGAGCTGATAGTCGAAAGTATCTTCGCGTTCCATCAGCGTTTTTCGAGTCATGTCAATTACTTGTTGTTCAAACAAGTGTTTTATTGTTTTGTGCGAAAGATCTAC
>CAXNDX010000055.1:0-7565 GCA_964201585.1 Candidatus Woesearchaeota archaeon | reverse complement strand
AAGGGATGGCTACGGTTGATGGTGTGAAGCTTGCGGTGCGAGCAATCAATACAGCATTGCATCGAGATAGTGCATCAGGAAATGGAGTTGATGTGATTGTTGTATCGGATAAAGAAATTAAGCGTGTGTTGTCGAAGGATGTAGAAGTGAGTTTACTGTAAGTTTGACTACTCTTTTTTTATACGTTTTTTACTTTTTATCTTTTGGTAATTAAGTGATGTGTACAATAGTTTCAGTCGTGGTTTGAGTGTTGGAAATAGAGTATAAATTAAAAATCAAATTTAAAAAAAATTATAAAATAAATAAAATAAATAGATTAGAGGTTTTTGTTAGTATGGCAGATATTCAGAAAGAAATTTTAAAAGTACTCCCCGCGGATAAGATATCCGATATTGCATTTGAGGGAGCAAATATAGTTGTGTATACCAAAAATAAAGAATATTTTTTTGATAATCAGGGAACGATTCGAGCGGCGGTGCAACAATTTAAGAAGCGTATTGAGCTGCGGCCAGATCCGTCGTTATGTATGGAGGCGGAGAAAGCAGAAAAAGAAATTAAGAAGTTGATTCCGGCTGATGTGGGGGCAAATGAATTTATTTTTGATCCACCACGGTCACAGTTGATTATTCATGCGGAACGGCCTGGTTCGGTTATTGGCAAGCAGGGGGAGATTTTAAAAGAAATTTCGGCAAAGACGATGTGGGTTCCTGTTGTGAAGCGAATTCCACCGATTCGATCAAAATTAATTGAAAGTATCCGATCAGTGTTATATGAGAATGCGGATTATCGTAAGAAGTTTTTAGATAAAACGGGGCATCGGATTTATGATGGATGGTTACGGGAGAAGAAGCACGAGTGGGTACGAGTATCATTTTTAGGTGCGGCACGACAAGTTGGACGAACGTGTTTTTTATTACAGACGCCAGAGTCGAGAATTATTATTGATTGTGGAATTGATCCGTCAGAGGAAGGAACAGAGAGTTATCCGTATCTTGATGCGCCGGAGTTTAATATTAGTGAAATTGATGCAGTAGTTGTTACGCATTCACATTTAGATCATACTGGATTAATTCCGTATTTGTTTAAGTTTGGATATTCTGGACCGGTATATTGTACGGCACCAACAAGAGATGTTATGGCACTCTTGCAGTTAGATATGATGAAGATTCAACGTAATGAAGGGAAAGATCCAATTTATAGTACGGAAGATATTCGTAAGATGGTGTTACATACGATTTGTTTAGATTATGAGGAAGTTACGGATATTACACCTGATGTACGACTGACGTTATATAATGCAGGGCACGTGATTGGGAGTGCGATTGTGCATTTTAATATTGGAAATGGGCTGCATAATTTTGCGTATACGGGTGATTTAAAGTATGCGAGAACGAATTTACTTGAGCCAGGGAATACGCAGTTTGCACGTTTAGAGACGTTAATGATTGAGTCGACGTATGGTGGCAAAGAAAATAATATGGCGGAAACGGAAGCTGATGATTATATGATTAAAGTGATTCAAGAGACGTTTGCGCGGGGTGGCAAAGTGCTTATGCCAGTATTAGGTTCTGGACGAGCGCAGGAAGTGATGGCGATTATTGAGCGGTTGATTCGTGAGGAGAAAGTGCCTTCTGTACCAGTGTTTGTGGATGGGATGTTATGGGATATTACGGCGATTCATACGGCGTATCCGGAATTTTTGAATAGAAATGTACGGCAATCGTTTTATGGTACGGAAGGAAATCCGTTTTTATCTCCAATTTTTAAACAAGTGGGGTCGAATAAAGAGCGGCAGAAGATTATTTTAGAGGAAGGGCCGTGTTTAATTCTGGCGACGTCAGGTATGTTGCAGGGTGGGCCATCGGTTGAGTATTTGAAAGGTCTTGCAGAGGGTTCGAAGCATTCTCTTGTGTTTAGTTGTTATCAGCCGCCAGGTTCGCTTGGGCATAGAATTCGAGAGGGTGAGAAAGAGTTGATGATGAGTGATATGGGAAAGCAGCATATGTTAAAAATTAATTTGAATGTGCATCGGGTGGAGATTACGAATCACTCTGATCGAAGGCAGTTGATGAATTATATCAAGCGATGCAATCCACAGCCACGTAAGGTGATTGTAGTGCATGGAGAGAGTTCACGCTGTTTAGATTTTGCGTCGTCGATTCACAAGCAGTTTCATATTGAGACGGTGGCGCCGAAGAATTTAGATACGATTCGGATACGGTGAGGAGATTTTTTATATTCTTATTTTTTTATAGAAAAAAGCGCCAACGCCCAGATTTGAACTGGGAATCCACAAGGGACAGGTTAACTCAGTTACGTAGCTTTTGTCTAAGTGTATTCAAGACCTGCGCAATACCGAGTTATGCGACGTTGGCTTAGAATTAGGATTTATGTTATTCTTTTATAAATATTTAGGTTGGTTTCTTTAGTTATTATCTTTGATATTATTTTAACGATTCTAGTTGGAGGGTTAGGTGCAATTCATTCAACTTTTTGAAAAAGAAAGAAATACAACCACCAAATTGAAAGAAGAAGTTCAAAAATATTTAAAATAATCTTTTTATTCCTTGTTTTTTAAAGTGATAGCAGGATAACTTTGAATTCAGTTGAAGTTATCATGTTAAATGTATTCAAAGAAATGTTATACACACTCAGTAGGGTGTTAAACGCAATCAATAATGGCCAACTCTTTTTCACTTTACTTGTTCTTCTAATGTTTTAGTCGTGAGCTGTCTTTTTCGTTTGGGAACGTTGGTGTTTTCCCAGACAATTGCGCCGTCTTGTCTGCGGATGCGAGCAACTTGGTCATAAGGGAATTGAGTTTCCTCTGTGACTGTAGATAATTGTATTCGTATGCCTCCTCCGTAGTTTCCGAGATATTGAACTTTGGGTGAGAATTGGATTGTTAGGCCGTGTAGGTCGTTTGGGTAGAGTGATGTGATATCTTTTGGTGAGATTGGAAGTTCAGCACGTTCGCGACTATGAACTTGAGATTTTTTAAATTCAGAAACTAGGTTATATCCACTGCAGTGTGCTTCAATACCAAGAAAGTCGCTGTGGTCTTTTCCTCTTGGTTTGAAAAAGTCAAATTGAGGTCCATTGAAAGGATATTGAGTCGGGTACATTTTTACCGGTGTTTAGTTTTTTTCAATCCTCTGTTTACTTCGCACTTTTTACGGTACTGCGTGAACAGTATGGACAAGTTCCTTGCCAGGATTCTTTACGAAAGAAGGCGTAGTTGCAATGTGTACATTTGAATTTTTTATATCCGGTGGGGATATGTTCTATTTCTTTGTGTTGTTCTGCGGTGTTTTTGATACTGTTACTTTTTGGTGCAAGTGTTGTTTTTTGGCTGAGTTTTATTGTTTGTTGTGGAGTAAATTGTGGTTTTGGTTCAGCTTTCTTTTTTACACTTGCGGAGTTATCTTTAATGATCATGACTTTACTGCCAGGAAATGCTAAACAGTTTGAACAGACAAGAGCGTTTTTTTTCAGGTCGATTTTGAGTTCGGCTGCGGTAAATTTTAAATTACAGTTATTACATTGCATTATTAAGCGATTAAAGTCTTCGTCCATGGTTTGTTACCTCATTTTTTTCGTGGAATTTTTATTTTTTTGATGGTTTCTATCTTATTTTTTACTTTTTGTTGCATTATATTGCTCATTTCTTTTGTCTTATAAAAAGCTTTTTGTGTTCTATCCTTTACTTTATCGTGATAGAATTGGTAGGATATATATTTTCGAATAGTAGATGCGTATTCTGTACCAACCCAAATGATGCCAATTATGAGCAAAGGCCAGCTGAGAAAGTAGATTATTAAAGAAATCCAACGTAGGGAGGGGTCGTTAAAGTTCCAGATAAATATAATAGTGGTTATTTTACCAAGAATTAAGCTTGTGGCAATAAAGAGTATTCCTAGATAGAATTTTGTGGAAAATTTGTAGGGAAACATAACGTGTAGTTGGTGCTGTGGATCTATAGAAGTCCAACTAGTTCATTAAAGGTTACAGTTGGACTTCTAATGATAACTGTGGTTATCATATAATGAAATTACAACAACGTAATTTCATATAATAAGTAATCCAACATTTCACACCGGATTATCCAGTTGGATTGCTATAATCTATTTTAGAGGAGTTCACGAATGGAGACGTCGGCACGACCGACCATATCACTTTTACTACAATATGGACATAAAGGATCACGAGATTTAAATTTATATTTGCAACGAGCACAAAACAAGTCGAGTTTGACGTTATGTTCTTTGGTGACGACTAAGCTAGAATTTTTAGTTTTACGATAGCATTCAAAGCACTCAAATTTGCGTATGCCACCAACGGAGACGGCACGGGCTTGCATTTTATCTACTTTTTCTTCACATGCTACACAGTCTACTTTTGTTCCGGAGTCTATCATAATAGGCTAGAAGAGGAGGTAGTATAAAAAGGCTTGTCACCCCTTTGGTTCAACAAAAATGCTTTTTACTAGGAAAAGTTAATATAGAAATGTATGATGTTTTAATGTTATGAGTAAGATTACTTTAACAGTTTTGGAGAGAATACGGCCAAGTGTGGTGGAACGAAAGGAATGGAACGTGGTTGTAGATGATTTTTTGTTGAAGTTGAATAATAGTTTGGTTGGAGCTGAGGCGATTGTGGGTGGTAGTGGGGCGAAGGATACGTGGCTTAGTGGTAATGCTGATATAGATGTGTTTGTGCGGTATGATAGTTCTTTTTCTGGGCGTTCGGGAGAGTTGGCGGATTTGCTTGAGAAAGTGCTTGCGAAAGCGTTTGTTGGTTCTAAGAAAGAGCGGGTGCATGGTAGTCGTGATTATTTTCGATTTGAATATAAAAAGTTATTTTTTGAGGTTGTGCCGATTTTGAAAATTTCTAATGCAGGAGATGCAGTGAATATTACGGATGTGTCGCCGCTGCATACGAAATGGGTGAATAAGAATGGAGAGGGATTGAAGGATGAGATTAGGTTAGCGAAGCAGTTTTGTAAAGCGCAGGGAGTATATGGGGCGGAGTCGTATATTAATGGGTTTAGTGGGTATGTGCTTGAGATTCTGGTTATTTATTATAATGGGTTTGAAAAGTTGTTGAAAGCGTCTGCTAAATGGAAAGGGAAGGATGTTATTGATATTGAGAAGTATTACAAAGGAAAAAATGTGTTATTTGAATTGAATAAATCAAAATTGCAGTCGGCGGTGATTGTGATTGATCCGGTGGATAAAGTGCGTAACGCGAGTGCGGCGTTATCTGTTGAGAAGTGCAGGATATTTCAACAGAAAGCTAAAGAATATTTATTAAAACCGGAGGAGAATTTTTTTGTGGTGCAGAAAGTTACATTTGTGGGATTGCAGAAAGAGGCGATTTTACAGAAGTTAGCGTTGGTGTATATTGAATGTGAAGGGCAGGAAGGAAAGGAAGATGTGGTGGGTACGAAATTGTTGAAAGTGTTTGAATTTTTGCGTGAGGAGTTGGGGAAGTTTGGGGTTGTTCGAGGGGCATGGGCTTGGAAGCCTGGGGAACGAGGTATATTTTATTTCTTTTTGAAACTTAATACAATAGATAATGAGGAAATAATTAAAGGGCCGCCGGTGCGGTTAGCGTCTTTTGTGTTGGAATTTAAGAAGAAGCATAAAGTTTGTTTTGAAGAGAAAGGTGTGGTGTATGCACGAGAAAAAGTGGAATTTACTGGGTTGGAAGAGTTTGTGAAACATTTATTGAAGAAGAAGTATGTTGAGGAGCGAGTGGAGAAGGTTTTAGGTGTGAAAGTTGTTTAGAAGAGTTTAGTTGAATTATTTTCTACTTTTACTTCTCTGTTTTTTACGACGCTGGTAGCGTTGAATCATGGCGTGTGTTTTGATGCCTAAGCGAACGAGACGAGCGACGATACGGATGCCACGTGTGAATTTGCTGAATTTGCCTAAGCGTTCGACTTTTGAAGCGACTTTGCCGACTTCGACGGTTTCATGTACTATAGCTTGGCCAATGGCAACTTGTTCAGCGCGAAATAAGAGGTAGAGGCGATCGATAGTTGTGAAAAAAAGAGCGAAAGGGAAGATAGCTAGGAGGTCAAGCCAGTAGTGTTTGAAGAAGATACGCATGTTATGAACTTTTCTTGCAATAAAAATCAAGTCGATGACGAAGATGGAAATTACAATGTAATCTAAAGTATGGACAATTGTAAGGATTGTGGGGTCTTCGACGTGTAGGAAGAGTTCAAAGATGATGATGGCAAAGAGAAGAACTAAGGCTGGTACAATTAATTTTGCGTTATAATGTTCTATTTTTTCGAGAAGTTCGGCGTATGGTGGAAAAACGTGGTTTTTCGCCATATTCTGCTCCAAAGAATGATTCGATTTTTTAGTTGGAGCATAATATTTTGATTCTTTTTCTATTTTTTTTTCTTCCCTCTTTTTTTCCATTTAGTAGAAATGTTTTTTTTGAGGTATATAAATGTTTTTTTTTTGGTTTTAATGAATTGTTTTTGCGGGATTGAAAATGAGTGGTATTTTTGTAGAAAAGAGTATTTTGGGTGTTATTTTTAACTGTTTCATATCAGTTGCAGAATCCAAAACTATATAAACCACTTCTGCTCTTTTTGGGTTTATGGCATTAGGTCAATTAGGTCAGGGCGTGAAAGCGCAGTGTAAGGTATGTAATGGATATTCTCCAGCTGATCAGTTTAAGTTACATTTTCAATTAAAACAGATGGTGTGTCCAGGTTGTTATACTGGGAAGACGTCGTTTAAAGGGTTGAAGAATGAGGAAGTGAAAAAAGAGCCAGAACAGCCACCAAAGCCAGCAGGATGGGATAAAGAGGATGATTATCTTGATAAAGTGTCACGGATGAGAAAAGAGCAGTCGCAGAGTTATTTTACACGAATTTCAGGTTCAGAGCAAGTAAAATGTAATTGTCCAAGCTGCAAGTATGTGTATAAGTATGATCCTATTAAGCGAATGCCTGCGGCGTGTCCGTATTGTAATGGGCCGGTGCCGCGATATCGGGCGTCGGATGTAATGTGAAAGTTTTATATATCTGTTTTATTTCTTTTTAATGTATGTGTAAGAAGTTTTTGATTCAATTGGTGTTTTGGCTACATTTACCTATTGTGCTTTTGTGGTTTGGGTTGTTTTTAGTGCCGCAAACAATTTGGGCAGGAGTTGTTTCGTTTCATTTTTGGTATATTGTGACGATTCTTGTTGTGCAGTTGTTGTGGGGGCTGACGTTTTATTCGACTATTAAACGTGTGGATATTATTTGTCCGGTGACGACGTTGATGCAGTGGATGCGAGGGTATGCGCGAACTTCGGAGAAGAATTATGGACATTCGTTTATTGCGGAGTTTTGTAATATGTTAGGATTTCGTGTGCATTATGGCGGGGTGAATGTGGCGCTGCTTGTGACATTGGGCTTGATTGTGGTGAGGTATTTCTTTTGGAGTTGGTGATTTTTTTTTCTTTTTGAGTATTTACTTTTATAAATTACGTGTGATTTTTGAGTAGAATGAAAGATATACCTGTTTTTGCGCTGGTACAGTCTAATTGGCAGGGGA
>CAXNDX010000054.1:0-7568 GCA_964201585.1 Candidatus Woesearchaeota archaeon | reverse complement strand
AGCAGGGTCTGATTTGGCAAGGTCGTTGTGATATATTTGATGTTGTTCAATTATTTGTTCTAAAAAAGGATGAGGTGTTATACGTAATTTTTCTTTCATTTTCATTGCGTGGGAGGGAAGTCCAAGGATGTCAATGAGGGTATATTGGTGGTTGTTATTATCGTTTTTACGATAAATACGAGGAGAGATGTATTTTCTTTGTTGTAGAGCAATCAAGACGGCATGGTTGCTTTGGGCAATTGTTGCGGCGTTATGCATATTTTCGTTTAGTTGGTATAAAAATTTGTCTGAATCACGACGAAATGGACGCGTACGCAGGGTTTTTGAGCCGTGTACTTCTGTTACTGTTCCTTGTATAATTTGTTCTTCTAGGTCCATTTTAGGAATTGTTTTTGTTGAGAATTGGTTTATAAATGTTGTTGTTGGATTGGTTGCGAGGGGAAAGCAGAATATTTATAAACGAATACTGTTTAATAAAAGTCATGGAGTTGAGAGAGTTAAAAAGAGAAGTGGAGATGTTGCCGGATATTCGTAAGAATGTGAAAGGGTTGCATGATTCTTGGTTTAAGCATATTAATGGTAGTGCGGTTTCTCAATATAAAGTGTTTGATTCGTTGCCAAATGACGCAAAAAAACAGGTTGGAGTGAGGGTTGCGATGTTGCAGGAGTCGATAAAAGGGATGGAAGCAGGGTATGTTATTTCTGAGAAGTTGCGGTCGCATGCGCGGTGTTTAATGGATTTGAAGCTGACGCATTTTAATGGGGATAGAACGAAAGCAAAAGTGCTTATGAATACGTTGCTTAAAGATGAATATTTTAGTGTGCCTAAAGTGATTGGTGAAATTAAAACTTTTGAGAATCATGTGCAGCGGTTTTCTGATACGTATCATGAGGTAAATGAACTGATGCAGAAGCGGTTATCACTTGAAGAGGCGTTATTTCTGATGGATTTGCCGCATAGATTATATTTAGCGACGTTACTTAAGACGACGCAGAAGCAGAGGGTATTGGTTCGTGATTTGTCACGGCAGTTAGTTGGGATTAGCAAAGAGCATTCATTGCTTAAGATGCCACATAAATAGGTTTGTGGGTAGTTTAAATAATTATTAAAGAGGGTAATAATGATTGATGTTTCGTTTATTATTGGATTAGTTGGGATGTTATGTATTCTTGTAGCGTTTGTGTTAGATGAATTATGGAAGAGGTTTAATCAGGAGACGATTCAATATAATCTCTTGAATATAATTGGTGCGGGAATGCTTGTGTATTATGGCTATGTTTCATATGTATGGCCGTTTGTGATTTTGAATTTTGTGTGGTGTGTTGCGGCGGTTGTGAAATTGGGGAAAGTTGTTGGGGAAAGGAAGAAGAAAGGGAAGAGAAAGTAGATGGTGACTTTATTCTAAAACCAGTCTGGTAATTTTTCGTCTGCGAGTTCTAGGGGATGGAAGATATTTTGTTGTAGAATATCGTCAATTAGTGGTTGGAATAATGTGATGAGTTGTTGTGGTGTTGGACGAGAAAGTGGATCGCGGTTTGTCATGGCGGTGTAGGCTTGTTTAAATGTATTTGGTAGAGTGAGGTTGTGGAGCAGTTCAATTGTTTCAAATGTTTCTTCTGGTAAATCTGCGTATTGAGCTGTAAGCAAATATTCTAGGTTGCGTCCGGCGGTATAGGTGTCAGATTGCAAGGTGAGGTTGCCGTAGATGCGGTATTCAAAGGGGTAATATACTGGTGCGTCAGACGGGGTTTTATAATTTCCTGGTGAGCGAATCTCTTCAAGATCAAGTATTTTTAGTGTGTTTTCTTTGATGCCGATGTTACCACATTTTAAATCGCCATGGATTTGTTCTTTCTGTTGGAGAAAGTTGAGAATGATTGGAATCTGTTGAAGATATTGGATGAAGAGTTGTTGGGTGAGGGTGTTTTTGGTTATATGGTCTGTGAATGTTTCAGGGATGAATTCTAATACGAGATAGGGACAAACGGTGTGTTCGCTGTGATCAATGTATTTTGGAATATATTGTGAAGCTAATTGTTGGTGAAGAATGGCTTGTTTTTTGATGAGGTCACTACGTTGTTTTGAGCTGCTACAGACGGTGGGGAAGCGAATGGCGACAGGATGTTGTCGATCTGCGTCTTCTAATGCGTAGCCACGGTAGACGGCGCCAGTGCGGCCTTCGCCTACTTTTTGTCTGGCAATATAGGTTTCACCTCTAATAGTTTGGGGGATAAAATGGTTTTCAAACATGGTTATGCGTACCCTATTTCTGTTGTGATTTGTGGTTTGAATTGAGAAAGTGTTTCTTGGCAGAGTTCATGTAATTGTGTAGGTGTAGGGCGCTGTTGCGGATGTTTGTGTGTCATTATTGTTGAGAGATTTAGTAGAGAAGAGGGAAGTTGAGTGGATGTTTTAGATAGAGTTTGAAGCATGTATTCTAATGTTTTTCCAAGGCTAAATATGTCGGCTTCTAGACTAAATGCACCATGTTCTTTGATTTCTGGGGCGTAATCTGGGGGGACTTTTTTTGTGTCAGGGTTTGTACGGCAGATGGCAGGGAGAGGGTCGAGCACGATAAATATATGATTTTTATAGGCGATATTTTTGCTGCGCAAATCACCGTGGATGAGATTGTGTTCTGCGAGTTGTTGGGTAATTGCGGGTATTTGGGTGAGATATTCTTGTATTATTACATCTGTTATTGTTTTGTTTTTTATTTTGTCGTCTATTGTTTCTGGGACTATGTCCATTACTAAGTATGGTGTTCTGATATCAAGACCGTGATCGATGTATTTGATAAAGTTGGGGTGATTGAGTTGTTGGAAGAATTCTGCTTCAAATGTGATTAAGTTTTGGCGAAGTTTTCGCGGGGCTTCGATATGGGGAATTTTTATGGCGTACTTTTGGGAATTTAGGGTTGTGCTTTTTTGTTGACCTAGATAGACTACGCTGTATTTGCCGTGGCCTAGTTCTGTTTCAAGTGTATAAATTCTTCCTTGGGTTGAGAGAGGGGTGCTTGAAAATGACATTTTAAGTGAAAGTATATACTGTATATATAAAAATTGTGGTTGAGAAATCAGTTTTTGGAGATTATCTTTGAAATTACTTTCAAGTAGTAATTAACATAATCTTTATAAATAGTGCTTTTTTTGATGAGTTTAATGGTTAATTTTTATATGGTTGGAACAGTACATATCGATACAAAAGGGCCTAGTCGATTGGAGAGGTTTTTGAATATGGTGCGACCGGATACGATTGGGATAGAGTGTCGAGAACCCGATCTTGCAACTGTTCGGAAATTTTTGCCGCAAAAAGAATTTCGTGTGTTGGATTTGGCACTTTATATGAAACTGGGAATGAACTATTCTTCTTCTTTTATTGCACAAACGCTGGAGTTGTATCGTGCGAATGGATTTGAGATAACAGTTCCTTTGCTTTATGAAAAAAATAGTCCTCCTTCCCGTCTTTTGGCGTGTGATCATTATACTGATTCTGATTCAGAGTTTCGGTTAAAATTAAAGAAATTACGTATTTTTGGTTCTTTATTTAATGTTTCTGTGCATTCGCATGATGTATTTATTGACTATGTTCGTGATGTGTCTGATGTTCCGGCTGATTTTCATTATGGGTCCTTGTCTTATATCGATTTTGAGAACAAAGCGGGTTTTTTAGGTCTGTATGATCGAGATGAATTTGCTGAAAGAAAAATTAGAGATGCGATAACACAATGCCAATATACGTTTGTGTATATAGGTGGAGCGGCGCATATGTTTGGGAGATATCATAATTTGTATGAGCGGTTGAAAGATTTAAAACCGCATCGATTGATGTTAAATGATGTGGATAGGTTTTAGAAAGTATTTTTTTAATTTACAATAATTTGTAATCTATTTTCATCTACGGGTTCGAGAATAATTTCTTGGCCTTTTTTTAAAGAGAGGAATTGGGCGAGGTTTTCTCCTAAAATATTGTAGGAAACTTTTTTTGGGTGATATGTTTCCATGTTGCAATTTGGGCAGGGGATGTTTTTTGACATACGTTACAAGAACAGTTTAATGAATAAAAACTTTTCCATCAATAAACAACGACTATTACTGCTTTCTTTTACTATTTTAACTATTTAATAATCATACTTATAAAGAAGATCCGTTTTTTCAAATAAAATGGGTCTTACTGATATTATTTTAGCGGCGGATACTGCGATTTTGGATAGGTTTCAGCGTATAACAGATGTAGCTGCGGCAAAATATGGGTACACGAAATATGATTTAGCGGTTGGGTGTCAGAAAACGGGGGGTGCAGCTCTGCTTGCTTCTTCTTTGTATGATGCTTTACAAGATAGTTTACTTTCAAATTATGCGGCTGTAGCTTTTAGTGCTTCTCTTTCATTGTTTGCGGTTTTTGTATACAATCATGCTAAAACTTATCGCGAAATAGAACAACGTGAAGTGCAGCAGATGATGTCTGGAGCAGTGCCTGTTGTCGTGCAGGATCGAAAGGGTTTATACTTAGGTGCTCTTGGAACACTGGGTGTTGGATTTACTTTGTATACTGTTTTAAATGGGGGAACTTATTCTGCGGATTCATTACAAATGTTAGATGCGTCGGAGAGGGATTCACTTAATACTTCTGCTCGTGGTTTTCTTGCGGTTGGTATTTATAATCTTAGTTGTGCAAAATATTTTGAGGGGACAACGATGGTGCTGCCCAAAACAAAGAAATTGCATGAATGGGTGTATGAGAAATTAAGATCTTTTATTCAGGGGCAGTTGGTGTAAGGACAAAAAGTGGAGTTGATTAAAACAAATCCTCATTATGGCGAGCCTATAGGAAAAGATAAAATTCTAATTAACTATAAACAAAAATATTCTACGGTAAATCTTTTTCTCTACTTTTTCTTTTTTCCATACTCACAATACTTTAGAATCGGACACTGTGAGCAGGAGGGATTGATTGGTTTACAAATAGTTTGACCATGGCCGACAAAGAGACGGTTGATGTTGATCCATTGGTCTTTTGGTACCAAGTGTTGGAGTTTTATTTCAGTTTGTTCTGGGGTGGTTGTGCGGACGAGTCCGAGGCGGTTAGAGATGCGATGGACGTGGATGTCAACGGCGATGGCGGGTTGGTTGAAGACGTAGGCTAAGATGCAGTTTGCGGTTTTTCTGCCGACGCCGGGGAGCGAGGTGAGTTGTTCGAGGGTGTTTGGGATTTGGCTGTGATATTTTTCTACGATGATTGCGCTTAACGCGATGATGTGTTTGGCTTTGGTTCTGTAGAAGCCGATTTTGTAGATATGTTGTTCTAATTCTAATTGAGGGAGAGTGAGGAAATCTTTTGGTTGGGGATATTGTTTGAAGAGTTGTTTGACTATTGGAATGACGGTTGAGTCTTTGGATCTTGCGCTGAGCAGGGTTGCTATGAGAAGTTGGAAAGGGGTGTAGCCGAGCTCTGGGAGTTCTTCGAGCATGGTTTGCGGGTGGTGCTGTTCGAGAAGTGAGAAGATGGTTGAGATTTCTGGGTGGGTTAGTTTAGACATGTAATAGTAATGTTATGTTGGTTTTTATGTGTTGTTGTTTGAATGGTAGGTTTCATTATTACTATTTAATAGAGAAATATTTATAAAAGATGGTTATTTTTAAGTGTTTATCTTTACGGAGGGATACACTATGAGTTTAGAGGGAAAATTAGAAGCTTGTCAAATTGTATATGAAGCAGGTATGTCGGAACGTCCTGAATTCTATAGTGGGCGGGGCGCAATTATTGATGATTTAAATGGACAAAAGTTGGAACAGATGTATGGGCTTGTTAAACGTTGGCATGGGGAAGATGCGGCGCAATCGTATGTTCAGATGGTTGCGGATATCCCAGTGTTGTCTGCGACGGATTTTTTGTTATCACTTTATCGACTTGAATCAAATAAATGGAAATGGAATGAACATATTCTTGGTAATGAGAAGGGGATGGATGTTGGTCCAGATTATGGAGATGGGAGAAGGGAAGTTATTGCTGAGGCTACTATCTTTAGTGTTTTAGGAGGAAATAGAAATGAGACTGGAGCAATACGAAATTTGTTTTTACAAAATCATAGGGTTGATATTCTTAAAACGAAATGTGTTTATTATGATGATTATTGCCCTCCAGCTCGTATCTGTGATCGTTAATATTTAAATAATTTTACTTCTTCTTTTGAACTTTTTTTTCTTTGATTGCATTTAACTTATGCATAGATCAATAGCAATGAGATTGCTATCACTAATATACTTACCACAACATTAAAGACGCGATGGTTGTGTAATTTCCATTGGCCTAGATGACTATCAGAATAGGCTGAGCTTCTGGATCTTTTTTCTAATTTTATCTTGATTAGATTCATTATAACAGCTACGATTATTAAGGGGAGTATAAGAATAATAAAATATATTATAATTTTTGGAGTGACAAGGGAGGTTACTGCACCTTCGAGATGAAGGGTGCGGAGTAGTTCAACATTTTTATTGAGGTTGAGGAAGGCAAATAATGTTGCAACGTAGCCAAAGAGGAAGAACCAAGCGGGGTGTGATAAAATTGCTTTGGCTTTTTCTATTTTTAATCGATCTTCACGTTCGAGGTTGGCAAATGGATCGTTGTTGTAGAGGAAGAATATAATTATTTTTACAAAAGCAATTATAATACTAATAATGGAGATGAAGAGAATAAATCCGCGTTGGGCAGCAAAGCCGTTTAAATTATTTGTGCCATAAAGTAAGAAAGCGGTGTAAGTTGCTATGATAAATAATATACTGCCAATGATTGTTTTTTTGTAGTCGTGAATGGAGATGATACATAATGCAAGGATGATTATTAACACAAACATAATTGGGCGAAGACTGTCTTTGATTGCATTCGAACGTAAGAGAGAGGGGGGAAGAATTTCGAGGACGTTTTTTGGGTTTTTATCTCCGAGAATTCCAACCATATTTGTTGGTTCAAGCGTGGGACAGGACATTTCTTCGTTATCTTGGATATATTTTTCTAAGAATGTTGAGATGGATTTTTGGCCGATGAAGTAACTGCTTCTGGTTATAACGGCGGGAATGCCTTGAGCGTCGGGTTGGATATTATAGGAATTTAAGTATGATTCGAGTAATGCTTTGTTTTGTTGGTTGTGATATATTTCATAACTTTTTATATCTAAATCAGGGTATTTTGTTCGTATATCTTGGATGTATTGATTGGAAGATTCGCACCCAGTACAGTCTTTGCCATAAAAGTAATAGAGGCAGTCGCGTTGGTCAGTTTGTTCTTCTGCGGCGACGAAAGAAATTAATGCGAGTACGATTATTATTGTTAAAAATATTTTTTGGAACATGGTTTCACCTTTCTTTTTGAGAAGTTTGAATAATTATCTTTTTATACTCAAACTTCTTAAAGAGAACTGTACAATAATTATGATTTTGATAATGATATAATGATTTATTATTCAAAATCCCTATTTTGCAAAGTTCTTTTTTGATTATTGTAGATAAAGAGATGAGGTATATAAAGTTTATTGTTGGGGAGTTTTTATTTCCATTGGTTTTATAAA
>CAXNDX010000053.1:0-7689 GCA_964201585.1 Candidatus Woesearchaeota archaeon | reverse complement strand
AAAAAAATCTTTTAAGCTTTTTATTTTTCCGATGATTTCAATGTTGTAGTCTAAATTTCCTAATGTGATACCGGCTATAAATGCACCAATGGCAAGAGAAAAACCTAAAAAAGCAAACGTGATGGAAAAGAGAAAACAAACGGCAAGTGAGCAGATAAGCAGAAGTTCTTGATTTTTAGCGGCGAAGCTGAATATCTGAGGGAAAATATGACGGCTGGCAAGATAGGCGATTGTGAAGAGGGAGATAAATTTGAGCAGAGCGATGATGAGAAGACCAATGCTAAAACTATTTAGTGAAGTGAGAATTGAGAGCGCAAAGATGGCGATGATGTCTTCGAGCAAGAGAAGGCCAATGATCATTCTGCCGTGAAGAGTGTTTAATTCTCGTTTATCAGAGAGAAGTTTCATGACGATCATAGTTGATGAGAAAGTTATCATTAATCCAATGTAGGCGGCTTCGAGACTAAGATAACCCAAAAATAAAGCGGCAGTGTAGCCGATGCAGAAAAGAATGGCGATTTGAATGGAACCGCCAATTGTTGTGACAAACGCGACGTTTTTGAGGCTTTTGATGTCCATTTCTAAGCCGACAATAAACAAGAGAAAAGCAACGCCGATTGTTGAAATTGTTTCGATAATTGTATTATTGGTGACAAGCTGGAGAATCGGGGTGACAAAAATGCCGACGAGAATGTAGGCGAGAAGCTGGGGTTGCTTGAGTAATTGCAGGAGATAGGCAAGAATAGCGACGACTATAATGATAATACCCAATTGGGTAAAAAAACTGCCGCTCACCTCTAATACCATAGGTTTTAGGTAGGAAAGAGGTATTTATAAACGTTTTTGTTCTACCTCGTATTGAGCGGCATAGATTTTATCAAAAAGACGGTAGATGACGGATTCGATATGTTCGGGTTGAGAGTACATATCGATAAAAAATTCATCACCGGCACTACCATGCATACGACTGACTAAAGGTGGACGAAAAACTAAGTCGCCAACACGTTGAGAGGTTGTTTTACGAGTGGAATTGACAAGCGTTTGACCAATCACTTTTAGACGTTCAGTAACGGCATCATACCCTATTGTATCATTCCAATAATGCATGTCGTTGCCGTCAATAATGACACGATAGCGGGCGATATGCTGTTCAGAGGAGGGATGATGACGGTGATGGTCGATTTCTGTTGAAAGTTTGAAGTTATAGCCAAAAGGGGTGAGCGCTTGAGTTGTTGAATCGAGGCAACGCTTTTCGATTTGTTCGGATAATGAACGATAGGCAAGAGAATTTTTACCATAGTTCTGGAGAACTTTTTCAAGGGAAGTCATTGTTTGTAATACATCAAATTCAACACTGTGTTTGAGGGTGTATAAACTATCTGTTTTTATTTCAAGTGTAGGGCCGGTATAGTAAGAGATGGCGTAGTTGCGAGAGTTGATGTTTAATTCTATTTTGGCAAGAGCTTCTGAGGGAGTGTCATGAGGATTTATTTTTTCTTTTTTCTTTTTTGCATCAGTTAAAGCGAGTTCGGCTTCTTGAAATGTTTTGCCAATACCGGCTTTGAGACCGATGATAAGATGAGTTTGAGTCATATACATTATTCTTTTACTGTTTATTTATAAAATGTAGGGAGTGGAATGGATAGAGTAGAGAAGATAAATTCTTTTAAAAATAATGAACAATTTAGTTGAAATGGTATTTAGTGAAGTTCTTATTGCGGTAGGATTGGGAGTTTTTTTTGGGATTATCACGGGCATTACGCCTGGAATTCATGTGAATTTAGTTTCAGTGATTGTGGTGTCACTTGCACCGATATTATTACAGTATACGTCGGCAGTGGTGTTAGGAGTGTTTATTATTTCGCTTGCAATTATTCATACGTTTCTTGATGCGATTCCAAGTATATATTTAGGAGCGCCTGATGCGGGTCAAGAGTTAAATGTACTTCCAGGGCATCGGTTGTTGATGAAAGGAGAGGGGCATAATGCGGTGTTGTATACCATTGTAGGTTCGCTTGGAAGTTTAGGGTTAGGTTTTTTGTTGTTTCCTCTTTTTATTTTTGGGATGACGGTATTACAACCCCTGGTGGGGGCTATAGTAGGATATGTGCTGATTTTGTTGGTTGTGTATATGGTTTTTCGTGAGAAGAAAAAATGGTTGTATTGTGCGACGGCGTTTTTGTTGTCTGGGACATTAGGGTTGTTAGTGTTTACGATTCCGACTTTACATCAGCCGTTGTTTCCGTTACTGTCTGGATTGTTTGGGTTTTCGCTTTTGATTATAAGTTTATCAGAGAGTACGAAGATACCGGCACAGGATACGACTAAGAGAATGAAGTTGTCTTCCAAAAATATGGTGAAATCCGTTGGGGCGGGAACGGGGATGGGGTTTATTGCGGCGTTTCTGCCGGGATTTGGTTCTTCGCAGGCGGCAATTATCGCAACGCAGTTTGTGGATGATATTGGCGATGAGGGATTTTTGAGTTTGGTTTCGGGATTGAATACAGCGAATATGTTACTGAGTATTGCGGCGGTGTATGCGATTGAGAAAGCACGAAATGGAGCGATTGTGGCGATCAATCAATTGATTGGTGGGGTGGGGTTTGAGGAGATGATGTTGTTTATCGGCACGGCATTAGTTGCAGGGGGGATTGGGGCAATCATTACGATTTATGGGTCAAAGATATTTTGCAGATGGGTTGTGAAAATGAATTATCAGTATTTAGTGTATGGGATATTAGGTTTTATTACGCTGCTGACTATTTATTTCGATGGGTGGTTAGGAGTAGTTATTTTAGCGACGGCAACGGCGATTGGATTGTTGACGTCTGTTTGGGGGATTGCGAAGAGTCATTTGATGGGGTGTTTATTACTGCCGGTGATTTTGTATTTTGTGTTGTGAAATGCGTGGAATGTTAATGAGGGGGTATTTTTTTGAATTTCTTTGGTTGAGAGGATTTGGGTACATTTTTGTTACAAACATTCTTAAATAAGATATTTTGTGCGTTGTATTGTGGATGTAAAAACTGATTATCTTATAATATTGAGGGCTCTCTCTGATTTGCCGTTTTCGGTAGGTAAAAGACTGTTAGTTGATTATCTACAAGGAAATGAGGAGAATGAGTCGATTCAACGGAATCAGTTGTCTTTGAATGTTTCTTTTGGATCACTTGCATATACTGAAGAGGAAATTGGACAATTGATGGAGATTCTTCTGTCGCAGGATTTAGTGAGGTATACAACTGTTCAAGGAAAGAAATTTTGGAAGGTGTTAGAGATTACACCAAAAGGAAGAACAGAATTGCTTCATCCTACGTTAACTATTGAGGTGAAGGAGAAAGTTAACTTTGCAGCTGGTCTTCAAACACAGATTGATGTGGTGAACGCACAAGATATGGCGATGTTTCAGGCGTTGGGAAAAGTGATGGATGGGTTTACGGACGAACAGAAGAAAGCAATTCTTTCAAATAGTCAGCAGATATTATGTATTGCGGGAGCGGGGTCGGGAAAGACGACGGTGTTGACGAAACGTATCGAGTTTTTGATTAATTACAAATCAGTTGATCCGGCACGGATTCTGGCAATTACTTTTACGCGAAAAGCAAGAACGGAGATGATGCAGCGACTGCAACGAATGCCAGGCACTTCACGAGTGCAAGTTGAGACGTTTAATTCATTTTGTGAGCAGTTATTGAAAAAATATAATCACGAATTATATGATAGGGAAGTGAGGGTGATTACATATCAAGAAAAATTTGGGGTTATGAATAAAGCTCTTGCCAAAATTGGGATGGGGATGGAGAGAGCAACAACGATCTATTTTACGTCAACGCAGAGAAGGTTGAAGACGAAAGAACAATTGGCAAATATTTTTATGAATGATTGTTTTTTTATTCGAGATTATTTGAAATTGAAGTCGTGTGATGTGAATACACTGGGAAAGACAAATCATTCGGCAAAACTGGTGTTTGATGTCTGCGCGTTTATTGATTTGTATATGGCAGAACATGGTTTGCGTGATTTTGCAGACCAACTGACGGATACGCTGGCGTTATTTGTGAAGAGGGCGAGCTTAATTCCGGCGTACGATCACATTTTAATTGATGAATATCAGGATGTAAATTCAACACAGATGCAATTGGTAGATTTATTAGGTTCTGCGAATATTTTTGCAGTGGGGGATCCGAGGCAATCTATTTATGGTTGGAGGGGCTCAGATATACGCTATCTGCTTCAGTTTAGGGAGAAATATCCGGGCAGTCAATTGTTGATGCTGGCGCAGAATTATCGGTCGTCTCCTGCGATTGTAACATTGATTAATGAATCGATTAAAGAGATGGGTCTGTTTGATTTGAAATCTGCGGTACTTGATAATGGAAAAATGGGAGAGGTGCAGTTATTGCAGTTTACTACGGAAGCACAGGAATTTGAATTTGTGATTGAGAAAATTATTTCTTCAAACATATCTCGCAAAGAAATATTTGTGCTGGCGCGAACAAATAAGCAGCTGGTGGAATTGTCAACTCTGTTGCAGGCGCGACGAATTTCACACGTGCTGCGAAGTGATGAATTGAGAAAAACGGTTGAGGCACAAGAGCAGGATATTACGCTTGCAACGATTCATGCAATCAAAGGGTTGGAAGCGGAGATGGTGTTTGTGATTGGATGTACGCAGAATAATTTTCCATGTAGAGGTACAGAGCATCCGGTGGTTGAGATGGTAAAATTGGAAGAATATGATAAAGAGGAGGAGGAGAAGCGATTGTTTTATGTGGCGATGAGTCGAGCAAAAAAAATATTGTATCTGAGTTATTTTGGAAGCAAACATACTTCGTATATTACGCCAGTAATGCGGGGATTTCTTGATACACAAGAGCAGAATCAGTTTTTGACGAAGATGAATATGCCGCTGGCTGCTCGAAAAGAGATAGGGAGAGAGGTCTTTAAAGCGAATCCTCGTGCGTCTGCTTCGTTGAATTGTGCGTCTGCAGAGCTTATAACGATGTTGAAGCAATGGCGTACACAGAAGAGCAGTATACAAGGAGTGCCGGCGTATATGGTGTTGCATGATACGACAATTATTGATATTGCACAAAAGATGCCGATTACTAGTGAGGATTTAAATGAGGTTCATGGGATGGGGGATGCAAAGATTAAACGGTATGGGAGGGAGATTTTGGGGATTGTGAACCAAAATGATTTATCCTAAAACTCTCGCGGATCATTACAAAATACGCCATCGGCTCCGCGTGATTTATATTTCTTAATTTCTGCATTTTTGTTTAGTGTCCAGACGTAGACTTTCAGATTGTGTTGGTGAAGAAATTGAATCGTTGAGGGTGTGGCAAGTGGTTTTCCTAAACTAATTGATTGAACGTTGGCGGCTTTGGCGCGATTGAGAATGATTCGTTTTGTGAGAGGAAGGAAGATCTTAGTGGTATAGTCAAATATATATTGTCCAATGTCCGTTTTAGTTGCCCAGAAAATTAATGCGGTTTTTATTTTGGGGTTGATTTTTTTTACTTGATTTAGGGCTTTTACAGAGTTGCTGGAGATGATGACGTAGGATTGAGCGTTGTGTTTAGTGATGAGTTTTGCGACTTGTGTTGCGGGTTTAATGCCTTTGATTTCTACATTGAGCTGGCAGTGGTTTTTGGTGAGTTGGATTACTTGTTCAACTGTGGGGATTGGTTCGTTTTTTTCTGTTGTGCGGATGGATTGAAGTTGTTTGAGGGTGTAGTCTGAGACTTTGCCTTTGCCAGTTGTTGTGCGATCTAGGGTGTCGTCGTGCATGATGATGACTTTATTGTCTTTGGTGAGGTGAGCGTCACACTCAATCATGTCAACTTTGAATGAGATTGCTCTTTTGAATGAACGAAGAGTGTTTTCTGGTTCAAGTGCGGGGGCGCCGCGGTGGCCGATGTTAAGGAATTTGTTCATTTTTGGTGGAATATTTCTGTTAAATGAGGGATTATATGTTTAACAAAATGGATTATTTCTTTTGTTTCTTCTACTGTTACTTTTGTTGCTCGATAATTAATATCATTTCTAATCTCTCTATATCTATCTGCGGTTCTACTCTCTTTTTCTGAGAGAATTTTTTCTTCTAAAGCAAAAGCGATGATGGCTTCATGAGAGTATGGTTTGTACCCTCTTTTGGCGAGGAATGATTGGAGAGCTTCTCGTAACGATTCATAGGCGGATTCGAATCGAAATGAGGCATTTTTTTCATTGAGTGGAAGAGTTACTAGATCGTTGAGTCTTTCTTTTGCTTGTTGTAGTAAAGACTCGGCTTCTGCAAAATCTGGGCTTCTTTTTTCTACTTTTCCTTCTCTTACTAATTCTTTAAATTCTTTCATAAAGGTATTTCCAAATAGCCATAGAGCACTATGCCGTTGGCTAATGTCTTCCAAAATTCTTTTTCGATGTTTTCTTTATATAATTCAAGTAGTTTAATTTTACGAGAGAGTTTTTTTTCATACAATGAGAGATTGAGGGAGAGGTGTCGTTTTTGAATAATGGCGATGTCGATATCACTTTGTTCGGTGTCTTCTCCTCTTGAATATGAACCAAATAGAATGATGGCTTCGGGTTTGCCGTACTTTTCAATTAAATGGATAAGAAGGCCGCTCTTGGAGAGTTGGTGCAAGTTAAAAGAGCGTTTGAGTGAGATGAATGGCTGTTCTCTTCTTGCTTTAAGTAAGGTGAGGTTGGTGTCGGATGGTTTTTCTATTTCTACAAGATGCTCTTTGAGAAGAGGTGGCAGGGCTTTACTGATACCTGCAGGGGAGAGAGAAAGGGTGCGAGCAAGGGAGCGTAGATGGATGATGCGGGTGGGATGAACTAGAAAGAAGTTGAGGATTTTGTCCGAAGCGTTACTGTTTACTAAAGTTGACATTTGTTTACTTTTTTGAATGATTGATAACTAAAGTAAACAGTAGTTTATAAATTTTTTGGTGAAAGTAGAGTTTAATAGGAGGATCTATTGTTTTTGAGAATAGAGCTTTGAATATATAAATCTTTAAGAAGCGTAACGAGGGAAAATTAGTATGGTTGAGAACAAGAAGTTTAAGAAAAATTGGGGGTATGCGGCAGTGTTGTATGCCCTGCCATTAGCACTCCAAGGATGTCCGCAAGATGTATTGCCACCTGAAGCATTTGCAGCGGTAGATGTAGGGGAAATGAGAAGCGGAGAAACGAAGATAGCAGATATTTTTGATATAGTTGAGAATTATGATGGGCAAACAAAAATAGAGAGCGGCGTTGTTGATGTAATAGAAGAGAATGATGTTCAAGTGATGGAAGAAATGCCACAAATAGCAGAGGTTGAGGCGGAAATTTTAGTAAAAGATAGCGCACTTGAAGATTTGGTGGTAACTCCAATAAAACCCTATACGAAAGATGAGCATTGTGTGGCGTTGTTTCATTTTGAGGTGTCTGCACCGTTTGAGGATTCTTGCAATGGATTGAAGTTAAATAATTATAATACAAATGAAACGGGATCGTTAAAAGAGTTTGGGAAGGCGAGAATGTTTGATGGGAAAGCGTATCTTGAATTGCCTGATGCGGCGCTGTTGAAAGTGAAGATTGCATTGACGTTGGAAGCGATGGTGAAACCGCAGATAATGGGTAAGAGTTATGAAGGAAAATATGGAATGATTATTACCAAAGAGGATTTTTATGAGTGGT
>CAXNDX010000052.1:0-8029 GCA_964201585.1 Candidatus Woesearchaeota archaeon | reverse complement strand
AGTTCTTTAAATTCACGAATATCTTTAGAATTGCGCCAGCCAGGCATGATATGATATACGGGTTGATATTGTTCTAAGAGTGAATGATCGTTAGGAAACTCTGTGATGATTTCGTTTGTCACGTTATGTTTGTAGCCAGTGCAGATTTTAAGCATGCCAATGCCATCTAAGCAATCTAAGCGAGTGAGCGCAAATGAATCTAAATTGTTGATGCGAAGCGCTTTATGTAAGACAACAAGATCTAACCAGCCGACACGTCGGGGACGACCGGTTGTGGCACCATATTCATCGGCGTCTTCACGAATATAACGAGAGACTAATCTGTCATAGTCTTGGTTGTCTATATTTCCGCTACGAACGATGGCTTTTTCGCGATGAGTCAGAGAAAGAGTGCCACGATTTATTTTTTTGATGTCAGTGTAGGGTTCAGTTTCGGTTAGAAAAATGCCTTCGCCTACTCGTGTGGTGTAGGCTTTGGCAACGCCAATTACTTTTTCAACGGCGTTTAAGCCTAATCCAGTACCGGTTAAAATGCCGCCAATGGTTGTGTTTGAAGCGGTAACATAGGGATAGGTGCCGTGGTCAATATCTAACATTGTTGCTTGAGCACCTTCAAATAAGATGCGTTGATTGTCTTTTATAGCGTTATAGAGCAGAAGGGAGGTGTCAGTTACATGGGGAGCAAAACGTTGTGCTAAGGGCATTATCTTTGCTAAGATTAAATTGGGGTTGAGCTGTTCTATTCCGGGATACAGGGCTTGAAGTTCAGTATTCTTTTGAGTTACTTGGGCAGTAATTTTTTGTTCTAATTTGGATAGATTTTGAAGAAGACTGGCACGCAAGCCGGTGCGCTGCATTTTATCCATATAGGCTGGACCAATGCCGCGATTTGTGGTGCCTAAACTTGCACTGCCGCGAGCTTTTTCTTTAGCGCCATCAAATGATTTATGCCAATCAAAAATTAAATGTGCGGCGTCAGAGATGTATAATTGAGGATTGAGACCGTTTAGGTTTTGCGCAAGTGTTTCTAGGTTTAGTACGCAGCCATTAGCGATAACATTTTTAACGTGAGGATAGATGATGCCTGAGGGAGCGATATTAACAACAATTTTTGTGCCGTCTTCTTGGTATAAAGTATGACCGGCATTGTCGCCACCTTGGGCTCTGACGACGTAATTTGCGTCTTGGGCTAATTGGGCAACTACTGCACCCTTGCCTTCATCTCCCCATTGGGTGCCGAGTACGGCGATTCGTTTGGTCATAGATTTTTGGTTTAGAAAAAGGCTATTTAATGAGTTTGAGGATGGGATGTCTATATACAGATAACTGTAATTGGAGTATATAGTTCTAGCTGAAGAGGAGTTCGAATAATTGTTAAAAAAGCGTACTGTTAAATGTAATCAAGTGGAGTTAAACGCACTCAAAGAGTGTTATTTCTCTTTATTCCCTTTTCCGATATGCGCTTTTGGCCATGACAAGAAATTCGGAAGGAAAACGAACGTGTGCGGTATCGATTGCGGACCCAGAGGGATTTGTAAGTGTATTTGAATGCAGTTGTGTTTTAGGTATATGTTTACCCGCTGGAAATTCTTCATCGATTTTTTGGACGTAATCTCTGACGCGAGACATGATGGAACTAACAAGGAAGTTATGAACTTTTTCTTCAAATATTTCAGAGATGTGGCTAAATTCGGTGACGCGATATAAGTTGGCGTTAGTTTCAATTAAATGGAGGTCTTTTAAGCGTTTTAATTGGCGACGGATGTTTGAGGACGCAATGCCTAACATCGCAAGGCCGGCTTGTTTACGAGCGTCCATGACTTTATTTTTGATTTCTTCAGAATGTAATTCTTCTCGTCTTCCTTTAGCTTTGAGCAAGGTGTGAAACACATCAACGACGACGTCGCGAGAATCGCCGGGTTGGAGCAGGCCTACGGATAAGCAGAACTTTCTCACTAATTCACGGTCAGACATTGTCGGTTTTTCGTAGCGACGAAGTGTAATTTCTGCTAATGGTGTATCGCGACTAATTTTTCCCATACCAAACTCCTCCTTTACTCTATTCTTTATTTTGAAGTATCTTATTCTTTATGAATTTATCGTATATCTTTATTTATGTAAGTACCATAATACTATTTTTTCGTCTTTAATTTCTTGGATGCAGGCAAAATAACGACGTTCGAGCTGGACGACTTCACCGACTTTGCGATATAACAATGCACGTTCGGCTTTGCCGTGGACTATTGAACCATCATCCATCCAGACTTGGGCGTCAATGGTTTCTTCAACAGGAAGCCAGTGGATAATTAGGCCTTTTTGAGGATGATCTTTATATTCTTCATATGAATCGGAGAGGAAATATAATTGGTTATTTGTTTTTTGAAAATTACAGCAATCCATCAAACGATGAATTTGGGAGTCATGTATTTTGTCAAGGTCGCTTTGGGCGAGGAAGACTTCTTGTTTGACGGTAAATACGCGTTTGCCACGTTTTGGAAAATCAGGGTGGAGATCGATTGTGATTTGTTTGCCAGGGAATTTTTCGATTTTTATTCTTACAGGATTGTCAATGAAAAAATAGCGGTTGGATTCGGGTTCGATGATTTCTTTGTTAAATGCATAAATATTTTTCCAGAATTCTTCCACACTTACGGTTTTGTCGTTGAGGCTTAGGCCGATTTCGATTGCGAAACGTCTAAATGCTTCAGGGCGAAAACCGCGTTTTCGAAGAGCGGGGAGAAAAGGCAAGCGGATGTCGTCCCAGCCTTTGTAGTGGCCTTGTTCGATTGCAAGTTTTGTTTTAGTGGTGCTTAAATCATAGCCTTCAAAATTGATTCGTCCCCAATGTTTATATTCGGGATGTTGCCAGTCAAAGCAGTCCATAATCATACGTTCTTTGGCGGCGTTGTCAGTGTGATCTTTGCCGTTTAAGACGTGAGTGACGCCGGTTTCATGATCGTCGATAGCAACAGAATAGACCATTAATGGCCAGACACGTTGTTCTTTGCCTTTTTTGGGATGGATGTGTTCAACGATACGCATAATACCAAAGTCACGCATGGCGGGATTTTTGTGTTGGATGTCAGTTTTTAATCGTACGACGGCTTCGCCTTCGGCATATTCGTTAAAAAGTTTGGCGTAGCGCAAAAGTTGTTCGGTTGTGGGAAGGGAGCGACAAAGACAGGCTTCTCCTTTGGCTTTCATTTCACGCCACAGATCACCATCGCAAGTGCAGACGTAGGCGTGGGCTTTTTGAACTAATTGTTCGGCGTAATCGTAATAGATGCCTAAGCGATCGGATTGGACAATGACTTTGGCGATGCCGTTATTGGTGAGCCATTGAGCGTCGCGTTCGATTAATTCATAGGCTTGCGGATAAATGTTTTCGGCGTTGGTGTCTTCGATTCTGAGCAGAAGTTTGCCGTGGTACATTTTAGCGTATTCGTAGTTTAATGAAACGCCATAGGCATGGCCGATATGTAATGGACCGGATGGCGAGGGTGCGATTCTGACGATAACGTTGTCTTTTTTGGCGTTGGGTAATGGTTTAAGCGGGCCTTCCACTTTTTCTTCGACTTTTTGTTGAGTGAGGCCTTGCGGAGCGAGTTCTTTGAATTTTATTTGAATTTGAAGCAGAGAGAGGGATGTGATGTCTTTAATTGCGGTGTCTATTTCTTTTGTGAGTGTGGGAAGGTCTTGTTTTAGCTCAGGGTGGTTTTTTAAGACCATGCCCAGAACGACTTTAGGATTGGCTTTGCCGTTAAATGATGCGGCGTTGGCTAAGACGTAGGGGAGAATGATTTGTTTCATCAGGGATAAGAAAGAGGAACTTATTCTTAAATGTTTTTGTTGTTGTGCGTTTGTTGAGAACAAATTTAGCTAAGATTTGAAATTAAAATTATGTTTAGAATATAAAAGTGCATTTAACAGAGTTATTTAAAAATAATAGGGTAACTGTAATTAAGTTGAAGATATGAAGAACTTAAAATCATAAATTCAATAATATCCTTTTTCAATCAATTTTTTCATGCGGCGGATAAAATCATCAGCTTCAAGATAATATTGTTCGTATTCTTGGCCTTTGATTTCTTTGATTTCACGATGAGTGATCATTTTACTCATCTTATAGAATCTACGCATGATGTTTACGTATTTTGGTTCGAGAAGTTTGTGGTGAACGTAGACTTTGTCTAGCATATCGGCGACGTGTTCAGGAGTGGGAGGGATTTCGCCTTTACGCATCAAAGCTGCGTGGGCGGCGTCGATGACGCTCCAATATAAATCTAAAGTGGCTTGCAGAACGTGCCAGCGGGAGTTGAGGAGGGTTTTAGGTGCGCGGCCAAAGTAGCGCCAAACGCTTTCTTCGCTGGGACGAATACGGCCTTGTTTGAGCAAGATTTGTAATGGTTCAAAACAGCCTTTATCTTGAAGAGCGACGCCGTCACGAAGGATGTTGACGACAACGGGATCGCCGGCTTTGACGTGTTCCCAGAATGCGGTAAAAGTCATGGAAGTTACATGTAATTTTAAGGAAACACGCTGGATGGCACTTTCAACGATTAAGCGATAGCCTTCTACTAATGGTTCGGTAATGGTAAAACGGGTATCATCAGTAATGACGAGGACATCAATATCGCTTTTGTCTGTACTTTCACGACGAGCGGAGCTGCCAAAGACGACAATACCAATAAGAAAATCGCCTAATTCAGTCTGTAATTCTTGGGTGAACTTGTGAGCAAGCGTAACATCATCTGTAGGATAACGATGGATGTTTTCATTTTCTTTTTTATAGATTTTAAATTCCATTTATTATGGTTATATAAAGAAGATTATTAAGCTTTGTTAACTATTTTAAAGTAGTTTTAAGGTTGAGATAGGCTTGGGAGGCTTTGAGATAGCTTGTGGCATGGTGTTGGATTTGGGTTGTTCTGACACGAAAATGAGCAGGATTGTCTTCCAAATGTTTACAGATGTCTCGTAGATTGTCTAATGATTTGATTAATTCTCGTTTATCTAGAGGAAAAGTCATAGGATTATGGCGGATTAGTTCGGCTTTGATAGTGTCGCGATGGTTATCTAGGGTTACAGCGGCTGTGTGAAAGAAGTGCTGAATCTTTTCTTTAGGGACAATGCCAAGCTGGAGTTGGTACATTGTGGCTTTAGGCTCAGCAAAGGTTTGACTGATGTAAGAATTTGTGGTGTTGACTTTTTCTTTGAGGTCTTGAAACTGGTCAAGATTAATTGTATCTTGTTTATTAATAGAGATCCCACCTAAAGAGAATAATTCACGTATCACCATATTTTTGATAAAGAGGGGTGATGTATATATATTTTTCGATGGTGGATTTGTGAAAGAAGATTTTGCAGAATGGTTAATTCTTTTCGAGATATAATTCTAAAGTTGCCAAAGATTGTTGAACTGTGCGATTTAAGAATTTTTTGAGGGTACCGTCATGGACACGCATAGAATAATAGGAAGCATTAGCTTCAAAAGTTTGACAGTCAATGATTAATTTTGCAAGAATCTCAAGAGTTTTTCTTTTTCCAGTGATAAACATTTGATCTTTTGGATGGAGTGCGTTTAACACAGATTGATAGCTTTCTAGCTGAGTGATGGTTTTTTGAAAAAAGAGTTGGACTTTGGCTGTTGCATCACGATTATTTTCTGTTGTTGAATGATCTAAAAAAGCTAAAGATAAAATCTCAGCATTAGGGCTGTATAAACGTCTATTGAGATATTTATGAATATCTTGGATATATGCTTGTATATTGGCATCACCAGTATGTTGAGAAACAGCAGAGTGGTTTTTTTGATTAAATAATCTATTCATAAAACCAGTCACTTCCATACAATTATTATTTTTTCTTTCTTTATATAGCTTTCGTGTGGAAGAAGGAGGAAGGAATTAGAAAGAATAGGAGTATTCTACTGCCATAAAACATATAAATTACTTCTGATGAACATTAAGTATGGATAGTTTACAGGTACTTGTTCTTGATTTTAATGAGTATGTTTCTTCGTCATCTCAAGCGCAGATACGATTTATTGAAGGGATTGGGCAGTCATTGAAGCAATCGGGATTTGTTGTGTGTAAAAATGTAGGATTAGATGAAGTGATGAGTCAAGTACGGCAGCAAGAACGGTTGTTTTTTGAAACGTTGTCGTTGGAGCAGAAATTAAGATTATTTCGACCAGAGACAAAAGGAGAGAGAGGATTTGTGCCGATTGGTGGAGAAACGGCGATTGGAGAGGGGTATCCAGATTTGAAAGAATATTTTGAATTTGGACGAGAAGGAGATGAACGGTATGATCAGAATGTTTGGCCGGCTGTTGAATTGCTGCCAGAGTTTAAATCTACGATGTTAAGAGCGTATGCGTTGCAGGAGAAAAAAGCACATATTCTGTCACGGGCAGTTGCACAATATTTAGGTTTAGATGTGGAGGCGTTAGAGAATGATACAGTTGGTGGGAATAGTGTGATGCGGCTGAATTTTTATCCGACAAAAGAATATGTTATTGAGATGTTACATGATTATATAGAAAACCCAACGAAAGCATTGTTATCTGGACAGATGGCACAAGAAATGCTTGAGAGTTTGAGAGATCCTTTGGCTGCACCAAAAAGTATACGCGCGGGTAAACATAAAGATAGTAATTATAAAACGTCGTTATATAACCCTGATAAAGGATTACAAGTATCGCCATGTGATGATGATTGCTGGATAGATATTCCGGTAATTCAAGGAGCGGTCGTGATTAATATTGGGAAAAAATTGGAATTGAAAACGGGTTTACCAGCAACGGTGCATCGAGTGGTGAATCCAACACTTGATTTTTCGAAATCAAGATATACAGAGCCTTTTTTTGAACATCCGCATGCGGATTGTGTTTTAGATGGGAACACAGGATTGACGGATAGGGACTATATGACTGATCTTTTAGCTCAGAGGTATACCGCAAAGAAATAATTTTTATTTTTTATCTTTTTTTTTTGACAATAGATTTATATAGAAAAGTAGTCTTAACTGCTTTGATCAAAAAGAGTGATTACTTATGAAGAAAAGAATTATTTTATTTTTAGGAATATTTGTTATGTTGTTAAGTATGATTCCATTAACAATGGGGGCGTTTACGAGTGCGTCTTCGATGGTGCATGTGACGCTGATGTCTCAGACGCCAGACCCTGTTGAACCTGGAGAGATTGTGACGATGAAATTTAAAGTGGAGAATAATGGCACGGAGACCAAAAATGATGCGATTATAACTTTACTACCACAATATCCGTTTAGCTTATATGGGGATGTTGCGACAAAAAATATTGGAAAGTTAGGAGCAGGAGCAAGAGGATCGGATGCAGTGATTGTGGAGTATAAGTTAAAAGTAGATGCAGAGGCAACAGAGGGGGAGACAGAATTAGAATTGAAAGTGCAATTTGGAGAGGCGGCAATTAGTTATATGGATAGTCAATTTAAAGTAGATATCCAAACACAGGATGCGGTGTTAGATATCTCTTCTATTACGTTTGAGCCGGAACAAATAAGACCAGGGGAAGTGACAGAGGTAACATTTGTTATAAAGAATTTGGCAGATTCGACGCTGAAAAATATTAAATTTAAGATGAATTTGAATTCATCTACTATTCCTTTTGCCCCATATAAATCTTCTTCTGAAAAAATTATTTCACAATTGGTTACTGAGTATCAGAAGACAATTACATTCACACTTATTGCAGATCCAAAAGCGGCAGCAGGATTATATAAAGTACCTTTGGAGATTACGTATGCTGATGAGAAAGGAAAATTGTATACTGTTTTAGAGGTGTTAGCAGTGTCATTAGGAGATGTGCCAAAAGTTAAACCATTTATTAAAAAAACGTCTGTTTTAGAAGCGGGAAAAAATGGAAAATTGACGCTTGAGATTGCTAATCCGGGGACGGCAGATATTCGTTATTTAGAGTTGTTTATCATTCCAACGGAAGAATATATGTTGTTGACGCCAAGTGATTATTTTTACATTGGAAATATTGAT
>CAXNDX010000051.1:0-8126 GCA_964201585.1 Candidatus Woesearchaeota archaeon | reverse complement strand
GCCGAAAAGCTTATAATCCTCTTCATCCCTCCTTCCAACCATTATGGCAAAAAAAGAGGAAGAAGATAAAACACCATATATTACTCAGCATAAGAAACTATATTCTCACGCCACAAAACTATTTGATACCGCAACCCATACACACCAAGCCGCATATAAAGGGGCAGTGGATAAACATCTAGTAGGAGACGATGGTGAAGTCGACTTTGAAAAACTCGACGACCTCAAAGTTCAAAAAGCATTTATTGACACTATGACAGATGCCTACATCAGCAAGGCACAGCAACATTTTAAAATTAGTAAAGACAAAAAATTAGACGACCTCGAAAAAGATATGCTCATGAAAGCATATACTGGTGTTACAAAAGGAACAATTAAACAATATGTAAATGCCCACGGTAAAAATTTCAAACACCAAGCATTCAACCAATTCACCCAGCAATATACCCGTGACTTACAACAACAATTATATGCCTCAGCTGCCGCTCATCTAGAAGATTCACACATTCCAGATATTGTCAAACACATCGGCTTAGAAGCAAAACTAGACGCAAATAAAATAAACGTCCAAGAAGCCACCCATCTTCTAGAAGCATTCCAACGTGAAGGAGGTATTACTGACAACGATCTTCGACAAATGATACCTAATTATCAAGCAAAAAAACCCAAACCCAAAGACGACAAAAAGAAATAATAGTTAACATTCTAACAAAAATTAATTCTAAAAATAAATAGAAACCAAAAAATTGTGCCCACTCTCTTCGTAAAGAAAGCGGACACCTTCCTTGGCGGAAGCATGAATGATTTTTTTAATGAGAGATGGATTGTTCTTGACCACTTCCTGCCCGTCGCACATAAAACCGATGCACAACTTCCTTATGCTCTTCAATCGCATCCCAAAACTTCTCCGTCACCGGAAAATACCCGCACTCCCATCCTTTACCGCGACAATACGCCCGCACATATCCCACCTCTGATGAATCAAAAGCAGAAAGCACAAACGTACTCCCCTCTCTGCAATCAGGCATCCGCACAAGTGCCGCATCAATGAGTGCATTTAACGTTGTATACTTTGTAGTTGCCATACTCTTCACCTCCCTTTTGCATAATCTTCAAGAGTTACATATCCATCCGCGCGAAACCGCTTCCCCTCCTCGCGTTCACGAATATACGGCGGCTCAAGTAAAAATAATTTCTTAGCCGGATCATACCCAAACTCCAGCAAGATTCCAGCTAAAAACCGCACATCATCCAAACTTCGTGCCACACCCGCGGTTGTATCTGAATTTACTTTATAGTCAAGCCCAATAAATCCCTCTTTTGTTTTCCCAACATTCACCCACCGCATCGTATTCCCATACTCTTTCACACCTTGCGACTCATCCCACAACACGCCACCAAATTGCCCCTGCATCGCCTCAATATGATGCGCCGTACTCCCTGTAATCAACATCGTACGACCACTTCCTCTTTCAGTTACCCCTTTCACAAACGGCATCGCCACATACAAATCAAACGCCCGTTCATTCTGTGCGCACCGCAGCAACACCTGTCGTCCTTCCAAATTATACCCCAGCAACTCATCATCAATTTTGGGTACCCGTTCCACAATTTCCATATCTTTATGTCGTGATGGTCGCTTCTTCTCAACTGACCCAACCAACGCCACCACACTTCCCGCCTGATACGGTCGTGCAACTTCTTGCACCATACGTGGTGGATCGTAACTACTACTGCCGCTCCATGATTTATATACCATAGTAAACTCCCTATCCGCCAAGAAAAGAGAGAAAAAAACCTCACTTAGAGATAATGCCAACTTCCCTCCTGCGCCAACTCAACCTCGACACGATTTTTTCCTAACTTTCCCGCAATCTCATACGACTCTTGTACTGCCCGAACCGCCAATCCATCATGATACGCATCATTCATCTTTGGTTCAAAATGCGTCAACAACAATTTCTCAACACCAGCCATCGTTGCCATCTGCAAATCCGTTCGATAATCACTATGCCCCCACGTCGGCATAAACTTATTTTCCGTATATGGCGACCCTCGCGGTTCATACTGCGCATCCGCCCCAACTAAATCCGCACCTCTCCAAAACTCAACCACTTTCTCATCAAACCCATTTTCATCCGGCTCAAAATCAGTTGAAAACACAAATCGTTTCATCGTTCCATCTTTTTTCTTCTCCGTAAACCGATACGAAATACTATTTCCCGGATGATTAAGTGCCAGCGTATCAATTATCATCGTCTCCGTCTCATAAATCTTCATTCCCGCCACAAAATCATTATATTGCGTAATCCCTTTTAGTATATCAAGAGGAACAGGAAAATTTCTCAAATCCTGTTGTTTTTTAAGTACCGTCTGTAACCCATCACCTTCTACACATAATAATCCTGCAAGATACCCTGGCTGATCTGAATGCTTGCGAATCGCTTCTTCAAGTGAAAACTTTGTTCCATTATGTATCCCCCTGACTTTTGCTTCCCCAAACACTTGAATTTTATTACCCGGGATGTATGCCGGCACAAAAAACGGCAGCCCTTGGATATGATCCCAATGCGTATGCGTGATATACATATTCAACTCTTTGCCGCTCTGTCCATTAAACCCACCCTGCGACGTCAGATACACACCTAAATCTCGTATACCCGTTCCCGCATCAATAATATGCTGCGACCCATCATCACCTTCCACATAAATACATGTCGTATTCCCTCCATACTTTGACGTTTCAACCTGTCGATCAAATAATGTCTTTCCCGTTGGTGTTGGTATACTTCCACGTGCTCCTGCGATGCCGATTTTCATAATTGCCTCCCTTCTTGTACATAAGAAGTAATGTTTTGTTTTTGTGTATGTTTCATTTGTTTATTTTTCATAAAATACCTAAAGCATCAGAACTATATAAAACAAAATTGTCTAAAAAACAGTAAAAAACGCAATATTTATATATAACCATAGCTTTTTTACTAAAAAATGCGTGTACTAGCCCAAAAAAGTCCGAAAATCGCCCTTGACCAAAAAGACTGGCGTATCCTAAAAGAGCTCATTTCTAACATCAGACAACCCCTCTCGCAAATAGCAAAAGCAACCCTCCTCAGCAGGCAATCAGTCGAATACAGAATAAAACAGCTCCAACATAACAATCTTATCATCGGCTCACGTACAATTATAAACATCCCTAAACTCGACTACCGCTCCTACCATATCTTTTTAGAATTGCATTCCCCAGATCAAGAACAACTCTTAATCGCAAGAGCCCTCCAAGCCCCCTACGTCAACGCCATCATCCAATACAGTGGCAAATATAATTTAGAAATAACCATTATCGCCAAAGATGCCGACGAATTTCTCAACTACTTTCAAACCCTCACCCAACACATCACCATTCGTAATGACACCTTTCTCATTCTCCTCTCAACTATTCGCAGCGAAGTACTTTCCTCTTCTTATTTTCCCAAACAAAAAGAATTCTCCAAAAAAAAAATGGAAGAACAATCACAATTACCAAAGAAAACAACGACAACTCCTCTGCAGCCCCTCGACCTCAAACTCCTCTACGCCCTCTCCAATGACGCAAATATCACAAACATCACCCTCGCCCATCAGCTCAACGTCTCCAAAGACACTATTGCTCAACACATCAAACAATTAGAATCCCAAAAATACATCATCCAATACCGTCCCGTCATCAACTACGCCGTCTTAGAATTATCCATAAACTCTCTACTCATTAAAATCAACTCCAATCCTCAAGAACAACATAAATTCGAACAATTCCTCAAAACTCATTCTTCTATATTATGGGCCACAAAAACATTTGGCCACTATAACTATTTAATCTACGCCATCACCAAAAACCTCGATGAATTCCACGACCTCATCAATACTATCAAAGATTCATTTCAGAATCTTGTCAAAACATATGAAATCTTATTCGCATTCAAAGAAACCAAATATCAGTTCATGGCCGAATCAATGGTTAAAGAGGAAAAGAAATTCGGTATCCAAACCAAAAATTAAACCTAAAATAACCCTACTCCGCCCCCTCATTCACTTCTTTCATAATCTCCGCTTCCACCTGCCGCATAATTTCCGACTCCGGCACATACTTGCCCGCCTCCACTTTATAGGACGCAAATAACGCTTTCAATCCAGAAAACAACCGCGCCGTATCAGATCCAATTTCACTTTTAAATCCCGCTTCTAATGGCCAAGTATACAAATACTTGTTAATCACACCCTTTAAAAAAAACACCACCGGCTTCATTCCCCATCGATGCTGATAATCACTTAGAATCCACGCATCAAAATAAATATCCACATCCCCCGATTGAAACTTCTTCTTCACACCCTTCACTTCTTCAAATGTCTCCGTAATATGATCTAATGTAATTCGCATCTTAATCATCAAAATAACATAATTCGTCTTCTCTTTAAACGGCCGCAGCTCAATATACGTCCTTCGACCCGCATCTGTTACTAACTCCTCTGTCTTCTTCTCCCGCTTCGTATATCCCAGCTCCTCAAGCAACGAATTAATCTTATGAAACAACTCATCAACGCGAAAGATTCCTTTGTACTTCAACTCCCGATTATTAATCACTAAATTCTTTTCGTAATACAAATCAACATCAACCATAAATTTCCCCCACTAATCCTTCCCCACTAATTCTGATTAGCATATTTATAAACATTTAAATATGTTTTCAACTTCTGATGTAAATCATCAACATCGCTTTTGATCCATGTCTCAAACTTTTCATAATGACTCCTAAAAAAATACTTCTCAATCATGTAACTTAAAAACCAAAAAAATGGCTCAGTCGTCCACTTATCCTTCCGATCACTTACCACATATCCATCAAACGTAATACGAACAACCCCGTGATCCAAACGCACTTTTCGCCCTTCGTGCTCAACTTCCACTTCACGCACATCAATCATATTCAGCTTAATTCTCATTGAAATCTTATAATAATCACTCGAACTCTTCCATGGCTCAAGCACAATCTTAATCTGCTTACCCGTCGGCGTCACTAACTCCTGATTCAACTTCTCAAACCAATCCCATCCTTTCTCATAAAAAAATGAAGAAACAATATTATATACTTCTGACGCTTTAAACAATCCCTCATATCCAAGCTTCAAATGATCAACAACTAACGTTCTCTCAACCATAATAAAATAATTATTTTGCCACTTATAAATTATTCGTTCCTCCATAATCAAAACTCCCAAAAAACATTCAAACAAACAAACCATCCCACTACTCCACCACCAAAAGCTTTAAGAACTCCTCATTCTCTTTCCCCACTAACCAAAAGCGGGGTAGAATATGGTCACATCATTACTCAAATCATTCTTCAAAAGATTAACTGCCAATCCATTCAGTAAAAAAAGCCACGTGAAACTCGGTTTATACGGACCGCCTAATGGTGGGAAATCCACGCTTGCCAACCGCATTTGCGTCGACTGGCTCAACGAAGAAATGTCCTCTGTTTCTCATATCGCCCACGAAACCCGTGAAGTCATCATCAAAGAACAAGTAACAATCAAAAACAAAAAAGGTAAAGAACTCACTTTCTCGTTGGTCGACACTCCTGGTATCGCCACAAAAATTGACTACGAAGAATTCTTACGTAAAGGTCTCAACAAAGTTGAAGCAAAAAAAAGAGCAAAAGAAGCAACCAAAGGTGTTATAGATTCTATCAAATGGCTTGACAACATGGATTCTGTTGTTGTCGTCTTAGACGCAACTATCGACCCCTACTCCCAAGTCAACATCACAATTATTGGCAACTTGCAAGCCCGTAATATTCCTGTTATCATCGCCGCAAATAAAGTAGATTTAAGAAAAGCAAATATCGACTTGATAAAAGCCGCCTTTCCTCAATACCCAGTAGTTGGTATTTCCGCTAAATACGGTAAAAACGTCGAAGAATTTTATGAACAAATCTTCAAACTTGTAAAATAAATAGTTCAATAGAAATAATAAGATATAAATAACAGAACATAAATCTTACAAACAACAAAAACGAAAGTAAAATAAAGGCGCACAATAACATAATAAAATAAAAGCGTATCAGAATAATTAGATATCAAAAAGAGGCAAGACAGGATGGTTACATTTCAATTTATTCCATATCAAGATATAGAAAGCTTAACCTCTGCAAAACGCATTAACAAGCTACTCAATATCGTCAAAGACAATCGCATCGTCATCATGGAAGGCCGCTTAACCAAAGAAGAAGAAGGTGATTTAATTGAAATAACCATGGAAGAGATCGGTCCAAAGTTCAAAGGCATAGAATTAAGCGTTATTTACCCTGACAAAAATACCCAAGACTGGCAACGAAAAATGAAAAGTATGTTTGCAAACATCTTGCTTGGCGATCGTTTAGGCTTAACCATTATCGGCCCCGCCTCTATCGTCAAAAAAATTGAAAAGAACCCAGACAAAATCGAATTATTCACCAAAGAAATGTCCATTAACGCCAGACTTCACGGGAAAAAAAACCGTTAAAGCTAAGGTAAGTGAAATTTGAATATTATTTTACACCTTTGCTTATTAGTAACGGTGAACAAATATTCGAAGATAATTCACCGTTACTATAAAATATAAAAATTAAAAATAAACGCGCAACAAACCCAAAAAACATAAACCATGCCCCACCAATGCGTTCGTTGCAACAAATTCTTTGAAGACGGCTCTCAGCAAATTATTAAAGGCTGCAATTGTGGTGCAAAATTATTTTTCTATATTAAAAAAAAACAGCTTGATCAAACTTCTAAAGATCTTCTTACAAATTTCACCCAAGAAGAAAAAGAACAAATAGAACACGATGTTAAAGAGATACTTCACGTCAAAGAAGAACTTGATAACCCCGTCGTACTCGACCTAGAATCCATCCGCGTTCTCGAACCCGGAAAATACGAACTTGACCTCGTTCACCTATTCAAAAAAGATCCTTTAATAATCAAACTCGACGAAGGAAAATATATGATTGATCTACCACAAGCATTTAAGAAGCAAAATTATGATGAAATGCCCTAACTAAAAAAATGATTACTTCTCTTTGCGTAAAACCGTCGGTCCCGGATTGAGCCAAAATTTCTCATACGCGCGCGCCACCGCCGTCTGTTCAGCATCATCAACAAACCTTTGAGGCAGATCAAAAAACCTCGACTGCCCAAAAAACCGATCCTGCGTAATATACACAAAACCATTGGGAGTAAGATGTGACGCAACAGACGCTAAATCACGAGAATTATCACCAAACCCCAACACATTCGAAAGAAATATTTTAGTAAAACAAACATCCTCCCCAACCCCACGAAAAATATTTCCCTCTACAAACTCAATTCTCTGCGAATACTCTTTTACTCTTGATAATCTCCCCTCAACAGAAAAATAATCCCGATTCAGCGTATTTCTTTCCCCTCGCCCCTCATCAGTAAATCGAAAGAACGCATCAACAGCCCCATCCATTAATCTCTTCAAACGCCACTGTCCATATTCAATTTGTATAGGGTTAACATCAACAGCAACAACTCTTGCCCCATTCTCAACCAACGCAAATGGCACATCACCCGAACCACAAATAGTTAAAATAGAATCATCCCCCCGTACATCTAACCCTCGTACCACCGCTTCAACACATTCATTAGTCGCAACGTAAACGACTCTCATCTTACATTCTCCATCACTAAAACAATCAAAATCTATAGCCATAACAACTCCCAAAACCTCAAAAACCACACTTTTCCTAAAACAACAACCAAAACTTCTCTATAACTTCGTCTTCTGCGCTTTATCCGAAATAATCGCACTATGCCCACTTTGATCTTCAATAATAATCTTAAGCGATTCACGTCCAAGCATCACATTATTCAACTTCTTAATCATTGTCTTTGCTTTCTTTCGTGCAGCATCATCAACATCATCCCCTTCTTCATCACCACTATCAACTGAAGACTCAATAATCTTCTTCACTTTTTCAAGTAACCCTTCAACATTTGTGACATACCCATCTGCCGCAGGCCCCGGCTCCATCGTAATAATGTGAGGTATCTTCACTGTCGCTTCGCCCGACTTCACCACCCGAATATTC
>CAXNDX010000050.1:0-8266 GCA_964201585.1 Candidatus Woesearchaeota archaeon | reverse complement strand
GATTTTAGCGCATCACTTATTTGAATGGCGGGAGTTAGAGCGAAAAAAAATGGCGCATGAAGAGTTATATGTGTATGAAGTGAAGAAAAGTTTGTTGCTGCGAGAATTGGAGAAGCAGGTGATTGATGAGGTTCATTATTTTGCAAAAGGAAGTCGGGGATTTATTTATACAGGAAGGCAAAATACAAGTGTACATATTAAAAAAATGATTCCGCTTAAAATACAGTATCAAAAAGTTGCGATAAAAATTAAAAATATAGAGAGTAAAGCGGAGGGGAGTATTCGAAATGAGGGGTTGTGGTTAGAACGGTTGAATCAAGAACGAATCGGGCCACAATTGATTAAAGCAGGAGAAGTTGATGGGAAAGAGTATGTTATCTATCAATTTGTGGAAGGGAAAGAGATTTTAGAGTGGATTGGGGGTGCTGTGGAAGTTGAAATAATTAAAAAAGTGTTGCAAGATGTGCTTGAGCAATGTTTTCGCTTAGATCAATTAGGTGTTACAAAAGAAGAGATGCATCATCCAATAAAACATATTTTAGTTACGGAAAAGAATCGAGCGTTTTTAATTGATTTTGAACGAACGCGACTAACGGATAAGCCACAGAATGTGACACAGTTTGTGGAGTTTATTTGTAGAATTAAAGAGAAGTTGGAGATGAAAACGGTTCGGGTTGATGTTGAGAAGTTGAGGGGGCTTGCGAAAGAATATAAAAAGGAGCCGACTCTTGAGCGATACCATATACTTGATGGCCAGTTATTTTGTTGAGAATGAATGAGTTAGATAAAAATAAGTAATATACTATGAAATATACAGATGTTCCAATTTTAATGTACCATGATGTGGGTTTATCGACAATGCTGTGGTGTGTGTCTGAAACTAGTTTCAAAGCGCAGATGATGTTGCTTAAGCGAAGAGGGTATCGAACGATTAGTTTGCAAGAGTTGAAAGAAGGGGTTGAGAGGGGTGGGGAGATTTCTGGCAAAGCAGTTGTGATCACGTTTGATGATGCTCGGCGAGGGGTGTATAGTTGTGCGTATCCAATATTACGGGAGTTGGGGTTTACGGCTATTATATATATAGTGCCGCGATGGGTGGAGGGTGAAGAAATACCGCGCGAGGAGTTATATTCTGGGTTTTTGAATTGGAATCAGTTGCGTGATTTGGCACTTGCGGGTTGGGGAATGGGAAGTCATTCGTTACGGCATCAGAATTTGATTTCTGTCACGACAGAGCAATTGATGCGGGAATTACAAGAGGCGGATGGGATGATTTTGCGGCAGACGATGCAGAGAGTACAATCTTTTTGTTATCCGTATGGAAAATATGATGAAAAAGTATTAAATGTGGTTAATAGTAATTATAAAACGGCGGTGACGGTTGAAAAAGGGTTTGGGAGGGAGCAAGGAAAGTATGCTCGGCAATGGGTGTTGCATGAAACATCGCTTGAGTTGTTTGAGCGGTTGTTGCACAAGCCAACTCTTTCTGTGGCTCTTATTGTGAAGAATGAGGAGCAGTTTTTAGGTGATTGTTTGAAGTCTGTGCGGGGAGTTGCGGATGAAATTATTGTAGTTGATACGGGTTCGATTGATAAGACGAAGGAGATTGCGTTTAACGCAGGGGCGAAGGTGTTTGATTTTAATTGGGTTAATGATTTTGCAGTTGCGAGAAATGAGAGTATGAAGTATGCAACGGGCGATTGGGTGTTAGTAATTGATGCGGATGAGGTGGTTGCTGCAGAGGATTATTCGTTGATTCGGCAGGCGATGAATGAGTGGGATGTGAGTGGGTATCAGATTGTGACAAAGAATTATAGCAATAATTCAGGGGTGAGTGGCTGGGTGGCGCAGGCGAAAGGGGATAAATATACTGGGGAGTTTACAGGGTGGTATCCTTCGACGAAAGTGAGGTTGTTTCAGCGCAAATCGGGAGTTGAGTTTCGTGGAGCGGTGCATGAAATGGTTGATGAGAGTATACGTGAACAGAAGGGGAAGGTTATGTCTTTACCTGTTATGGTGCATCATTATGGAGAGAGGCGATCTAGGGAGCTGATGGATGAGAAGCGTCAAGGATATATTGAGTTGACGCAGCGTAAGATTGAAGAGAATCCGAAGAATGGGAAAGCGTATTATGAATTGGGGATTCAATATAAAGAATTGAAGGATTATGCAAACGCAGAAGAGATGTTACGTAAAGCGGTGGAGTTGGAACAGACTTCTGTTATGCCACGACTTAATTTAGCGATTGTGCTGCAAAAGCAAGGAAAGATGGAGTTGGCAGTTGAGGAGTATGAAAACGTGGTTTTGCAGATGCCGGGAAATGCAGAGGCGCATTTTGGGTTGGGGTTTTGTGCATTTCAACAGCAAAATTTGGTGAGGGCGAGGGAGGAGTTTGAATTTGCGATTACATGTAAAGAGAATTATCTTGATGCGATGGTCAATCTTGGGGCGGTGTATGAGAAGATGGAGTTATACCCTGACGCGATTAACATGTTGATTAGAGTGCTTACATTGAATCAACAAAATGGACGAGCGTATTATAATTTAGGGGTGGTGTATGAAAAAGTGTTTGCGATTGCTAAAGCGGTTTTATGTTACAAAAAAGCGATTGAATTAGGATATGTGCGTGCGGAAGAGTTACGGGGGAAAGTGGAGAAGATGGAGAGGTTTTTAAAGGAGGAGGTTGCGGGGAAAGAGTTGCGTTAAATGCACTTTTTATCTTGTTGTTTGGTATTTTTAATAAAATTCTAATTTTTCTTTGGTGTAAATGCCTTGTTTTAATTGAACAGGTCGCCAGGTGTCTATCACCAATGTGGCGTTGAGCCATTTGGCAAGTTCTTCAGGGTTGCCGATGGTGGCGGAAAGGCCAATGAGCTGGGGTTGGATGAGGGTTTTGAGTAAAGTTAGGATGATTTCTAATGTTGGGCCTCTACTGGGGTCGTTTAAGAGGTGGATTTCATCGATAATAATTGTATTTACTTGGGTGATCCAGGAGACGCGATGTCTTAGGAGGGAGTCGAGTTTTTCTGTTGTGAGGATTAAGAGGTTATAGTTTGCAAGGTAGGGTGAATCTGAGTCAATGTCGCCTGTGGCAATGGTGACTTTGTATTCGGTGTCTTTGAAGAGGGCGAGGTATTCTTTGTATTTTTCGTTGGCTAACGCTTTTAGTGGGACGAGGTAGATGGCTTTGCCGTTTGCGATGGAGTTTGCGATGGCCATTGTGGCGATGAGGGTTTTGCCTGAGGCGGTGGGAGCGCAGATGAGGAGGGATTGTTTTTGCAGCAGGCCAGCAAGGATTGCTTTTTCTTGAATAGGGGTTAAGGAAGTGAGGTTGTAGTAGTGCTGATGGAAGAAGTTGGGTAGGATTAATTCTGAGCGATTCATTTTCTGGAATTTGAGTGGTGCTATTATATATAATCTGTGGATTTTAGGGGGGGTCGGGGTAGTGTTTAGTAAAAATGGGGTAGATTTGAGTGTTGGATGTCCAAAAAGGTATTTTTCGGGTAAGCTTGGTGTTTTGAGCGGTTTTGCGACGGAAAGTATATGTTGTCTATAGTTTAGATGAGGAACTTAGTTCTTGTTTTACGGATTCATCATTTATGAATGATGAAGCCGTTAGAGTCAAAAATTTTGAAGTTTTATGGCTTGTAAGTGTAATTTCTTGTTTTTAAACTTTTGTATTTGCGAAATCTTTATAAATCGATTTCTTGTAACAAGGGGTAATCTTACTATTTGCTCTAGAAGTATCCGTCTTACAAGCGGGTATGGAAAGGGCAGACATGGGCAAGAGCATCTGTGAAATCGAAAAGATTTATCCAAAACGGGTATAGCTTTCGGAACTTTCATGGGTTGTGGGGGCCTGAGGAAGAAGAAGTGGTTTAAACAAAGAGTTTATTTAGGCACATTGGAGGTGTGTTAACATGAAAATTAAAAGAATGGTGAAGCGATTATTCGCAGTAGGAACAGGAGTAGCAATGATTGGGGCTACCGCAATGGGAGCAGTTGCTGCTGCAGACCTTAAAGATTATCCAAATTTCTTAGTGAAAGATGGTGTATTTGATGGATATGTAGTTATTGGAGAAAAAGCTGCGGCTATTGATAATTTAGCAGCGATTGATATTACAACTTCGATGAAAGTTGCAAAAGCAGTTGATACAGCTAAAAAAGTGACAACTGTTGAAGGAGATGCTTGGTTAGTTGGAACAAGTTCTAAGAAGTTGGAAATTGCGAATAGTAACGCGACGGATTCAAGTATTCCAGGAGAGCAGATTCGAGATATCACCACATTTATTGGCGATGATGAATTAGATGCATTAAAAGATGGAACGTGGGCAACAAATGAACAGAGTTATGGCTATCAGCAATTTTTGTTCTTTGATGAAGAAGGATATGGTGGAAATTCGCAATCAAGAATTGTTAAATATGCAGAAAATGATGATGATAAGACTGCTGATTTCTTCTTTGTAGGAAATAGTCGACAAATTGCGCGGTACAGAATGGAGTTTAGTTCGACAGCACAGTCTGATGTTACAGATTCTACTGGAACAGCTGATTCCACAGGAACGTATTTAGATGATTTTGAAAATACAGATATGACTATATTTGGAAAGCCTTATACAGTTGTATTAGCACGAAGACCAGATACAGTTGCGGATCAAAGTGTTAAGTTAATCTTAATGGCAGGATCTGCACATGATACAGTTTTGGAATCAGAAACTAAAAGTTATGTTGTAGGTGATAAGTCTTACGAAGTAACATTAAGCTATGTTGATGATGACGAAGCGAAGTTTATTGTGAATGGGGAAGCTACCAATAAATTAAAAGTTGGTGAAACCTATGTGCTTAAAGATAAGAGTGAAGTTGGTGTATCAGAAATTTTATACCAATCGTATGCTGGTGGAGTGCATTCTGCAACATTCTTTGTCGGTGCACAGAAAATGGAACTTCGAGACGATCAAGTGACTGATTCAACTGGTGCGTACAATGTGAAGATTGGGTCTGAAAATATTGATGGGTCTACTGTTATCTTTACAGGTACGGATAACAACAGTACATTTTCAATTAGTACAATTGAAGTTAACATGACTGCAGATGATGATTTGTTTTTAGGAACAGGTCAGAAATTAAGTGATGTTATCACTGCGACCGCAGGTGAGAAAGAGATTCTTTTTACCAATTCGTGGGATGTCGAATATAAAGGAATGACTGAAGAGACAAAGCATCAACTTAAGTTGGCACAGTCTTCTGCGCGACGATATCACTTGAATTTGTTTGATGGTGACGGTAAAGTAGTTGAATTACCTGTAGCGTATGGGGAAGGAGCTAACAACCTTAGTGTCGGTGAAGAAACTTGGGGTAATTCAAGAGCTAACCAGAAGCGGTTGCATTTACAGGAAAACTTGGGTAACACTTCACAAACGTCATCAGCACAGTTTGGAATGGCTACAGGTGGAGATAATAACATCAATAAAGATGATTACTTCATTGTAACTGGGGGAACGGCTGGGGATGGAAGTGCTAAGTCTTACTTGATTCAATACAAAGGTTCGGATGCACAAACAAAGACAAGTCCAAAGATTCGTTTTAAGAATTTAGGAAGCGGTGAAACGTTAGAGTATTCCGTGAGTAGTCAGACTGTGACAGGAACTGTTGCGACGATTAAGTTGGGTGGGTATTCATTTATTGCCAATAACGCAAGTGTAATGAGTGCAGATGACTTTCAGCTTAATGTAGACCAAAACGGTGGAGGAACGATAGCCTCTGCATCCATTAACTTTATTGATTCTTATGGGAGTCAGTGGGCGTTTCTTGGTAACGTGAGTACAAACAGTACAGGGTTAGCTGCGGCTTCGTCCGATTTTCCTAATGCGGACTTTGTTCAAGTTATCCAGTCTGCCCCTAATGGGGATGACTATGATAACATTTTGCCAGCAGCTATAACTTTAAACATCACAGGGACGTCTGATCCTGAGGTGCGAGCAGCTTTAACAGGTGTGACATTAAAAACACCTGATGGTAAGACAGATGTTGCTTATGGATACACATCCATGGGTACATTTGTAACGTCTAAGACGCCAAGCAGTGATCCACAAGAGTTAATATTGGATTACCCTGAGAAGCAAAGTATACCGCAAGTGTACTTTACAGCACAAGGAGCTACAAGCAAAACCAGTACAGCTAAAGGAGATTTAGTTGCAGTTGCTGTTGTTGATGCTACCAAGTTGGATAGCGAAGTTGCTGATGCGAAAGCACAAAACTTAATTGTTGTGGGTGGACCATGTGTAAACAGTGTTGCAGCTGAATTACTTGGAAACCCAACTAACTGTGCAGAAGGCTTCACCGCTGGAAAAGCACGAATTAAGTTAGTGGAAAACGGCGGTAAAGTTGCTATGTTAGTTGCAGGTTACAGCGGTGCTGACACAAGATTAGCTGGTAAAGTACTTGCACACAAAGGAGATATGTTGAGTGGTATGGAAGTAGAAGTTGAAGGAACAACCTACAGCGATGCTACCATCAGCGCACCTTCCAAAGTGGTTGCAGCTCCAGTAGTTAAGCAATAAAGCTATTAGCGTTTATTTTTTTTATTTTTTTTTATACTATTTTTTGTGTTAAGTTTTTTTGTTGATACATTTTCTTGAAGTAAGTTGTTTTTTAGAGAAGTTTGAATAATTATCTTTTTACTCAAACTTCTCGAGAGATAACTTTGAATATTAATCAAAAAATCGAATTGTTCAAAGTTCTCTTTAGAAAGTTTTTTATATGTTGTTGTTTTCTTTATTCTTAGCAGAGGTGATGAAAGATTCAATATAAGTCATATGTACCTGGTGTATTATTTGGATTGCTGTTAGTACTTTCATTTCTTATTATTAAGCCGTTGTTGATGGCGTTATTACTCGGGGCGTTGTTTGCGTATATCTTTTTTCCTGTTCATCGCTTTCTGAAAACGAAAATTAAGTTTGAGACGGTGTCAGCATTGGTTGTGTGTGTTGGTGTGTTATTGTTGTTTTTGATTCCAAGTATTTTTTTTGTGAAGTCGTTATTTTCTGAGGCGTCGGTGTTGTTTATTACGGCTAAAGAGGAATTTAATAAGGGTGTATTAAGTCATTGTTCGCTTGAGGTTTGTAAAGTGGTGCAGCAGTTTGTAAATGAGCCAACGGTACAGGGGTATATTGATAATATGCTGCATTCGGCGGCGGTTGCGGTTATTGAGAAAGGGTCGTCGTTTCTTGTGGCGGTACCTAAAGTGGTGTTGACTTTATTTGTGATGTTTTTTACGATGTTTTATTTTTTAAAGGGTGGAGAGGAATTTTTACAAAAATTGAATTCTTATTTAAGAATGCATCAGAAAAAGTATCTGTTGATTTTGCAGCGGTTACAGGATATTGTGAAAGGTGTGGTGTTTGGGTATGTGATTGTGGCGTTAATGCAAGGTGTTATAGGGGGTATTGGGTTCTTTTTATTTGGGGTGTCGTCTCCGCTGTTTTGGGGGTTTGTGATGGCGTTACTTGCGTTGATTCCGTTTTTAGGTACAGGGTTTGTGTGGATTCCTGCGGCGATATATATTATTTTTCAAGGAGTGGTTACGAATTCGACGTGGTTGATTGTGAAAGGTGTGGGGTTATTTGTGTATGGGTTGATTTTTGTGAGTACGCTTGATAATTTTATCCGCCCGAAATTGATTAGTGAGAAAGCGAAGATACATCCAGTTGTGGTAATGATTGGAATATTTGGAGGGTTGTTGTTTTTTGGGCCGATTGGGTTGATTGTGGGGCCGCTGGTGTTATGTTTGACGATGGTGTTTTTGCAGGTATATTTGTCAGGGGATTTGAAAGGGTAGGAGAATTTTTTTTAGATTCTTAAATTTGTGATTGAGTTGTGTTTTGTGTGGGTGATCTTTGGTTATATGCATTCATTTGTTGGATATATGTTTGGATGTCAGTTTCTTTTGGAATGTGGTGAATGGTGAATTTGTCGGTGAGTTGTAATGAGTAGGTGTGAAATATCTTATCGTAGATGTTTTGCTCTGGTTTTGGTTGGGTGATAGAGGTGTAGAAAATTTCTTTGTTGTTGTGGATGATTTTTGTTTGGTAGAATACATAGGGTTGTTTTGATTTTTGGATGGCGAGGTAGATACTGATGCTATCGAGAAGCAGAATGAGGATTAAAGAGATGAGGCGAGCGAGTTCTTCGTCTGCGGCTTGGAATTCTAATAATTGGAGGTTGAGGAGGATGCCGAGGTAGAAGATGATGCTAAGAATGATGAAAC
>CAXNDX010000049.1:0-8383 GCA_964201585.1 Candidatus Woesearchaeota archaeon | reverse complement strand
ATAGAGGGAGGGATAGAAAATGACTGTTCTGTTATGTATTTTTTGTGATTATATTTATGACAAGTGGATTTGCGACGGAAACAATTTCGTTTTCAGGGTATACTTGGAATGTGAAAACAGGTGTAGGTGAGCCTGGACCGAATAATTGGGATGTAAATAGTGATGCGGTGTTTGTGGATTCGCAAGGATTGCATTTAACGGTAGCGTTACGAGAGGGGAGGTGGTATTCTTCAGAGGCGTGGGAGCCGATAACAGTGGTGTTTGAAATGGTGCAGAATGGGAAAGTTGTTGAGAAAGGATTTTTTAGTTCGTTAGCGAAGAAGTTGAAGGGGTATTTTGGGTAGAAAAAGTTATAAAAGATATTGATTTGGTCTACATACATGAGTACATTAGCAGAAAAGACAAAAAAAGATGTAAGAACCGAAGAGGAATGGTTGTTACAAGAAATTTCTTTACTTGAAAAGTTAAAACCGGAAATTGAACGTGTTTTACGACTTAAAGCGAATACTAACAATCTGACGAAAGCATTGGATAAAAATAATGTTGAAAGAGTAAAAGTAATACATGCTCAAATTGAGAAAGACTTGGCAAATATGCCTAAATTACAACGACAGCTTGCACGAGGAGAAAGAAGAAGGGTACGTTATGAAAAAAGAGCGTTAGGTGAAATTACGTTACTACAGAAAGAGGTTGAGCAGCCGACGGCGGAGAAAATAAAAACAGTTGTTGAAAGAATGAATGTGTATTCAGCAAGAGTTCTCGTAGAATTAGCTTGGAGAGTTGGTAAAATAGGACAGCTGGCACAAACAGAGAATTATGAGTTATTAGAAAAGCATATTGCCGAAACGTTAGAAGCAGGAAAAGCGTTAGTGGCACTGATTGAACAACTGCAAAGTTTACTACATGATATTGATGCAGCTATTGAGAAGAAAAAATTAACTCATTCTATGGTGGCGGAAGTGGTAGGCTATTCAGGGTATATACGTGATGGAATCATTAAAACTGCTCATGTTAAATCTATTTCCGCACTTAAAACTTATTTGGAAAAAGGAATAGGGAAATATCAAAGTAATAAGAGCTATAACATAAGCTATAACATAAATCGAAATATTCTGGATAAATTTGGTACATTAATTGAAACGAATAGAGAGCAATTGAGAAAAGTTCTTTTACAAGAAGAGATTGAACAACTTAAGAAAATAGCGTTTCGAGTTCCGGAAGAAAGTGTATTATTATTTCTTCCTGGGTTTGAACTGCCGGTAATTGTATATAACCTCAAAAGTCTTCCTGATTTTTCATTACCAGGATGGGTGTTTCATGCATTAGGGGAGTATAATTTATCAAAAGTAAGTAAGACTGGAACTCTTGAATCTCCGTTAGAAACGATTATCCAAAAAAAGCATTATTATAGTTTTAAATTTTGGTTAAATGAAAAATATCCACAAAGATTGACGGATGGCATTTCTTTCTCTTTCCAGGAATATATTAAATATCAAGAATATATAAAAAGCAGAGTTCAAGATCCAAATAGATCTGACACGCCAGGTGGTTTTTTTATTTTTCCGTTGAAAAATGTTTTACAACCAGGATTGATTCTTGATTTTCGAAAAACAATGGACCAGGGTTCGGAAGTATGTTTAAGAGATCTGGCGTATGCAAAGTATAATCCGCAATTGGTTCGTAATTGTCTTGTTGCTCTGCGAGAGGATATTCCAAAATGGATTGATTCTTTTGAAGAAAAGTGGATTCTCTTTCAAGAAGCAAAGAAGAATTTTATTTTTTTTCAAGAATTGTATGAATCAATGAGTGCTGATGACAAATTGGATATAGAAGTGAATGAGATGAAAAAAGAGGTTATTTTTTCAAAATATAAAGGTCCTTCTTCAGAGAAGAAAGTAATCTTCACAAAGCAAGGAGATTTTTATATAAAAATGAAATACTTTTTGAGAAGTGTTTATGAAAAAGAAGATCTACTTTGTTTTATCAAACTAATTAAAAGTAATTCTTTGTTTGAATTTGTTCTCGCAACTAGTGGCCAATTTCTTCAATATGATATGAAAAAACCAAACAGAATACTACCGCCAATAACACGTTTCCCTCCCAATCAAAAGCCATTTGGTCTGGAGGATACAATATTTAAATTTGGGATAGATTTTTTTAACGAAGGACAATTGGCAAATGGAACAGGGTATACCACTAACTTTAGCGCGAGTTGCATAATTCTTACGTTTATGAAACAGCAACCAAATATATTCATGTCACGACCAAGGTGGTCGACTAGTGATTACCTAGCTGAAATAAATAAATTAGAACCAAATAAATTGAAAAAGTTATTTCAGTCTACATGTAATGAATTAATCATGGCATTGGATTTAATTGTAAAAAGACGATATAGATCAGAACATCCTTGCGATGTTGATATATCCAAGGGAGTTCTGTTCTTTAATAAGTGGTTTTCCGATAAAGATACTCTAGATAGATTGATACAGAAGAAAATTACCATTTTTGCACAGTTTGGTGTTGGAAGAATAGGGGATACAACAGGAACGTTTATCCAAGATCAATTAGATTTTTTCTTTAAATCAGTTTTACCACTGAATAATTTTACTAAAAAGGGTAGATTTTTTAGTGGAAGTTATTTGTATATTGATTCAAAACAGAGATTAATGATTCAACAGGATGATCTTTTTGAGAGTAAATCACTTTATAATCGAATTGTAAGACCGCCGGTTCTATTGGAGTAGATTGAAGAAATGGTGCGGAGGAAGGGACTTTCGCGTCAATACCTAATCGTCGCGGTGGGTTAATGTGTAACCCGCCCATCTCGCCTAAGATATTGGCATTCGAACCCTCGAACCCACTAAGGGACTACCCCATCTTGTGGAAAATAATAAATTGTTTAGAGTTTATTACTTTTCATCTCAAGGTAGCAGATAAGGTCGACGTATTATGTATGTTTAGTATATAATACGCAATTGACCACTTTCCTACCCCCGCATTAGAAGGAGGATTTGAGGGGGGATTTAAAAATGTAACTCTTTGATTTGCAAAAATATTATATAGGGTTATATTTTCTCTGTTGTATGAAATCATACACATCATATATCACGTTACTAACTGAGAAAGAAAAAGAGATAGTAAATATAACTTCAGATGTACAACAGATTGTGCAGGAGTCAAAAGTAAAAGAGGGGTTATGTTTGGTGAATTCAATGCATATTACGTCTTCGGTGTTTATTAATGATGAGGAAGAGGGTTTGAAGACGGATTTTTTAGAGTGGCTGGAGAAATTAGCGCCGTTTGGGAGATATAAGCATCATCAGACGGGAGAAGTAAATGGGGATGCGCATTTGAAGCGAACGATTATGGGGAGAGAAGTGGTGGTTGCGATTACGGCAGGAAAATTAGATTTTGGACCGTGGGAGCAGATTTTTTATGGGGAGTTTGATGGCAGACGAGAGAAGAAAGTGTTAGTGAAGATTATTGGTGGATGAAATTTCTAGTTTCGGATTTCTGTATACTTACTATTTTGTCGCAGTGCAGACCACAAGAGATTTAAGTGATATTATCTTCTAGAGAGTAGATAAAACGAAAATGTCGCACTATGGTCTGTCAACCACATCAGTATATATTAATGAAAATGGCGTCGTATATGCCGCAGGGATACAATATGCAAGCGTCGTATACTGCGCAGCAGCAGAAAGGTTTGGTATATACGGCACCACGAATGGGAGATTATGTTGCGTTGAGTGGGTATAACAGCCAGAAAGGATATCTAGGGGTTGGACAGAGTACTATTTTGCAGGGGTATAATACGAAGAGAACTAGGAATTATGGGGAGAGTGGGTATCTTTTTTTGAAGACGCCTGAGGTGATGGGGGCAGTTGGTGGTGAGTCGTTTAAGACGCGCAGATTGAATGATCTGTTAGGCGAAGAGGTGGAGAAAGCGGTGTTTACTTTGCCGCAAACGGAAAGGAAAAGTTCAATTCAAAGCAGTTATGAAAGGAGGATGGTGTACAAACCGCAGAAACGAGAGGAGCAGAAGAACGTTGAAGAAGATGTGGATACGAGCGTGAGAGATAGGGGAGTGAAAGATAAAGATATCGATACAAAAAGATTAGCGGAATTGATCGAACAAGAATTGAGACAATTTCAGGCAGTGAATCAACAGATGCACCATGTGTAATATACAAGAAGCGAAACGACATGAAAAGTTGGCAGAACTGTTTATTACAGAGGGGAATACAGCGAAAGCGATGGAGCATTATTTGGAAGCTGCGGGGATTTATGTGTTGAATATTCAATTGCTCAAACAAGAGGAATTGGTAGGGGAAGCGAATCGATGTTATCAGGCGGTTGAGCGATTGCGCGGGGAAAAAGGGGAGAGGAAATATAGCAAAGAAGAGTTGGCAAAAAGAACGTTGCAGGAGATAAATGCAACTTCGCAGCAGCACCATCACCATAATGATTTAGAGGAGATTGGGCAGTTACTTGGTGTAAGAATATAGACTAGGAATGAGAGAGATGAAAAGAAGATAAATGAAAATATTAAAGATTAGGGAGAAAAATATGTGCGATAAAGACGAAATTAAAACGATTATTGAACTGGCGAAGAAGTTGGAGAAGACGGATGTTCAAGAAGCAGCACGACAATATTTTATTGCTGCAGATTTACTGGTGAAAGGCGCAGGGCATCATACGGGAGATGAAAAGCAATATATGGCGCTGGCGCAGAAGAGTTATCTGCGAGGAAAAGAGTTGAAAGAGAAGAGTCATCAGAAAGATACATCTTCTGAAAAAAAGAAAAAAGTGAAAGATACACCTACAATTACATTTAGTGATATTGGAGGCTTAGAGGAGTTGAAGGCGGAAATTCGATTAAAAATTATTGAGCCGTTTGCGCATCCAGATTTATTTGAGTATTATGGAAAGAAGGCGGGTGGAGGGATATTAATGTACGGTCCGCCAGGATGCGGAAAAAGTTTAATTGCAAAAGCGACGGCGGCTGAAGCTGGGGCGCAATTTATTCATGTGAAGAGTTCTGATTTGAAGAGTAAGTTTGTGGGAGAGACGGAGAAAAATATTGAGGAATTGTTTGAGAAAGCAAGAGAGCAGACGCCAACGATTATTTTTTTTGATGAATTTGAGTCGCTGGGGTCAGACAGAACGGATGCACCGGCGCATGATAAAAGTGCAGTTGCGCAATTGTTAACAGAGATGGATGGGATGGATGCGAAGGATGGACAGATTTTGTTACTTGCGGCAACGAATGAACCATGGTCGGTTGATGCGGCATTGCGACGTGAGGGGAGATTTGGAACGACATTGTTTATCCCGCCGCCGGATATTTTGTCACGAAAAGAGATTTTAGAGATTATTTTAGCCAAGCGTCCTACACGGGATATTGAGTATGAAACATTGGCAGAGTTAACAGAAGGTTTTTCTGGGGCTGATTTGAAAGCGATGTGTGAGATGGCAACAGATATTCCGTTACGAGAGAGTTTAGAAACGGGAAAGAAACGAGAGATTACAATGGATGATTTGAATGTGGCAATTAAAAATACAAAATCAGTGTTACGACAATGGTTTGCAAAAGCAGTAGAGCAAGTTAGGCGACGAAAGTTAGAAGATGATTTTTCGAGAGTGATTGAAGAGGCGCAAAAGATGGAAGTGGTTGCGATGAGTAGTTAGGGGGTTTGGTTTCTATATCTGGTCATTTCATCTTGAACTTTCTTTATTTTGATGTTGGGCAAAGCTTTTACTCAAATTCTCTGACCAGAAGTTGGGTAAAGTATTTGTGACAAAACCACGATAATTGTCTGCGTAGATGTAGGTGAGACCTCTATGTGATTTAAATAGATCAAAGTCAGATTGGGCTTGTTCGTAGATTTCTTGAATTTTTTTGCGCTCAAAGTCTTTTTGCAATAAAGAGCTAGGTTTGAGGAGTAAATAATCAGCTTGGCGGATAGCGTTGATTTCAAGATTAGCAGAGTTTTGAGTGATGAAGATGACGCTGAGGTCTTTGTGTCTTGCGATTAAGAGAAGGGCAGAGAGGAGTTTGGAAGAGGAGGACATGGAGCTGCGGCTGCTAAAAGAGATGCCGCTTTCGTCGATAATGATGATTGAATTGTTGGTGATGTCGTCGGTTGTTGTAATTGGTTGAATCCAAGCGGGTAGGGAAGTGGAAGAGAAACCCATGGCGTAGGCTTGTTTATTTGTTTGGGTTGCGATATTTTCTAACAAACGCATAGCTAAAGCGCTTTTTCCTGTGCCGCGAGCGCCTAAAATGATGCCAATCGTGCTTTTGTTTTTGATTATTTTTTGTTCGAATTCGTGAAGAGTGCCGGTTATTTTTTTGAGTTCATGAAAATGATCATAGGTTGCCGATGTGCGGGATTGGTTGGCTTTTGTTTGAAGAGAGGTTTGTTTGTGGGTGTTGTATTTGTTTTTGAAGAATGAATATATTTTTGTGATGATATACCAGAGGAATTTGAAGGGGTAATAGAATATGAGTTTGAGTAGAAATTTGAGAATGGTTGCGAGACGTTTCTTTGTTTTTTTTTTCATAGGATGATATTTTAAGGAGAGATTATTTAAAATGTTTGTGTGTTAATGGTTTTCTCTTGTAATAGATTTTTTAATTCATCGATAGTCTTGGTTTTGCCGATGTTGACGCGCAGTTCTTTGCTGCCGATGCTTCCTTTGGTGAAGTTCATGGCGTGGAGACGAATATTTGCGAAAGGAATAGTTGAGTATTGTTTTGCGTAGTTGAGGTAGCGGAAGAAAACGGCGAGGCGTTGGGCGAGAGTGGTTTCTTGATACGTTCCAGTTGTAATGTAGTCGTTGATTTGTTGGAAAATGAAAGGGTTACTCATAGCGGCTCTGCCGAGCATGATATAGTCACAGCCGGTTTCTTCAAGCATACGTTTGGCGTCTTCAGGAGAGGTAATGTCACCATTGCCGACGACAGGAATTGATACTCTTTGTTTGAGTTGTTTGATTAATTGCCAATCTGATTTTCCGGAGTAGCCTTGTTTGACGGTGCGGGGGTGAAATGTGATCATGGAGATGCCTTCTTGCTCTGCTATTTGAGCGATCTCTTGCCATTTATCTGGGGTGGTGATACCTGCGCGGATTTTGATGGTGACAGGTTTAGTTGTTGAGGTGACCATGGTACGAAATATTTTTCTTGTGAGATTGGGGTGTTGTAATAGAGCAGAACAGGCCATCTGTTCAGTAATATGTGGGGCAGGGCAGCCCATGTTATAGTCGATAATGTCGAAATGAGGAGAGACAATTTTAACGGCTTGTTCGAGAATATTGAGGTCGGAGCCGAAGAGTTGAATGGATAATGGGCGTTCGGCGTCGTCGTATTCGATGAATTGGCGGATGTTTGGGAGTTGTTTGTTTTTAGCGACGATGGCGTGGATGTTGGTGAATTCGGTTACGACTAATCCTGCACCTAATTCTTTGCAGATTAATCTGAGTGCAGGGTCAGAGACGCCGGCCATGGGGGCGAGAAAAGCTTTGCTTTGGAATTTGGGGAGGGGGCGAGGGAGGAGAGGCATGTTTTTTTATTTTTAGTGCTATATTAAAAACATTGTTATAAGAATATTACATTTCTGCGTAGGTTTTTGAGTCGATGATGGTCAAGGTTCCAGATGTGTTTGTAGTTATGTTTCTTAAGTTTTGTTCATTTGAATCTGTTGATTTTGCACCTACTTTTTTTTCCATAATTGAAGTTGGGTCATCACGATAATAAATTATTGAGACTTTCACTTTATTTTGCTGTGCAAAGGTTAGAATACTTTCTATTTTTTGTTGGATTAATTTATTTTTTAAATCAGATATAAGATTATACTTCTGATAATCAGTATCTACTCCATCTGTGAATACGACCAAATGTTCTTGTTTCATTTGTTTTACTACGGCTTCGATTCCGTTATACAAAGGAGTACCTCCCTCTGGAGAGGTATTTTTGCAAGAAATTATCCCTTTTTTTTCTTGAAATACGTAACATTCCGCATTTTTTATGGAATCGTCAATCATATCCCATTTTGATCTTGTGAAGTATTTCCCGTTTAATTTATCATCCATTGATTTGCTTCCATCAATTAAGTATACGGAGGCGGGTTCAATTCTTCTAAGACTGGAGATAATAACATTATCAGACCATATTTCTACGCGTCGATTTTGCTTGAGGACTGTTTCTTCTAGCCCGACTATTATGGGTTTTTCTTCGCCAAAAGAGATTACTTGCACTTTTGGTTTTGCGGATATTTTTGTGCATAGATCAATGAAATACGCAGAAACATTTTTTGCACGACGTAGAGATAAGTTTTGATTATATTCTTTCTCTCCTCGTTCATCGGCATGACCGGCA
>CAXNDX010000048.1:0-8474 GCA_964201585.1 Candidatus Woesearchaeota archaeon | reverse complement strand
GAGATCAGAGGGGGATTGTGACGAGATTGTTATATGGAGAAAATGCAAGAGGCACATTGCCATATCAGGAGAATTCGGCGTTTTGCCGCGTGCGTTATTTGCCGTATGCGTCGCTTGTAGCGATTAATGTGTATAAAGAGATTACAATTATTGGGGTGTTTGTGGGTAATCCGGTGCTGTTTAAGATTAAAAGCAGGGCAGTAGCTGAGAATTTTAAAGCGTATTTTGAGGTGTTGTGGAAGTTGGGGAGGACGTAGAGAAAATAGTTTTGGATTATGGTTTAAATTCACCCATTCGTCACTTCCATAGCTTTTCCCAGATACTTCAACGTATTTTTGCGATATTTGTCAAGTGAGGAATACGTTTGAGCGAGTGTGGTATATTCTTGTTTGAGGGCGCTCAAAGAATAGGATTTTTTTTCTTTGAGGTGTTCGAATATGGCAGGATTAATGACGGCAGCGCGGCCAAGCATGAGTTCTTTGATGCCTAGATTTTTAAAATAATGAAGATGTTCAGGTAAGTAAATATCACCATTAGCAACGATATGTTTTCCGGTGTCAATACATTCAGGATAGACAGACCAATCGCAACGTTCAATTGAGGTTTGCCTTGCGTGTTTGGGATGGATAATGAAATAATCGGCATCTACCTCTTTGATTAAGTTAAGATACACTTTTTTTTCTTTTTCGAATTGGTTTAAACCTAGACGAATTTTTACCGAAACAGGCAATTCTGTTTTTTTGAGAATTTTGACTAGTTCTTGAACACGTTGAGTGCGTTTAACAAGGGCAGCGCCGGCACCTTGGTTAATGGCATCAGGACTGGGACAGCCGAGGTTAAGATTGAAACCGGCGGGCTGGATTTTAAATGTGGGGAAGATGCTGATAAATTTTTCTAACGCTTGGGGTTTTGTGGCAAGAAGTTGAATGACAGTTGGGGTGTCGTTTTTTAGGTCAAGCATTTTCATTGTGGCTTGATTATTTCGCAATACGGAATCGACGCGAACCATTTCGGTGAAAGTGAGATCGGCGCCATGATTGTAGCATAAGGTACGAAATGCGCAGTCACTTACGCCTTCTAATGGAGCGAGCCAGAGTTTCATGGTTGTTAGATTCCTGAGGATGTTTATATTATAGTAGGGTTAAAATAGCAACATTTGTTCTTTGACGAAGTCGAATACTTTAGGGAATTTATTGATGGCGCCAAGACGATGCATATGTCTGTGGCGGATTTTTTTGGTTTCGTCAGTGGTTAGACCGGAATTTATTTGATAGGTTATTTTCGGATCTAAGATGGTACGTGCTTTTTCGTTGATTTCTGTGATGTGATAGTCTTGGGGATGGTCGTAGATGGTACTGCCATGCTGCAAACCGAAGATACTTGAGCAGATTAAGTCAATGTTATTCTTATTTTCGGTGAGGAAGTCAAATGAGTGCATGACTTCTTCTTTGGTTTCAGTGGGAAAGCCAAACATGATATACACCATATTTTTGATGCCGGTGTTGTGGGATGTGGTTAGGACAGGAGGAATGTCTTCAAGAGAGGTGCCTTTTTTCATCAGATCGAGAATGCGTTGGTTAGCAGATTCTACGCCCCAGCAGATGGTGTGTAAGCCGGCTTGAGCGAGTTGGGGAAGAGCGGGGATGAGATCTTTTGTTGGGCGCAACTGCACCCACCATTTGACGTCTAGTGGTTGAAGAGCGTTGGCAAGAGCTACGAGGCGTTTGGTTGAAATCATGTCGTCGATGAAATAAATATATTTGATGTTGTGATTTTTAATCGTTTGCACAATGGTTTCGATTGGATACTCGGAGTATGGCACTCTGGCAAAGTGTGTGCAAAAAGTACATAATTTGTAGAAGCAGGTGGTAGAGGATTTAAGAGGATAAATTGGTTTTGCGGAGAGGTATTGTTCTGTTTTGAAGTCGCTGAAGTCTGGTGGGATGATGGTTGTTGCTTGAGTAGTTGATTGGATGTTTTGATTTTGGAGGTAGGCAATTAATTCTTGTTCGTTTTTGAGATAGATTGTTTTCTTTTTGAGGTTGGATGTTACGGCGGGGCCGCCTGTGATTATGGGAATATTAAGTGATTGGAGTTCATCTATAAGTGATTCAGTATAAAAGCATTGGCTGTTGTAGACGAGACTAAACGCAATGAAGTCTGGTTTTTGATCAATGAGGTGTTGGATGAGGGTTTGGAGATGGAGAGGGGGTTGTTTGTGTAGTATTAATTTATGATTTTGGGCGTATATATCGCGGGATTCGTTTTCGAAGTTTTGCAGAAGTGCGCCGTAGGCGGTGAGACCTTGCTGATATGCAAGTTGTAGGTTTTGGTAATATGTTGGAAATTGGATGGTGTGGAAGTAGGCATTGAGGTCGAGACATTGGATGTCGATTTGAAGTGAGGCGAGGAGGTTACTTTTAAGTGCGGCTAATGAATAGGGCATGGCAGTAGGGGTACAAAATGGAGGGTAGATTAAGAGGAGTTTCATTTGAAGAGAATTAAAGTGGATTTATTATAAAGATTGCGACGAGGAATGTTCTTCTAACAAAAATGAGGAAATTTAGGGGGATACTTTTTTTTTAAATACATTTTACTAAATTATTTCTACGGTAATCTACTAATGGATTTTAATAAATAACTATCTGGTTTTACTTTTTCTTTTTTAGCGCTTGGTTTTTCTTGCGAACCAGCAACATCAAGGGGAGCAAGAGGTGTCTTGTCAGATTGTTTTTTTTCACGATGTAATTCTTCTTGATATAAAGAGTATGTTGATTCTAAATCAGCTTCACCTAGTTGTTTAGGAGGCCATTGCAGAGGTAAATTGTCGTTTTCTTTACGAGGAATTATTTCAATGGCAACATGAGGGACTTTTTGGCCACCAGCTAAGCCATTTTGAATGAGAATATTCGTGCCACCGCCCATTATATCAAAGAGGGCCATGCTGACTTTGTTTGCGAGCAGAGCGCATTTTTCCATGAGAGGATGAGGAAGCATTTCAACAATGGGATGATGTGCTTTTGGAACTATTGTGATTTGACCAGGAGTGATGACCATATCTTTTACGATAATAAAGAGATCTTTATCCTCGTAGAGAATTTCAGTGTGATTTGGCTGTTCAATTATTTCACAGTAGTCGCATTTCATGTTTTTTATTTTTGGTTGTATAAATTATTTTTTATTTGAATAAATTGGCAATATCATCTAACGATACATCTTCTTTGGAAGGACGTTTAGGAGCAGTTGGTGAGGGAGGGGTTTGTTTGGGTTGCTCAGAATCGGCAGAATGGTGAGGTGGAGAGATTTGTGGTTCTGCTTGTGGAAGATTTTCAAGTTTGAGACCCAGTAATTCGTATAATCGCGGTTGTACTGAGGCATGAATGGATTTTTGGTAGGATTTATCAAGCATTTTTTCTTCAACATTGAGAAGGGTATCTGCTTCTTTTCGAGGGATGATATGAAGCAAAAAATGTTGGGCACGCTGGCCGGCTTCTGTGCCATTGGCAACAAAAAGATTTGTGCCGGTGGCTTTAAGTGCACGAAGTTGAAGTTGAGATAGTGTTTGGGCGGTTGTGAATAAGTGAGTGATGATGTCGTCTGGCATCTGCGGCATGATGGCGTAATGTTGTTTAGGCATCAAAAGGATATGGCCTTTAGCGGCGGGGTTGATGTCGAGAATGGCTAATGATTTGTCGTCTTCGTGTAATTTTTTTGATGGTATTTTTCCGGCGATGATTTGACAGAAGATACATTGTTGTTTTTGGAGTTCGGCGAGCTGTTCGGGAGACATATTTTTTATTTTTTCTTCTAGTGCTTTACGTTGTTCATCTGTCATCTCCGCCATAGGTTGTTTGGGAGGAGGAGAGGTTTATAAAAGTATCTTGGTTTAAGAGTATAGTTTTGAGAATAATTGGAGATCATTTCTTCAAAAACCCTCTAACATTCCGAAAATCCATTTTAGTAAATTTGTTGAAATCAAGATTGCGTTTCTTCAATTCTTGCAATCCACCTAATACGTGGGTGCTGCCTTTAGGAATGTGAAATCCAGCTAATGAGGAAAGGTAATTAAATTGATGTAAAGCGGCGGCGCGGGCAAGTATGGATGCAGCGGCGACTTCAATATATTTTGATTCGGCTTTCTCGAGTTGGATGGCTCCAGCAGTACAGCCAGGGTATTTATCAACGATATGTGTGCCTGGTTTGAGATACTGTGCGCATTGGGTATGGAGTTTGTTGAGAAGAGCTGTTATGCCATGTGATTTGTTATATTCTTCAGGCAAGATGTCGATGATCTCGCAAGGTGCAAGACGTTTTATTTTCTCAGCAAGCGGAATGATTTCGCGGTCATCTAATGTTTTACTATCCGCAACGCCAAGTTCGAGAAGTTTTTTTCGAATTGTGTCATCGGCTTTAACGGCGGCGACAGTGATGCCGCCAAAAGTGTCGCCTTTTAATGATTCATCACTGCCAATTATCCAGCCAGATTCACTATGGAATTTAATTTCTTTGTTTTTATGAATAGAAAGATGGAGTGAAAGTTCTTTTGAGATATGGTGAACATCTTTAATTGGACCTTGTAAGAGTAGTTTGCCGGATTTGTAGAGAATTAACGTCACCGCTTCTTTTTGCAGGCGAATGTCTTCATAGAGACTGCAGATGGGAATCTCTTTGTAGCCCTGTTTTTTGAGGAGCGTGAGATCATGCAATAAGATATTTTCGAAGACAACCATATGTTAGGAAGGAGGGAGAGAGTGTTTAAAAACGTGTTGGTGAGAGGAGAGGGAGTGAGAGAAAAGATGAGAGACTAATATTCCGTCAATTTCTTATTCGAATTATATGTTAATATCGTACTATTGCCATCTTTGCCAGAGATTTTATCTGTGCTAATAAATCGAGATTCATGTAATTTTGCAATGCGGCGTTGAAAGCTTTTATAACTCATTTCGTGCCCCAGTTCTATAAACACTGCATAGATTTCACCAATTTTCTGTCCATTATGAGTGCGAATCAGCTCCAAGATTATCTTTAGGTCATCTTCTAATCCTTCAGTAGGTTTGATATGGAAGTCTTCGACTTTTTTAAATGCTAACGCAACATGTTGAGAGGTTATTCTTCTAGAACTATTTTCTTCAGCGATAGCACCGGCTTCGCGCATCAAATATAAACCAATACGTACATCTTTTAATTCAGCACATCGTTCGGTAATTTCTTTAAATGCGTCGTCATCCCAGCAGTCTTGCACAAACGCATAATCACGGCGTTGTTTCAAGATGGATGCAATTTCCGCTTCAGTATATGGGCGAAATACTAAAAATTCCGGAGAAAAACGACTGCGGATACGTTCATCTAATTCAGAGTAGCTATCTCTATAATTAGTAATCAGAAAAATTGATTTACGATAAATATCCTCTAGAAAAGCATAGAGAAAATCAATGTCTTCTAATTTATCTACCTCGTCAAAAACGAATACGACTGAAATTTTGTTGAGTTTACTTTTAATTAACTCGAGCAGTTCTGTTGTGCGTTTGTTTTGCAGGAATTTGAAACCGAGATCTTCGCAGAGTTTGGTGTAGATTTTGAACGTGGTGTTTTCTTTCCAGCAGTTGATGTAAAGAGGGAGGACTTCTTCGGTTGTTTCTTCTAATTCGCGCAGGACGTGTTTACAGGCGGTAGTTTTACCGATACCGGGCGAGCCGGAGATGAATAAGTTTCTTCCAGGTAAGTTTTGCAGGAGGGGTTTGATAGCGACGGCGAAGCGTTGTTGTTCGTTTTCTCTTGCGAATAAGATTTTTGGCTGGAAGTCGTAGCTGAGAAAGAGGGTGTCACGAAAGAGTGTTTCACCGGATTTGAGCATATCTTTGAAGAGGGACATGATTTAAGGTAAGAAGGAGGGATTTATATTAATTGTGGGGGTTAAAAAGCGTGGTTTTGGAGTGGTGCCTTAGAAGAAGATTATTATTTCTTCCTTTTTATCTCTTTTATTCCATTCATATATGGCAGAAGAGCTTTAGGTATCTTAATGGTGCCGTCTTTAGTTTGGTAGTTTTCGAGGATGGAAACAATAGGACGTGTGTCGGTAACGGCAGTATTATTTAGTATATGAAGATATTCTTTTTTACCGTCTTTGGTTACATATTTCGTGTTGAGCGTTACCGCTTGGTAATCTGTACAATTACTGCAGGAAGTTACTTCACGATAATTACCTTTTTTGTCGTTCTGACCGGGCATCCAGGCTTCGATGTCATACTGTAACGCTTGTTTATTACCAATGTCACCTGTGCAAATTTGAACAACACGAAAAGGAATCCCGAGCTCTTCAAACAGTTCTTCGGAATTCTGTTGTATTTCTTTGAAAAATTTGTATGAATCTTGAGGTTTACAGTACACAATTTGCTCTATTTTGTTGAACTGATGGACGCGAAAAATGCCTTTATCATCACGACCATGGGCACCTAGTTCTTTACGAAAGCAAGCGCTCACACCACAAAATTTTAAAGGAAGTTCGTCTTCATTGAGAACTTGATCTTTTTTTAATGCGACAAGCGGATGTTCTGAGGTGCCAATCAAATATAAATCTTCATCTTCGATTTTATAGATGGTATCTTTGAATTCACTTAAATTCACACCGCCTTCTAATGCGGCTTTATTTAACATATAAGGGGTTTGGATGAGCGTATATTTCTTTTTTAATAAGCGATCAATGGCGAAACGCTGCAAGGCTTGGCTTAAAAGTACGCCTTCGTTTTTGAGATAATAAAAGCGGGCACCAGTGGTAATGGCTGCGGTGTCGAGATCGATTAAATCTAATTCGAGGCCAAGTTCGATGTGATCTTTAATTGGAAAAGTAAAAGTTGGAATTTTACCGACTCTTTTTATTTCTTTATTTTCAGAATCATCCTTTCCCTCAGGAACGGATTCGTGAAGAATATTACCTATTTGTTTTAAAGTGGTATTGCGTTCTTTTATTAAAAAATTGACTTTTTCTTCGGTTTCTTTAAGAGTGTTAATAACTGTACGCATTTCTTTGATTTTCTCATCTGCCTGAGAATTTTTCTGTTCTTTTTTTGCTTTGTTTATTTCTTCTGAGACAATATTACGTTTACGGTTTAATTCTTCTAATATTTTAATAGATTTTTTCCAATCTTCATCGAGTTTTAAAACTTGGTCTACAAAGGAGATATCATGATTACGTCTTTTTTCAGATTGTTTTACAATATCAGGGTGTTCACGAACAAAATGGATGTCTAACATATTGGTAAGAAAAATAGAAGGGATTTATATATATTACCCTCACTTTTATGTTAATTATGGGGGCTTGAAGAGGAAGAGAACCCAAAAGTATATAAAGGTAGATTTATTCATTTAAAGTAGAGGTTATGATTTAAAAAGAGGACAATGGGTGCAAGACATTTTTATTTATGGACTGTTTTAGCTGTAGTAGTTGTGGCAACGAGTTTTATTGTAGCGCAATATGGAGGAGATTCTCCTGTTGGAAATCAGTTGACGGGAGCGGTGACGGCGACGCTTTTTAACTCAGCGGATAAAGAACTTAAACAAGCAGGAGGATGTGTTAAAGATGAAGAGTGCACTAGTGAATGTAAAAAAGAGGGTGCAGCTGCCGAATGTTATTGTTTAAAAAAGGATGATAAAAGTCCTGGAACGTGTTATGTGAAAGTAGCGGGAACAATGCCTGGAGCTAATGTAGGGAATACTAATTCAAATAATAAGACTAATATATCAAATAAAGATCCAAATGCAGCGGAGATTCTAGCATTAAAACAACAAGTGTCCACGGTCAAAACAGAAGTAGATGTGGCAACAAAAGATGTTGATTCTTTAGAGTTGAAAGATAAAAGTCTTGAGACAAGAGTTGGAGGATTAGAAACGGATTTAGAGGAGTTAGATCAGAAATTGATGCAGATTAGTAATAATATACAACAATTAGCATCAGAACAATTGAAAGCAAAAGGAGAGTTACAGCAAAATATTGGAAAAGTGTCAACTGGTTTAGCAGCGGCGCAACAGGATGTAAAAGTATTGCAGACGAATATTACTAATATTACTTCTGTGGTGGCACAAGAACAGTCGTCTAGAAAATTTTTGAGTTATACATTTTTTACGTTATTGGCGTTATCTATTGGGTTAGGATTGATTTATTATATGACTCAAGGGAAGAAAGATGTTATTCGAGGGAATGGTGCAAGTATAAAAGCGAAGGTAAATGATGAAGAGGAGGAAGAGCAGAGTACGGGCAGCGGGCAATTGCAAGGATATATCTCAAAACATCTAAAACAAGGAAAAAAATATGGACAAATTAAACAGAATTTATTAAGCGTTGGCTGGGCGGTTGAAGATGTAGAAGAAGCATTCAAAAAGACGATGCAAAGTAATTTTTCTGCTGCGGGAAAAGTTGGAAGTAAAGCGGGAGCGAATGGAAAAAATAAATATTATCAACATAAAGCGATGGCAATGGT
>CAXNDX010000047.1:0-8697 GCA_964201585.1 Candidatus Woesearchaeota archaeon | reverse complement strand
TGCACTTGCGCTTGTTGGAACGGTGGATTTAGATTTACTACGCTTAGCAGAGAAGTTGAACATTACGTACTTGATTGGCAGCAGTTCAAAAGTGAAAGAAGCGTCCAAAGTACAAGTGTTGACGGATGATAAGTTGGCGTAAAGATTTTTAATTTTTTTATTTTATTTTTAGTTTGATATTTTTGATTTCGAATTGAAAAAGTATTTTCTTTTACCGCAAGCTTTTTATGGTTTAGTTATTTCTTTCTATAAAAAGAGGGATGATATGAAATATATTCTTACGTTAGATCAGGGAACAACAGGGAGTCGAGCGATTATTTATGACAAGCAAGGGAAGATTGTAACAAGTGCGTATCAAGAGTATCCACAATATTTTCCTAGGCCAGGGTGGGTTGAGCATGATCCGGAGGAGATTTGGAATACGGTGAATAATTCTATTCAGAAGGTGTTGAAGGTAGTGGGTGGGGAGTCGATTGCGGCGATTGGGATTACGAATCAACGGGAAACGACGATTATTTGGGATAGAAAGACGGGGAAACCAATCTATAATGCGATTGTGTGGCAGTGTCGAAGAACGGCGACACGTTGTGAGCAGTTGAAGAAAAATACTAGGCTTGTTGAGGAAATTAATAAGAAAACTGGATTGAAAGTGGATGCGTATTTTTCGGCAACGAAGATTGAATGGATTTTGAATATGGTGGTGGGTGCGCGCAGAAGAGCGCTACGGGGAGAGTTAGCGTTTGGAACGGTGGATACGTGGTTATTGTGGAAGCTGACAAATGGGAAAGTGCATGCGACGGATTATAGTAATGCATCACGAACGATGTTGTTTAACATTGAGAAGTTAGAATGGGACAAAGAGTTATTGAGGACGTTTGGTGTGCCAAAAGAGATGTTGCCAATGGTTCAAAATTCTTCAGGTGAATTTGGAGAGACAGTGAAGATTGGATTGTTGCCGGTGGGAGTGAAGATTACGGGAATTGCAGGAGATCAGCAAGCAGGGTTATTTGGGCAAGCGTGTTTTGAACCGGGTGAAATGAATTGTACATACGGAACAGGTGGATTTATTTTACTGAATACGGGCAAAAAAAGAGCGGTGTCGAAAGCAGGGTTATTGACGACGTTGGGGTGTGACCGAGAGGGAAAGCCAGCGTATATTTTAGAGGGTGGGATATTTATTGCAGGGGCGGCGATTCAATGGCTGCGTGATGGATTGCAAATTATAGCAGATGCGGCGCAAACGGAGAAGATGGCAAGAGCTGTTGCGGATACGGGAGGTGTGTATTTTGTGTCAGCGTTTGTGGGGTTAGGAGCGCCGTATTGGAATGCGAACGCACGCGGAATGATTATGGGATTAACGAGAGGAACGACGAGAAATCATATCGTGCGAGCGGCTTTGGAGGGGATGTGTTATCAGATTACGGATGTGTTTTTCGCAATGCAGCGTGATGCCCAAATTAATGTGAAAAGTTTACGTGTAAATGGAGGGGCGTGCAAGAATAATTTTGTGTGTCAGTTTCAAGCAGATATGTTGCAGACAACAATTGTACGACCAACAGTAATTGAGACAACGTCGTTAGGAGCGGCGTATTTAGCGGGATTAGCAGTGGGATATTGGAAAAATGCGGCTGAAATCAAAAAATGTTGGCAGAAAGAAAGAGAGTTTAGACCGCGAATGGATAGAAACCAAAGAGAGAAGTTGTATAGTGGATGGAAAGTGGCGGTTAAGAGAGTGGTGGTGGAGTGAGGGTAGATAGTTTAGAAAAAATTAGGAGTGATATAATTTTCTAAGTCCTGCTTCAAATTGTTCTCGTTTCACATCAGTAACGAAGGGAGAGGTGTATTGTAAAATATCTTCTATTGATGGAGAATTTATTTTCTGTGGAGCTGATGGAACTTGCTCATTTTTCAACGCGTCCCCTGCGGGGACAACGACTTCACGACGTACCCCACGCACGCGGTAACTGCCGTTGATGCTACGAACACCCGCAATGAAGTAAGAGTTGCTACTGAAAATGCCCAACCACGACGCCCGCCCAATTGGACCTTCTTTTGCGTGTTCTGTAACGTACTTTGGATTCAAGACATACACTCTTGTTTCTGAAATACCAGCGTCTGTGAGCATTTTCATATTCTCTGTAAAATCTGTTCCTTGACCGTAGACACGTTCTGCTAACTTGCGTTGTTCTGGGTTATGTGTGTTATATTTGGCTGTGGAAATGGAAAAATAGCGCCATTCTTTCTCATCGCCTTGCAGATTTAATTTGGTTAAGTCAATAGTGATAGTATCGGCAGCTGCTTTGAGAGTGTCAAAGTCGGTGGGAAGAACTTGATAATCTCCTGGTTTGACTAATTGGTCATACGAACTATTTACTTTATCTTCAAGATGATTGAGAACAGGATTAACTGCTTCGCGTGTGATTCGTAAGGTAGGAACGCCGTTATCAAGTGAATAGATATTTCCATCGGCGGTATAAAAATATTGATTGCGTAATCCTGGATTGGTTCTCTTCTCATTCATCAATTGATCGACGTGCTGCATCGTGCCTGGTACGCATTGCTTATATGCGTCTTTTAAATTTCCAGTTATGTTTTCTAAGGTCATATCAGGAGATAAAAATAAAGCCTAGTTATAAACTTTTCTTGTTGAAACTACTTTCAAATAGATAATTAATCTCCACAAGCTTTTTAATCTTGTAATCATTGAGGTTCTGTATGGTGTTTGATGTTGTGATTGGGCGTTCTAAGAAGGATTTGGCTAAATATGGTAAAGAAGGGACGATTCTGGTGGGCAAGCAGTATATTCAGATGGGGCAGACGACGTCGTTGAGCAATCCGGTGTATATGGATGTGGCGAGTGCGCATGTAGTTTTTATCGTCGGCAAACGTGGATCGGGAAAGTCGTACACGCTTGGAGCAATTGCGGAAGGATTAGCGGATTTGCCGCTTGAAATCAAACAAAATTTATCGATTGTGTTGTTAGATACCATGGGTATTTATTGGACGATGAAGTATCCGAATTTTCAGGATGCAGATATGGTGAAAGAGTGGGGGTTTGAACCTAAAGCGTTAGATGTGAAGATTTATACACCGTCAGGTTTCTTTTACAAGTATAAAGAGCAAGGAATTCCAACGGATTTTCCGTTTGCGTTGCGACCGATTGATGTTGGGCCGGAGGATTGGTGTTGCGCGTTTGGCTTAGAACCAAATACACCAGCAGGAGTATTGATTACACGAATTGGGCAGAGGTTGAGTGGGTTGGGGAAGAGCTATTCAATGGAGAAGATGATTGTGATGGCACGAGAGGATGCGGAGTCTGATACGGTTACAAAACAAGTTGTGGTGAATCAGTTTGAAAAAGCAGCAGGATGGGGAATTTTTTCTGAAGAGGGAACAGCATTGAAAGATTTAGTGGCACCTGGGCAGGTGACGGTGTTAGATGTGTCGCCGTATGCAACGATTTCATCTGGTTGGCAGATTAAGTCGCTTGTGGTAGGATTAATTTCACGAGCGTTATTTAATCAGCGGATGTTGTCGCGAAAAGCGGAAGAATTTAAAACGGTTGATGCGGCAATGCATTATTTTTCTAAAGAAGTTGAGGGGAAGATGGAGGAGCCGTTAGTGTGGCTAGCGTTAGATGAAGCGCACGAGTTTCTGCCTCGCGAGGGAAAAACGGCAGCAACAGATGCGTTGATTACAATATTACGTGAAGGTCGGCAGCCAGGAATTTCGTTAATATTAGCATCGCAGCAGCCAGCGAAAATTCATACGGATGTGATGACACAGTCGGATACAGTTATTTCACATCGGTTGACGGCAAAAATTGATGTAGAAGCGTTAGGGCAATTGATGCAGAGTTATATGCGTAAAGGATTAGATGCAGAGCTTGATATGTTGCCGCGGGTGAAAGGAGCGGCGGTAATTTTTGATGATGCAAATGAGCGGTTGTTTCCGGTGCAGATGCGGCCGAGATTTACGTGGCATGGAGGAAGTTCACCAATTGCGATACAGGAGAAGAAGGACTATTTGAAAAATGCGTTGAAAGAGATAAAAGATTTATAGAGGAGTTTGAATTGGGATTTTGGATGAAAAAAAGAGGTGGATATGATGAAAGAGAAGAATGTAATATTTGAACATTTTGTGGCGTTGAAAAAACATCACCAGGTTATTTTTTCGTTGCTGATTTTGCTTGGAGTGGTGTTAGTATGGCGAGGGATGTTAAATTTTATTAATACATATTGGTTTCCGAATCAATTAATTGTTTCTAATGCTACAGGGATTTTGATTGGTGTGTTGATTTTATATAGCAGTCATAAGATTATGAAGATGCTGGCGGGGGAGTGAGTGGGTTAAATTTTCTTGTTTGTTTTTTTCTTTTTTACATCCTTTCCAATCGTCTAATCCGTTCATCGATATCTGGATGGGTGCTAAACGCATTTGTCCAGAAAGATTTGGCTTGTTTGCGAAAGGGTGTTGAGATAAATAAATGAGCGGTAGCACGATTGGCGTGGTCGACTAAAGGATCAGGGTCGTGTTTGATTTTACGTAAAGCGTCAGCAAGACCTTGAGGGTATCGTGTGAGGAGGGCTCCTGAGGCGTCTGCTAAAAATTCGCGTTTGCGCGAGATAGCAAGCTGAATTAACATACCAATAAACGGTGCTAGAATTGCAAGTACTAATCCTACTACAATCATTATAATTTGAGCTTGTCCACCCCCTTCACGATCACCGCTTCTGCCCCATAAGAAACTGCGCAGCAGGAAGTCGGAGAGGAGGACGGTGACGCCAATTAAGACGGAGGTGAGCATCATGACACGAATGTCGTAGTTTTTGATATGGGACAATTCGTGCGCTAAGACGCCTTCTAATTCGATTTTGTTGAGTTTTTTAAGCAGGCCGGTGGTTACCGCGACATAGGAGTGTTGAGGGTCGCGGCCGGTTGCGAAAGCATTTAACGCACTGTCATCGATAACATAGACTTTTGGTACTTTAGGCAGGCCGGCGGCGATGGTTAAGCCTTCGATTGTGTTGATTAAGTGGGTATATTCTGGTTTGGTTGCTTCTTTTGCTCCAGTCATGGTTAAAATCGTTTCAGCTCCACCATAATAACTAAATAAGAAGTAGATACCGCCCGCAACAAGGGCAATCATAATACCGCTATAAGGACTGCCGTACCAGGCGCCAAGAGCGATGCCTAAAACCGTAATGAGAATTAGGAAGATGCCGATTAATAGGATCGATTTCCATTTGTTAGATGCAATCTCGCTGTAAAAGTTGGCCATGTTTTTCCTCGGAGGCGATCATATTTAAATAAAAGAAAAAAATTAAAATTCTACTTTGACATTGCCGCGTTCTTTTTCAGAGGTTGCGAAAAATTCTTTTGCGACATAGCCAAACATTTTTGCAAAGATGTTCTTTGGAAATACTTGGATTGCTTGGTTGAATTCCATGACGTTGTCGTTGTAAAATTGTCGTGCGTAGGCAATCTTTGATTCGGTGCCGGAGAGTTCTTCTTGCAATTGTTTGAAGTTTTCGCTGGCTTTTAATTGAGGATAATTTTCGGCAACGGCAAAAATGGATTTTAACGCGTCAGTTATTTGATTTGAGGCTTTGGCTTTGTCTTTCATTGAGCCGGACATTAATGAAGTTCGCGCTTTAGTGACTGATTCTAATACTCCTTTTTCGTGCTTCATGTAGCCTTTGACGGCGTTTACTAAGTTGGGAATAAGATCATAACGGCGCTTGAGTTGGACATCGATTTGACTCCAAGCGTTTTCGACTTGTACTTTTAAGCGGACAAGGCTGTTATAGATGTAGATTACGCCGAGAATAATTACTCCGCCGGTGATTAATCCTATTATTTGTGTTGATACCATAATTTAAGCCTCCAGATGTTGTTTTGATTAATTTTATAGCTATTATCTTTGTTTAAAAAACTTGTGTATGTGATGTTACACAGAAGAGGATTTTTGAAGAGGGAAAAGAAGTTGCCCTCGACTTGAAAACGTAAGATATATATACTCCAAAGCTATTGTTTCTAAAAAAGAGGGTGATATTAATGGTATTAGAACATATTTTTCCAGAAGATTGGTTAGAGCAAAAAGGTAGATATGCGTTTATTTTAGGTATCGTATATTCAGTAGTGGGGTTGTTATTAGCATCTGTTTTATTTCCCACAGATCCGGCGCTCGTGGCGTTGGCGTTTACGTCGATGTTGCTGTTGCCTGAGATGTATAAGATTTTTTCGATTGAAGAACGTAAAGAAAGTGTTGAGAAGAAAGTAACGCTTGGAGAGTTATGGAAAGATGATATTGAATTAGTGCGAATCTATATCTTTATGTTTTTAGGTGTGATGTTAGTGTTTTCGGTTGGTGCGTTATTCTTAGATGGATTACAGGCAAACAGTATTTTTCGTGAACAGTTGGAATTAAGAGTATGTAATGAAAATACGGGAGCGAATTGTGATTTAAGTAAATTATCTTCAAGTGGGAATCAATTAACGGGAAAAGTTGTTGATGACGGGGGGATGACATTTAGTACAGATTTGTTTTTTAGTTTATTGAGCAACAATTTTATGGTACTAATGGCGTGTTTCATATTGGCATTATTATCTGGAGATGGTGCGATTTTCTTAATTGTCTGGAACGCATCTGTCTGGGGAACTATTTTTGGCTTGACGGCGCGAACGGCAGGAGCGTATACGGGAGAAAATCCACTGTATCTATTTGGGCTGATTATGTTGATTGTGTTCCCGCATATGATGATTGAAGCGATTTCGTACTTTTTAGCGGCGATATCAGGTTCGGTTATCTCCAAAGATGTAATCTTGGAAGAGTTTGCATCAGATAGGTTCTTTGAGGTGTTTAGTTTTAATCTGTACTTGCTGTTCTTTGCGCTGGTGTTTGTGGTACTGGGGGCAGGAGTAGAAACATGGGTGTTGAATAATGTGGATATGTACCATGTAATTATTCAAGATAGCATGAAAGGACTTGCACAGATGTATTAGAGAAGCTTGATTTGTTTTTTATTTTTTTAGTTTGTTTTTTAATTATTGTGTTTTTTCATGAGGTTTACAAGTGTTATAAAAGTCGCATTTCCCTGTTGACCATTTACATAAGCCGGTAATGGTTTGAGGGTAGTGTTCGATTACGTCAAACGAAGAAGTGTGAGCGTGAATTGATTCGATTTCACGTTTGGCGAGGTCGAGGAGAGTTGGGTCGACGTTCATCCATTTGACTTTATCACGCAGGAAAAAAACACCTACTTTTGAGGGCATGATGTTGTAGGTTTCGTAATATAATAAAGAATAAATGCCTAATTGGAGTTTTATATTGTCTTTGAATTCGAAACTGGAGTTAGTTTTGTAGTCTAAGATGTGGATTTCGCCATCTACTTGATGAATGGCATCAACAAAGCCTTTGACACTATGTTGTTGTGAGAGGAATTCTTGTTCGCGAATGGGGGTTATGAAAAGAAATGCTTCTTGTAAAGAGATGGTGCGAAGTTGTTTGGTTTTTGTGAGGTCGTCAATGAAATGGTTAGCCCAATTTAAGAGCATTAACATGGTTTCTTCAAAATAGAAGCGTTCTTGGTCTTGATTTAATTTAAGACTAGTTAATTTTGGTTTGTATTCCTGCCAATAATGTAAACATAATTTTTGGATAATTTCACGGATTTTAAGAGGGAAGGTATTTTCTTCTAGCATTGTTATGTCGATGTTATAGAAGTTTTCTAGTGTGGAATGTACAATATTGCCGCGGACTTGATGTATATTTGGAACTGTTGGTAGTTTTAGGAGGTATTGGTAATAATATTTTCTAGCGCATTGTTTGAATGTGTTAATTGATGATGGAGATTCGATGCGTTTTGCCATATTTATCCTCTTTCTGTTTGTTTAGGAAAATATTGGCTTTATATGTCTTTCCCGTACCTGACCAGTGACCAGTAACTATGCTAAAAAGAATATGAAAAAATAAGAATAAACTGTCGAGCCTGAAAGTGGTATTCCAATCGCAGCAGAGTGCAGGGGATTACGCAACTTTCCAAGACGGCTCTCCGTTCATTACTCGATGGAGTCGTTGCAGAGCACACAATGAAGCAACGACTTCATTGGTGTCCAGATGAAATCGTTGTTTCATCGCGGACAACGGGGATTGACCCAGCGAGTAATAAAAAGAGTATAACAAAGCTTTATAAATACGCAACAAATTTAGATGAAGATATGGCAATGGAAAATCCTGAAGAAGTACAGATGATTCGCGTACGTATTCCTCAGGGGAAAGAAATTCTAGGAATCGTGCAGCAACGATTAGGCGGAAGTCGAATGAGGGTTCTTTGTTTAGATGGAAAAGAGAGAATTTGCAGGATTCCAGGGAGATTACGCCGAGAGTTATGGGTGCGAGAGAATGATGTGGTATTAATTGAGCCATGGGAGTTAGGCGGCGATGATAAAGCTGATGTAGTCTATAAGTATAGAGGAAAAGCAGAAGTAGAATTCTTGAGGAAGAAAGGGTATTTGAAAGGATTGGATAATGAGTTGTAGATGATTTCTGGTTAGGGATATAAAAGTATAGAGAACTTTGCAAAAAGCAATTTGTAATATTTAGTTTGCACCGATAGGTGCACAGATAAGCTTAAAATTGCGCCATTGCAAAGTCTCTTAGAGAAGTTTGACAAGAAAAGATGAATTATTCAAACT
>CAXNDX010000046.1:0-8828 GCA_964201585.1 Candidatus Woesearchaeota archaeon | reverse complement strand
AAAAATATCGCTCAACAATTTCCGACCCCTCAAGCAATTCTTTGCATTTCTGCTCATTGGCTCACTACAGGCACCGCGCTTACTGCCATGTCTCATCCTCGCACTATTCATGATTTTTATGGTTTTTCTCCTCAATTATATCAATTTAGGTACCCCGCTCCCGGTTCACCCTCTCTTGCCCAAAAAATTAAAGAAAGTATCAAAACTACTCCCCTTCAATTAGATTACGATTGGGGTCTTGATCACGGCACCTGGAGTATTATGCATCATATGTATCCTCAAGCAACAATTCCCATAATTCAACTCAGTATCGATTCCACCATCACCCTTTTACAAATGTTTCAATTAGGTAAAGAACTCCTCCCTCTACGTCTTCAAAAAATTTTAATAATTGGCAGTGGAAATATCGTTCATAACTTAAGTACTATGCACTCAACATCCTCTTACTCTTGGGCTATCGATTTTGATAACTTTGTAAAAAAAAATGTTACTCTCCAAGATCACTCTTCCCTTTTAAATTACACTTCTGTCAATTCTGCATCAAAAGCCCACCCCTCACCTGATCATTATTTTCCCCTACTTTATTGTCTTGGCGCAACTTCTTCAGATCACCCAACCTTTTTCAATGAAAAAATAGTATCTGGCTCAATTTCCATGCGTTGTATCAAATGGGACCAAAAGTAAAAATCCCAATCGCAGCAGAGCCGCGGGGTATTAACCCTTTTTCTTTGAATAAAATTATTTTTTCCTCATCACGTCTCTAACCACTGGTAACAATAATATCACACCTACAACCCCCACCAGATGATAATACACAAAATATTGCGTTTGCACCCCAACGACACTCACAAACAACAATAACGCCCCTAACCCAATGTGTGCTGCATATCTTTTATTTTTAGTACGTCTAAATCGATGCACTCCATACAATCCCATCAAGAATAAGATTATCACAAACAACATCATCCGAAACGAATATAACCATTTCGACACTAAAACGCCTATATAAAAACATAATATCAACATTCCAACGACCGCTAAAAGAACATGTTTTGTTTTGACATGTAAACTCCTCCTCGTAAACAAAAACCCCATACTCTCAATAAAACGTTTCATCTTTTTAAACATTTATATTCTCCTCAACTGTCACCACTAACTAATAAAACATCTCACCACAAGATTTAAAAAAGACCATTCTATTTAACCTATTATGGATAATCCCAATCAAAAAAAAATAAGCAGCTCTATTATTGCTTTCGCTATTATTCTTCTTATCCTCCTAATCTTCGTCAAGCAAGACCTCGATAAACGCGATACGTATCTATGCCAAATGTTTCATGAAAACCCTGGCTTAGATATGCTGCAATGTCCTGCTCACACCACAAACACCTCTTGGTATGTTATTGCTGCATTTGGCTTTGCTTTTTTGGTACTTGGTGCAGGAATCTATATATTAATCAGTTCATTCGATACAACTCCAACAAAAACCACCTCAAACATAGAACAACAAGAATACACACCAATTGATCTTGACCAGCTCGACGACGAAGAAAAAAACATCTTCAATCACATTAAAGAACATGACGGCTCAATCTACCAAAGTGATCTCATGAAACAATTGAATGTAACCAAAGTCCATATGACTCGAATCCTAGATAAAATGGAAGGTAAAAGAATCCTCGAACGCAAACGCCGCGGTATGACAAATATTGTTATATTAAAATAATATTTATGTATGCACTTTCATCTGCTTCAAATATAACTCTAACTTTCGCCCTATCCTTTCTTTCAACCCCTCATCAAATGACAATCGCGCAATTTCCTCTTGCCAATCAACTATAGGAATCTGTGTAAGCGTTCCTTGAAATATTCTCCCAGCCCGTTGAGCTTGCTTTTCAATCTCCTGCGCTTCCTGTGAATTAAATAACTTAATCGCTTTAAACTTCGAAATCGAATTCGCTCCCGCATCTAATAAATACCCCACTCGATTAACTCTATCCTCCCAAATCCCGCACTGTATATTCAACGTAGGACAATTGATTCGCAGTTGTGTAATCCACCACGCTTGCTGTTCCTTGCTTGGCATGGGCGTATGCTCAAACATCGTTCCTTTTTCTGGAATCAAACTATAAATATGAATTTTCGTGATCTCATACCTCTTAATAAACGCCAATAACAAACTCAAATCTGATTTCGTCTCCCCCATCCCCACAATAAACGTCATCGCTTTCTCAAGCCCCATCTCCCCTGCCACCTCAAACATCCGTTCATACGGTGCCAATGGCTTCGAAGGACACACAATCTTATGCAACTCTGGATTAATCGTTTCCGTCGAACCCACAACTCCTTTAATATATGGCAAATATCTCTGCAGCAACGGTTTTGGAATAGCTCCTACTGACAACCATATCTTCTCCCCTACAATCTCCGTAATCGCCTTTAATAAAAACTCCAATTCTTCCGGCTTCAATACCCCTATCCCACCCGTAAAAAACCCAATATCCCAATTTAATTTCTTTGCCAACATAAATTCCGCTAAAATAGACTCTACACTTCTCTTCGTCTCTTTTGGTGCTTTTCCTGCCGGCTGCGTTGACATATAACAAAATGTACAATCCCCAATCGTGCATCCCCAACTAAAAAACACCGCCCGTTCAAACGACGTCACCTGATCAAAATTCTGCTTATAAATAACTTGCGCCTGTTTAACCAACTGTCCTACTTCATCAAAAGTCTCTTGTTGCATTTATATACTTAAAATTGGCCTGTTTTAAAAAAGTATGTAGAAAGTATGCAAATAAACTAAAAATACATCCTCTGAAACTAGTTTCACCACTACTTAAATAAACTGTTTCAATATATAGTTAACGCAACAGATAATTGCTAATAAATAATTGTGTTTACTATTCTAGTAAGCGAAAAAATTTAATAATTATTTATTTCGCTTACTAATATCTATTGTCATAATCATTAAAAACATTAAATATTTATTCCATGAAAAAAATAATACTAGGGTTACTAATCGGAATAATCAGCATTATCCTACTTATTGCCGGTTGCAGCTCAAAATCCATTAAAAAAGACGCACCAACCCTTACAATCTACAAATCAGAAACATGCGGTTGCTGTACATTATACGGCCAATATCTTGAGCAAAACGACTACAACATAGAAATCAAAGACCTGCCTGACATCACCTCCATTAAAGATCAATACAACATCCCAGAAAAACTTCGCAGTTGCCATACCACTATCATCAACGGCTATTTCATTGAGGGTCATATTCCCGCAGAAGCAATTCAAAAACTCTTAACCGAAAAACCCTCAATTGCAGGCATCGCCATGCCCGGCATGCCTTCAGGTTCGCCGGGAATGCCTGGAGCAAAAAAAGAACCATTTGTCATTTATACTATCACAAAAGATGGCAATATCAGTGAATTTATGCGAATATAAATGAAGAATAATGAAAAAAAGAAAAACAAAAGTGAAACACATGAAAAAAATAATAATAACTATGGTGAGTATACTCTTGTTAATACTCTCTTTAGTCACAGCATCAGAACCCGAAGAGATAGCCGCAGGTAAACAATTAGTCGAAAGTAAAGTAAGCTGTGCATCTTTAACCAATGACCAATTCGTCGCCATCGGCGAATATTATATGGAACAGCTGCATCCCGGAAATGCACATGAATTGATGGATCAAATGCATGGTGGCGAAGGTTCAACGCAATTGGAACAAGTGCATCAATTCATGGCAAAAAAATTTTATTGCAATGAAAACACCTCATTTGGTATGGGCATGATGATGGGCTACAGTTCCGGCATGATGGACGGCGCTGGTATGATGAACCATCATAATACAAAAATAGCAGGAGGAAAAACCATGATGGGCTTTGGAAATTCAGGATACGGCATGATGGGTTCAACAACCGGTTGGTGGAGTATCTATGCAGTATTATACACTGTATTGCTAGTAGGCTTAGTGCTACTTGTTATACTTGCTATCATCTGGATGTGGAAAAAAGTAATGTCAAAGAAGTAAATTTTTATTTTTTAATTATTTTTTTGTTTAAGGAAATTATCTTTTTCATTATCGACCATTCGTAATCTCATATCCTTCCTTCGTATCCGCAATAACCCATCCCATCGCTTTAATCTTATCCCGCAACTCATCTGACTTCTTCCAATCTTTTTGTTGTCGCGCAACTTCCCTCTCCTCCGCCAATCTCTTCACCGCAGCAGGAATAACCACTTTTTCTTTTTTGAGCAAACCGAGATTGAACCCAAATATCTTATCAAACTGCAAAATCAACGAATACTTATCTGTAGCAGTCAACTTCTCATCTTTAATCACTGTCCATAACGTCGCTAACACTTGCGGAGTATTGAGATCATCGTTAATCTGTTCAGTGAACTGCACCAGATATTTTTCCTGAAAGTCTTGATGGATTTTCGTATCATTTTTTTTTTGCTCTTTAAGCTCAAGCACTTTCTCATTCAATCTCTTTCGTGCCACCTTCGCCCCTTCCAGTGCTTCATAACTAAACATCAGCGGCATACGATACTGCGTACCTAGGCAGAAATAGCGATAATCAAGCGCATCAAACCCCTTACTCTCAAGCGTAGATAGCGTAATAAAATTCTCCCCCGACTTCGCCATCTTATCCCCTGAATGTATAACCAAAAATTCCCCATGTAACCAAAACGAAACCCACGGTTTTTTACCCGTAGCTCCTTCCGACTGCGCAATCTCATTCGTATGATGCACCGGAATATGATCAATTCCCCCGCAATGAATATCAAACTGTTCACCTAAATACTTCGTTGCCATTGCGCTACACTCAATATGCCACCCAGGATACCCAACACCCCAAGGTGATGGCCACTTCATCTCTTGATCTTGAAATTTTGATTTCGTAAACCATAACACAAAATCATGATTATTTCGTTTATGGCTATCTTTTTCCACCCGCGCTTGCGATTTCGCATTCAAATTCAATCGTGCCAATTTCCCATAATCATCTAACTTAGACGTATCAAAATATACATTACCTCCTGCAGTATAGGTAAACCCTTTTTTCTCAAGCATCTGTATCATCTTAATCTGTTCTTTGATATGGTCTGACGCTTTACAAACCACCAAAGGTGATACTATATTCAATTTCGCAATATCTTGCATAAACGCCTGCGTGTAAAACTCCGCAATTTCCCACACTGTCTTTCCCTCTCGCCGCGCTCCTTTGAGCATCTTATCTTCCCCCTCATCTGCATCAGAAGTCAAATGCCCCACATCTGTAATATTCATCACATGAGTAACTTTCAATTTGTTAAACAGTAACGTCCGCTTCAGAATATCCTCAAAAATATAACTTCGTAAATTACCTACATGCGCATAATGATACACCGTAGGACCGCATGTATACAATCCCACTTTTCCTTTACGCAAAGGCACAAAAACTTCTTTCTTTCGGTTTAACGTATTATAAAGTATAATTGATTCCGGCATTTTAGAGTGAAACAATCTCCGCCGTTTTTAAACTTTCGTTTAACAATTTCACCAAATCAATATTTCCTAACTCTTTTCTAATCTCTTCCGCATCCGATCGTGTCGCAGGGAACTTAGGTCCAAGCAAACAACAAATCTCCGGTCCTTTCGAAATCTCATATGTTCCAATTTTTTTAGCAACTTTCACAATCTCCTCTTTATCGTACGAAAGTACCGGCCTAAATATTTCCATAGAAAGATTCTTTGTAATCGTCGTTAAATTGCTTAACGTCTGACTCGACACCTGTCCTAAATTTTCTCCCGTAATCAAATAAGAAGCTCCTTCGCGTGCCGCAACCATCTCCGCACATCGAAACATCGCAATCTTAGACAAAATATAATAATTTTTATGATCACACTTGCTTACCAACTCTTTCAGAACAGACGTAAACGGAATTAAATACACTTTTTCTACACCCAATACTCGAACAAGCTCCCTAACTTTCTCAATCTCTTTCTCATCCGTTAACGGCTGCTGATGAAAATGCACTGCAATAATCTCTAACCGGTTCTGCATCAAATGAATCGCAACCGGACTATCAATCCCTCCCGATAATAATGCTATCCCTCTTTCCATACCATTCTTAAAATAATACTTGTTTTTAAGGTTTGTGGGAGTATAGTGGCGGATGTACATAATTGAATACTGATTAGCCGCCACTATATTCCGAAGGACATAACAAATATGATTAATTATTTATGTCCTTCGTTATAGAAACATACAAAAGTTTATATGTAACCCTAAATATTCATTTATATGAAAAAGAGCATGCATTTTATCATTATCTATACCTCTCTATTTGTTCTTTTATCCTCCTCTCTATTAGCCCAATCCGGCGATAACCTTTACCGCTACGACGCATTAGACATCCAAACCCAAATCAAAGGCAGTTTTGATCTTGTACCAGAAGCCCCCAATGCTAAAATCAAACAAGCCTCAGCCCAACTCCTCCTCTACCCGCAAGAAAATAATTATCAAAGCATCAAATCTATCGATATGGGTAAAGGCCAACCCCAATCCAAAACTAATAGCATTCTTTATACCTGGAACGATGGGCTCATCGAACCAAAAAAGTTTGGTTACACCTCTATTGTGCAAACCAAATACGCTCGCCTGCAAGTCAAAAATAAAATCCCCTTCCCCCTCTCCGCAAATGACATCAAAAGCTACGAATCCTACACTCTTCCAACTTCCACCATTGATTCCAATAATCCTAAAATAATCAAACAAGCCGCTCAACTCGCCCAAGATGAAGACGATTTATTCAAATTAGTTTTCAAAATAACTTATTGGGTGGAAAGTAACGTCCAATACGATTTATCTACTCTCACTGCGTCCGCGTCCCAAAAAGCCAGCTGGGTGCTTGACAACAAAAAAGGCGTCTGTGACGAAATGACTTCCTTACTTGTCGCCATGCTTCGTTCATTAGGCATCCCTGCTCGCTTTGTCTCCGGTATCAGCTACACAACCTCCGACTTATTTGAAGAAAACTGGCAACCTCATGGTTGGGCCGAAGTCTACTTTCCAAATATTGGCTGGGTCAGCTTCGACCCTACATTTGGTCAATATGGCTACGTTGACGTCACCCACATCAAACTTCGTGACGGTTTCGATCCTTCCGAACCGGCCACAAAATACGAATGGCTCGCCGATAAAGTCAAACTTGAAGCAAAACCATTAGCCTTCGACATCTCCCTCCTCAAAAAAGGTAAACAAGCCCCAGAAGAAATTCAACTAGCCGCTGAAGTAACCGGTAAAGAGATAGGTTTTGGCAGCTATAACCAAGTCAAAGGCATCTTAAAAAATACTGCCCCTTACTACGTAGCCGCAACTCTCCAACTTGCCGTACCCCAAGAAATAAAAATCATCGGCCGCAACAAACGAACCATTCTGCTCGCGCCAAAAGAAGTCAAAGAAACATTGTGGACACTTCAAATTCCTGAAACTCTCCAATCCAATTATATCTATAACTTTCCAATTGTCATCTACACCGAACGTAACACCACCACGCAAGAATCATTCACTGTACAAAATGGCAAAACAATATATTCGCAGTCCGAAATCGAAACATTAAACCAACAAGACGAAGAAAAAAGTTATTCTCGTAAAGTCTCTGTTGACTGTGACTACCCTCACCAAGCCATCGTCAACGAAAAAGTTCCTATTAAATGTACCATTAAAAACACCGGCGAAAAAACCCTTCACGAGCTCCAATTTTGCGTTGAAAAAGTATGTGAAGAAATCACTCTCCCTCCCGCCGCAGAAAAAACCAGTTCCATCACTCAATCATCCGAAAAAGCCGGCTGGCAAAAAATAGTAGTCAGCCTCAGTAACACTGACGTCGATAAAAAAAGTTCATTCGAATATGTTGTCTATGACCCTCCGACATTAAGCATCACTCCTCAATATCCTGCTCAAGTAAACTACGGTGAAAATATTCCAATTACTATAACTTTAGATAAAACCTCTTTTACATCTCCCCAAACTATAGTCATCAGCCTAAAAAGTGGTAGATTCGAACAAACATGGGAATTATCCTCATTACAAAAACAAGAACAACTCACAATCTTGTTAGAATCCCCACCAATTACTTCTGAAAATAAACTCCTAATCGAAGTCAAATGGCAAGATGAAAAAAAGAAATCCTACACCGCGTCTCAAACAATCGTTGTTACAGGTCAAGCGCAAAGCATCGGCGATCATATTAAGATGTTCCTCAATGAACTCATGCTCTTATTTTCATAAATAAAAAAATAAAAATGTAAAAAATAAAAAAAATAAACCTCAAATTACTTAAAAATTATTTCTTCTTAGCAGCTTTTTTCTTAGCCATGGATAATTCACCTCGTTTTTATAATCTTAAGAAAGTGAATAGTCTATTTAAATATTTCTTTTTTATCTGTTAATTTGTTCTTTTTCATCCAGATCAAATCTCCTCAAATATTTTATCGTCTGAAAAAGAGTACGCAACATTTAAAAAGAGTCTCCCATTTTCCTCATCCATGGAAAAACAACAAGAAAAAAGCATTACTTATTCAGAAACAGTCGAATTCAAACCCTCCTCTTCTCCTCTACAAAATTCAATTGCTATCGAAAACCCCCTCGAAAGTCAAACCCCAATCTCAACCGTAAATTCAACTGAAAACACAACGGAAAAAACAACCGAAAGTACTAAACTATTATATTCCTCTCTTATTCGCTTAGAAGAAGAAAATAAAGTTCTCGGCTCCAATCTTATTCGTATCGAAGAAGAAAACGTCATGTTGCGTGAAATGTTCAATA
>CAXNDX010000045.1:0-9018 GCA_964201585.1 Candidatus Woesearchaeota archaeon | reverse complement strand
GTTTGGAGAGTTATTTATGTTTACAACAACAGAAGTTATGGCAGGAGCGGTTAAGTATATCATTCCTACGCGAGCGTATAATTATCATTCGGTGTTGGAGGGGTTACGGGCGCGATATGATGCTGCAACGAGTACGCAGCCGACGGTTACGGTGAAAGGGAAAACCGTGCCTCGACCGTTGACGATACGGGAGACGATTGAATGTGCGGTACAGAATTATGAGACTCTATTGCGAGCGGATGGGTCGACGCGGACGAAAGAAGAAAGGTTGATGTTGTTTGCAACTCCGTTTGATACGTGTTCGGCGATTGTGTATGAGAAGTTGCCTAGTGAGAAATTTAAGATTGTGAGTTGTGCGTCGCAATTAACAGAGTTAGAGAAAGCGGTGGGGCCGTGTATGTTTTTGGAATATAATTCTGTCGCAGGAGTGGAGTTGAATTTTACGCAGGGGAAATATAATTCATTTTTATGGTTGACGAAGAGTGAAGTGGAAGTACATCCGGGATGGAATGCGGTTGTGGGGGATGCGGCGTTGCTTACGACGTTTCGTGATATTGTGTTTGCAGAATCGAAAACTGATCGCGCGATGAAATTTTGTGTACGTGGCCCTGTGCGTGAGAGTCAATTACATCCGTTGTATTTGAATTGGATACGAGAGAAGTCGAATATAGGGGATTTGGATATGAATTGTGGGGTGGGATTTTTAGAGAAGTGGAAGGGGTGATTTTTTTTTTAAATTATTGAGATTTAATTATTTATTTTTTACGTGTGCAAATACTTTTTCCACATTCACTTCAAACACTATCGTTGGCATAAACAAATTCCAATTGGTTAAGACTTGCGGATGGAGTTCGCCGATATACCCTATTGATTGGTTGTTTAAGATAATTGATGCGACTCTTCCAGGGATGAAGCTAGGGTGGGTTGTTTCTTTGATAATTATAGGGATGTTGAGGAGAGCGAGGAAGCTGTCTAATAATTGGCGGATTTCGGTGAAGTCGGCGGTTTCATGGGCGATGGCGAGGGCGAGGGTTTCGGTTTCTTTGATGCTGGTGTCGGTTGATTTGTCGGTTGTGAAGGTTCTGCCGATTTCAAATATCTTTTGCGGGTATTCGTGGTGTTGGTTTTCTGTTAGGGTTTTGAGTATGGTTGGAAGCAAGGAGTTGCGGAGATGGTTATAATCGCCTAGAGCGTTTTTGAGCATGAGGAGTTTATTATCTTGGACCATTTTAGTGTTTAAGTCTTCTAGGGTTGAGAGATGGTAGTTTTTTATTTCTAATGAGCCGAAGCCAATAAGAATTTCACGGCATTTGGTCATGAATTGTTCTAATGGATTTTCTTGGCCGATGGTTGCGGCGTTGGGTAAGATTTCTGCGAAGTTTTCATAGCCGTAAGCGATGGCGATGTCTTCGGCGAGATCGGCTTGGTGCAGGATGTCGTTGCGGTAGCAGGGGACTAAGACAGTTCTCTTTCGATAGCCAAAGCCCATGCGTGCTAAATAGAATTTTAATTGTTTTTCGGTTAAAGATGTGCCGAGAAGATTATTGATATATTTTGGATCTAATTTCATCTTTTGAGGGGATAGTTGAGGAGTGGTGAGGGTTTTATTTTGGTAGACGATATCTAAAGTGTAGGCTTGGCCGCCCATGTCGATTAAAGAAGTTGTTAAGATGTTAAGTGCAATCATAACGTTGTTTAAGTCTGTACCTGAGCATTCGATGAAGACTTCGGTTGTGGAGATGTCTACTTTACCTGTGGTATGGGAGTTGGTGAACGGGAGCATACACATTACGTTGTCTTTGGCGTCAATGAAGAAGGGGTATTTTATCCAGTTTTTGGTGAGATTTGCGTAGGCTTTGCCTTTGGGATGGAGTTCGAGGATTTGATCTGCGGAGATGGAATTGGTGAATCCTAATGGTTGGAATTTGATAGTTTTTGGGTCTTTAGCGATGTATTTAATTGGAAAATTGATTGCGTTTAACGGATAGATGCCATAGGCTGATTTTTTACGGTTTCTGCCGTGGGTTGTTGCTAATTTTTCTTGAATTTGCATGAGTTCACGGATCTTTTCGTCATCGAATTTAAGGTTTTTGACGATGGCGCAGGCAGTATATGGGCGCATGGTTACTGATTTGTCAACGATGACTTTGAGTTTGCTTGGTTTGGCGGTGTAGTTTCTTAGGCCTGTTTTTACGCCGATGAATGAAGAGAAGGCTCTGGCAAAGCCTTGTTCGGATAAGAGGTCAGGGCGATTGGGAAAGATTTCAACGTGGATTTCGTTGTTGTTTATTGATTCCAAATCGGTGCCAAGCATACTGATGCGGTCTTTGAGTTGTTCAAGTGGGAGAGTTTTACCTACGAGTTTCTCGAAGATGGGTTTGTTGAGGGTTATGGTGGGCATGGTTGTTTGTAAGATTATTTTATTTAAATTTTAATTCATTCTTTTATTTGATCCAGGTTTTTATTTCGCGCAGCTGCTGTAGATCATTTTTGTATAAGTCACGGATATCTGCGATGTTCCAGTATTCGGTAATAATTCTGCCCATGCCTTGACCCCAGGCAAGTACGGGGCAATTGAAGCCTAATAAAGGAATGACGACTTCAGGGCGAAAGATGCCGGCGCCACCTAATTCTACCCATTGTTTTTTAATGGGGTGGAAGACATCTACTTCTAAACTCGGTTCAGTGTAAGGAAAATGGGCAGGGCGCATGCGTATTTTGTCATAACCCATTTTTTTGTAGAATTCACGCAGATAGCCTTTGAGATGAGTGAGATTGGCGTTGGGATCGACGACGATACCTTCAACTTGATAAAATTCAAATAAGTGTTTCCAATCTAAAGCTTCGTTACGGAAGACTTTACCGACAGCGAAAAATTTGGCAGGCAGGTCTTCTTTTTTGAGTGTGCTTAACGTTTGAGCGGAGAGGACAGTGGTGTGGGTTCGTAAGAGGATTTTTTCTGATTCTTGTGTATTGAATGTGTATTGCCAGCCAGTAGATTTAGTATTTGCGCCGGTTTCATGGACGGCTTTGATTTTAGGTACCAGAGCGGAAGGGAGTTTTGCTTTGCCGTCTAAATAGAACGTGTCTTGCATTTCTCGGGCGGGATGGTCTTGAGGGACGAATAAAGCGTCAAGATCCCAGAACGCGGATTGGACGTAGTTGCCAGACATTTCACGAAAGCCGAGGTCGAGCCAGATGCGTTTAATGTATTCTAACGCTTGGTTATCAAAATGTTTTCGTCCGGGATGAATTTTTGGAACGTTGATTTCGACGTCATAGGAGCGGAAGTCTTGAGATTTCCAAGAGCCAGTTTTGAGCATTTCTTTGGTTAAGCGGTTGATGACTTCTTTTTGGATGTCAGATTTATGTCTGGTGAGGAGTTCTTTTCCTTCAGTTGTTAAAGTGATAGTGATGGTTTTGACTTCTTCGATTTTGATGAATTCTTTACGACGTTTGAGGTCTTCGAGGATGACAGAATCTGAAGCGGTAAGTTGGGTTATAGGGTGGGGGAAATTGTGGGTGAGGAAGGTTTCTTCGGGAAATTGAGATTTTTGTAGGGTTCTTCCAATCGGGGTGAGTTTGATTTCAAGTTCTTTGTCTTTACGCATTTCGATTGCGGTTTTACGACGAAGAAGACCGATGCAGGCAGTTGTTTCTTCGGCGGTGAGGGAGGCTGATTTTGTGATTGTAGGGAGGGGTTGAAATGAATCGGTTAGGACATTGAGGAAAGCTTTTTCGGGCAGGCCGTGTTGTTTATAGTGTTGGCCGTTTTTTTCTAATGAGATCTGTTCTTGTTTTTCGGTATGAAGATGAAGGAGTTTTTTGTTTTCAAGCCATTGTAACGCACGCATGACTTCGATCTCTTGCAGACTTGATGCTTTGATTATTTGTGAGAGTTCTGTGTTTGTTGTGAGAGTGGGGAGGACTTTACGTTCAAGGGGGTGGAGTTTGTTTACGAGGGATTTGTAATCCATTTAGGAGAGTAATAGTAGGATGTTTATAAAATTAACTTTGTGGATTTTGATTGTTAAATGAGAATAAGAAAAATAATAAATTAAAAAATAAAAAACATCTATTGCTGTGTTTTGCTGTCGTCCCAGACGTGGTCAAACATGGCATCCATTGCATTTGTGAAGTAGGGCGTTTTTACCCAGACTCCTAAGTCATAGGATGGGTGGACGTCTTTATCATCTAAGGTCATGAAGACGGTGTCTTTGCCATCAACGGTCATAAAGCGAGAGTTGATTTTGTCGTTATGTTTGATTTCAGCAACGCCACGTAATGCATCAGTGTGTTTTTTAGTATCTTTGCTTAATGGGGCAGCAATTCTGATACGTACACCTTTTTTCTTGGCTTTTTCAAAACTGTTTTTTAAGCTTTCAGCTTTGCGAATGAAACCTTTTTCAGTTGTTACAATATTAATGCTTTTTTTAGCGTCTTTAATTAACAAATCGAGATGGTTATACATGTTATTTCGGCCACGCAAACAACCGCTCATTTCAGATGGATCAACTAAAGCGATACCATTAGTATGTAAGCTTTCTAATTCATTTAATAAAGGAGAACCTCGAACTGTTTCTAAACGCTTAATTTTTTCTTGTGATTCAACATGCATTGTTTTTTTGACGCGGTCAACAACTTCTGTTGGAGGAATGGCAATGTATTTGATTGGTTTTCCTAATTTCATTATTACGAAACCTTTTTTCTCTAATGTTTCAAGTACATCATAGCTTCGAGAACGAGGAACATCAGCAATGTCTGATAATTCTCCTGCGGTTGAAACCCCACGGCTTAAGAGCGCTGTCCATAATTTTACTTCGTATAAATTCAAGTCGAAGTATCTGCGTAGTTTACTTAATAATTCTTCTTTTACGATCATTTTAAAACCCCTCCTTTTTGCCCGAATGAGCAATATCTTTTTTTGTTACTTGGTTATCAGTAACACTAACTACTATTAAAAGGTTGTGGTTATTGAAAATATAATTATTTAAATGGTTTTTAAATGTTGAGAATATTTGTTATGATATGATGGGTAATTTATCCTTCTTTTTATGGTTTGCGGTGTTTTAGTTGTTAATATAGCGAAGGACATAATTTAATTATATAATTCTGTCACTTCGTTCCGAACGTTCCTATCGGAAAGATTTGTTATGTCTTTTTGGAATATAGTGCAGGTAAAATGATCCACTAATTATGTCCTGCACTATATGATAATTTATATCTTAATAAAGCGGCGATGCCTCCTAATCCATCTAATTTTTTTCCGGCGTCGTGTTCGGAGGAGATGAGATGAATTTTGCCTTGGGCTGATTCGATTGTTTTGAGCAGTTGATCAAGTTGTTGATGATGATTTGTGAGGCGGAAGTGTTGAATGCACTTTTCAGTTATTAATAATGTTTTTGCGGCGCCGCTCTCAATTGCTTGTTTGGTTTGTTCGAATCCATATACTGCTTTGCCGTCTTTGTTGATTTCACTTAACAGTTCTTCGATGAGCAGTTGTTCTTCTCTTGTGCGGCTAGTTTTTAGGGCGGTTGTGAGTTGAGTTGAGCGCATGATTTCGCTTAACGCGGTTTCTGATACGTCTGAACATGATGCGAGAGTTATTTTTTGTTTGAGTTCGGGCGCAGTTATTTTTTTGATGAGGTCTTCTTTATAGAATGCGGTTGAGGCGAGGATGATACGTTCGGGGTTATAGCGTTGAGTATAGGATTGGAGTAAAGAGATTAATTCTTCGTAGAAGTCTTTTTTGATTTCGACTTTTTGGGCTTTTTTTGGTACGTCGCCTTTGAGGTTGAGGAGAATTTCATGGCCGCGGGTTTTGGTGAGAGCGAATATCGCTTCTTCGCGGTCAAAGAGGCAGATGAGATAGGAATATTTTTTTTCCGATGCTTCTTGGATTTTTTGCAGGTGATAGGAGAGAAACGCGGGTTTTTGGAGTGTTGCTTCGTCGTTTATTTCAAGCGAGATGCTTTGATAGCTGTCTTTGGGGATGTCGTCGTGAATCGATTTTATTTTGCCGTTGATATGGAGAGCGGAGTTTGTTTGGGTGAATTCAATTGTTTGTACTTCGATTGTGACATAGATTGTTTTTTTAATTACTTTGGCGTTTTCGCTGTCGCCAATTTTGAGTTTTCGGGTGGTTGAGGCGGAGAGCAGGTCGAGTGGTTCGATTAGGGTTGAGAGGTACCAGAGGTCGTCGGGGTCGGTTACTTTGAATTTCACTTGTGCTTTTTTGTTGTCTTGGTGGATGATGTGCATTTGGGTGGTTGTTCTCTTTTTTTGTATTTATTCTAAATATAATTTGTATTCTTGTTTTGAGAAAATTATCTCTTCACATTGGGCGATAGCTTTTTTGCATAACATCATCATTTCTTCATATTGTAGCAGTACTTCTTTCATCTTAATTAAAGAGCTATATCTGCCTTTTTCTCGAGCATCAACATCAGACATAGTGTTTTTTTCTTTATAGACCTGTATCCGGTCAATGAATTCGTCATCATAATAAATTGATCCTTTTTCTTTAATATAACGTAGAAATAAAGCTGTGCATTTTTGACTTCTACTTTCTACGCCAAATATACAGAGAATGGCTAACGCACAGTAATAGAGTGTATAAAACCATTCTTCGGGAATTTTATAATCAAACCATTGTTCTTTGTAAAAATGACATAATTCTAAATTTCTTTTTGCTTTGCGAATATATTCTTTCGTTTCTTCTTGATTTGGTTTGATGAGCAGTAGACCTTTGTGTTTCTTTTCATTTTTTTCATCTCGCAACGCACTGGAAAAATATTCTTTGATTTTGTCAATAGTCATTATAATTCCCTCATAAACTTACTAAATTTTTCTTGGCCGAACAGAACTACTCCTCTACGTAGGGCATCAAGGAATACTTTGTTTGGTTTCTGTAATTCTTGCCTAAATTCTTTGGATGTAAAATTATGAGCATGTATTTTTTTTCCTTGAGTTTTTTGGATGATATTCAGTTGGGTATTTATTTTTAATAGTGTCGTTTCTTTTGCCACCGTCAGAATATCTATGTCTTCTGCAGTTTTGGGAGAGTGGAGTATGCTTCCAAATAAAATAACAAAATCTGCTACTTGGTCAAGGTTTGCAAAGACAAATTTCCAGCGCCGATAGGTTTCTGCTTGCTGGGCTAAAGCTAAGGTAAGAGTTTTTTCTGTGAGTGTATTTTTCCAATTTAAATGAATTGTTTGGGTACTGGTTTTTCCTTTTCCCGTAGCTTGGAGGAGGATCAGTTCTTCTTTTTCCAGCTTTTTGATTATTTTCCACACTCCCCAGCGGCTCATCTGTAGTTGTTGCGCCAGAGAACTTGCGGTGTTGGGACTAGAAAATTCTTTGACCAACGTACAAATTAAATTTCGAGTTACTGTGTTCATTTTGTTGACAGTTGTCAATTAAACGGTGATAGTCATATATAAATGTTGCGGTTGTTTGGATGGGCTGTCCTTTTTTTATCGTGATAGATAGATAGATAGATAGATAGGGGGTGATTCGATATATTTATAAACTTATGTGGTTTTAGTTATCCTAAATTAAGTGTAGCAATTATAGCGAAGGACATAATTTATCATATATAATTGTTATGTCCTTCGGAATATAGTGCGGGTAAATGATCAACTAATTATGTCCTGCACTATAGCTTAAAATCGTTTATAAAAAAAGGTGGTGTTAACGTTTATGGATATGAAGATGTTTGTGATTCTGAGTGTGGTTATAGGAGTTTTGTTTTTGCCTTTCGTTGCGGCGCCGTCACAAACTGATTGTAGTCGTATTCAATCTCCTGGTGCTTATATTGTCACTCAAAACGTCGGCACTGGCGGATATTGTATTAATATTACAACTTCTCATGTTTTGCTTGATTGTCAAGGTTTTAATATTACGTATGGCGGTCACTCTGTAGGGAATGGTGTAGATTTTCAAGGGGGAATAGGAAATGTAACCATTAAGAATTGTAAATTCTTTCAGAACGTATCTCTAGTTGGGGCTGATGGAAATAAAGGAGTTGCACTTGGAATATCTGGGGGCGGAACAGCTGCAAATATTACAATTTATAATAATACTTTTTATACACAAACTGATTTAAATACAATTTGGATACGCGGAGTTAACAACACTAACATCAGTTGGAATAGTTTTCAACATAAATGCGGTGTTTTCTCCCAAAATACTTCTGTTATTGATATTCAAGATATGTATGATGGACATATTGATAACAATGTGATCAATAATACCTGTCAAGGTGAATCTGCTCAACTCATTAGTTATGTGTTAAGTAGTTATAAAGAACATAATTTAACCTTACGTAATAATATCATGAATGCCTCTGCTAATTCTCTGACCGCAATTAGTCTTACAGGTCTTACCTCCGGATTGAGTGTGGTTGAAGGTAACACGCTTAAAATGGCAGGAAATGGAAGTACTGGTATGTCATTGAGCGGAATTTCAAATATGCAGTTTCGTTCAAATTCTATCTATGTCACTCATCGTGATGCATCGTTGGGAGTAGGTATTAGTTATGGTCCAGGTACTTTTTCAGTTAATAATTCTTTATTTGATAATAATACCATTTCAAGTAGCGGAAATCTTGCGCTGCTTCCTTTTGGCGCATCAAATGGTGCACTTGTTATTGGTACAAATGTGCTAAATAATGTTTTTGTGAATAATAATCTCTCTTCGCCACAAGGGATACTAGAAATATTTGAAGCTAGTACAGATAGTTTACCTAATTATTTGATTTATAATAATTCGTTTGGAGAGATTGCATGGATGAATAATGGTACGCAAGGGTTTTTGAATAATTTAACGCTGGCGGTGAATGGATCGCTCTCCCTTGGTGAAACAATCATTATCAATTCTAATATTGCGGCGGTAAATATTTCGGCGTTTACGCCTGTGCAGAGGATTAATAGTTCGGCGAATGTAACTTTACTTGGTTTAAGCGGGGATACAATTAGTAGCATTGTACGGGATGGAATTAATTGTTTAACAAGT
>CAXNDX010000044.1:0-9140 GCA_964201585.1 Candidatus Woesearchaeota archaeon | reverse complement strand
CGGAGATGATTTTGAGAATTGACGATGTAATTATGGGTCGGCAAGAGAAACAGATGATGCGCCAAGGGCCGGGGATGGGTATGGATGGGGGAATGTAGAATTTTGCTATGTAAAATAGCTATGCGATTTTTGAGTATCGAAAAGGTAGAAAATGATTTGGTGAGTATGAAAGACCCAGTTCAACTGAAAGTGGTGTTGAAAGAATGCGTGAAAGCAGAGGATAGGTTTTTTTTATTTATACTGGGCGGATTATATTTTCGATAATTTTACAATATATTCGCCAGTATATCCTAAGCGTAATTTATATTACGATTGATTAGTGCGCTTAGTCTAAATTGGTATTTTAATGTGAATCGCATCAAAGTCAATGTGAGGTTTAACTCTTTGCCGAGCATCGTGTAGCTCTGTTAAAGTTAATAATCCAAATTCTTCTAAGATTTCAATATCTGTATTTACACTTTTATGATCACGATTCAGAATTTTTGCTAATGCATAGATTGATTCTGGTTGTTGTTCTTTAATTGTATGAATCAGTTCCATTCTTTTTTCCGTTAATACTTTGCGTAGTGTATCAATATTTTGAAAAGAGACTTCATCTCGTAGAGGAGTATGTCTTTTTTTAGCTTGATACAATGCAGTCGCAAATTCTTGTAAGACTGTTTTACGTGGTTTAATTGTAATTGATATATTTTTGATCTTCATTGTATGGTTCCTCGCTTAATTTTTTCGATATCTTCATTAAAGTCAGCAATGAGTTTCCATTCGTCTACAAATTGGTAGGGAATAACTTGGTCTTTTATGTGTTTGTGGTGCGAACTTCCTTCTTTTAGATGTCCTTCAAAATTATCATATCCCACCAAGCGTTTTCCTTCTCTAATGTAAACCAAAGAGTAAGATACCCCCTCTGAATTTTGCTCTGACGTTGGAACTTTGAGGATTTTTATCTCAATGATATCACCGTTTTCTTCAATGAGTTTATGACGGAAGATTTCTCCCATTAATATGTGGTATACCATGCCTCATATATAACTCTTTTGGCTCATTTTTCTTTTTTTTACATTTTCATGCGAAACATTTTTATAGAAGCGTGTATTTTGTTACAAAAATGATTAATGTAATTCCACGGGTTGATTGTATTCACTGTCGGACGTTGTAATTTAATTAGTTTTAACTCTGTATTGTTTCTAGGAAAGGTTTTTAAAAGAAATACATTAAATAGTTCTGTTTATGGCGGCTGTCGTACAACGGTTAGTATAGAGGCCTGTGGAGCCTCGGAAGGGGGTTCGATTTGTGCTACGCGAACGCGTGTGGTGCGCGCAAGTCCCCCCAGCTGCCCCATTTTTTCTTTTTTTAATTTTGTAGGTTGTTTTGTTGATAATTTTATTATTTTTCTATCTTCGTTTGGACATTATCATTATTAGTTCTTGCTCTAGAAATTACTTTAGAGAATTTGACTTGAGTTATACTCAAACATAAAATAAATATAAAAATATTGTCGTCTGGACGTTAAACAGGGAGAGAGAAAACAATGGAATCAACACAAATAGAAAATGGAATTGAACAACTAAATAAATATCTGGTTAGCAAAAGCAATTTAGATCAATGTCTTCATTGTCGGAAAATCTTATGTTATTAGTAAAGATTTAGTTTTAACTTTAGAGCGAAAAATTGGTTTAAATTTAAGTCCTTTTGTTCGTGAAAGAATAAGACTTTTAGAAGACTTTTTTCTTTCAACGTTTTGGAATTATGTCCCTCAAGATGTTAATAAAATAACCACAAATGCTTCGACTACTTCGATGGAATTAGAAGCGGTTATTTCTGGAAGCAAAAAGCGGCCTTTAATTAGTCTAGACCGAGTCTATGTTCCTAACGCGGATGGTTATCTGGAAATTACTCGAGTAACAGACCCACTCACAAACAAAGTAATAATAGGTGAGCGTCCAGGAAATCCTTCTTTAGAAGTCCAATTTTCTTCTCTTCAAAAATATAAAGAAATAAATCTTGTTGATGTTGGGGCATTTGAAGGAAACACTCTGTTGGAAATTTGCGTTTTCTTAGAAGAAAAAGGTTTGAAAATTGCGGAAATTTTTTTAGGGTATTCTTCGTTGGAAGCGAAAGAAAAAATTGGATATGACAAAAAAGTGACGGCACTCAATCTATTTCAATTTTATGAGTGGGTGGAATTAAGGGACTTTTTTGGTATCGATGGGAGAAGAATTGCGCAAAAACCAGGATATTTTATTCCTTATTGGGAAAATCTGAATTCGTGGGCAAGTATTCCTTTGCAATATGAGAAAGAGGTTAAAAATCTCTGTTTAGATTTTAATAAAAGTCTTCTTGATCTTTTGAGCAAGGAAGGGTATGCGGTTGAAAAAATAGGGAAACCGTTGAGTTCTTTGGAGGAAATAAAATGAGACGATTACAAATAGGTGTGATGGGTTCTGCTCAAGATTTGAATTATACAGTTGAATTGGAGAGATTAGCTGAAAGACTCGGAGAACTTATTGCTGAACGCAATTGTATTTTGTTTTTTGGTGCGGAAAAGGATTATGATTCGTTATCAACGGCAGCGTGTCGAGGGGCGAAGAAGAAAGGAGGTTTGATAGTAGGGGTTACTTACAATAAAAGCAAAGACATTTTTGAAAAAGATGTAGATCTAATTATTTCAACAGGGCTGGACCGCGGAGGGGGAAGGGAGTTTGTGTTAGTTTTAAGTTGTGATGTTATCATTGCTCTTAATGGTGGTTCGGGGACGCTGACAGAGATTGCTATTGCTTATCAAGCTAATATTCCTGTAATCGTGCTTGAGGGTACGGGTGGATGGGCGGATAAACTTGCAAATCAGTATTTGGATGAGCGAAAGAGGCAGATAATTTATAGTGCTAAAACGCCGGAAGAGGTGGTTACTTTAGCTTTATTTTTATCACAAGCAAAACTTAATAAATAAATACATATTGGAGGTACATACAATGAATATACAAACAGCAAAGGGAGTTAGGGATATTTATCCAGAGGATGGGATTATTTTAGAGCGAGCGCTAAGTGTGCTGCGGAAGAATTTTGCGTTGTATGGGTTTAATCCACTTGATACGCCAATTTTAGAGATGTTTGAGACGTTGTCGTCGAAGTATACGGGCGGGGCGGAGATTTTGAAAGAGACGTTTCAGTTGACTGATCAGGGAAAGAGGGATTTAGGATTACGCTATGATTTAACGGTGCCGTTTGCGAGATTTGTGGCGACGAATCCGACGTTGAAGATGCCGTTTAAGCGCTATCAGATCGGGCGGGTATTTCGAGATGGACCGATTAGTGCAAATCGATTGCGAGAGTTTACGCAGTGTGATTGTGATGTGGTGGGAACGAAGAGTATTGCGGCAGATGCGGAGTGTGTAGAGTTATTTTTACGGTGTTTTGCGGATTTAGAATTGCCGGTTGTTGTTAGAGTGAATAATCGCAAGATTCTTGATGCGATAATGGATGCGCTTAAGATTAAAACGGAGTTGCGAGAGCGAGTGATACTTGCGATTGATAAATTGGAAAAGAAGCCTCTGAGTGAAGTGCAGAAAGAGATTGAGGAGTTGGGAATCTCTTCTGTTGTGATTTCTAAGTTGTTGGAAGTATTGAATGCAACTGGTGGTAATGCGAAGATTTTGTCTGTTGTTGAGAAGTTAGTTGGTGTTGAAAGTGAGGGTGTTCGTGAATTGCGAGAGTTGCTTGAGCTTTGCAATTCTGATGATGTGGTTTTTGTGCCGTCGCTTGCGCGTGGGTTAGCGTATTATACAGGAAGTATTTTTGAAGTGTATGTGAAAGATGGGTCGATCAAATCGAGTATTGGGTCGGGTGGCAGATATGATAAGATGATTGGTCAATTGATGGGAAGTTCACAGGAGTATCCGGCGGTTGGGTGTTCGTTTGGTTTAGATGTTATATTAAATGCGTTAAAAGCGAAAGAGAAAAATGTAGCTAAGAGTGTAGTGCAAGTGTATGTTGTACCAATTGGATTGCGTTTAACGCAGGTGTGGGGGATTGTTATGGCGTTGCGTGAGAAAGGAATTGCAACAGATGTTTCATTTGCAGGTAAAGGGGTTTCGAAAGGACTTGATTTTGCGTCGAAATTGGGGATACCGTATGTAGCGATTATTGGTGACAAAGAGTTAGCTGAGAAGAAAGTGATGTTGAAAGATATGGTTAAAGGGGGAGAGCAGTTGTTGTCGTTTGCTGATGTTGTGAAGAAAATTAAAGGAGCGGGGAAATGAAAATCCCAACCATCACAAGAGGAGGGGTATCTATTGGAGTGTTGGGATTTTCAATGCATGAAAATTCAATGAATTTTCAGCACACAAAATCTAACAGATTTTGTTGTGTTGCGAACCTCGCTTGCCCATATAATTGCATAAAGACCCAATCGCTTCAAGCAGCGAGGTATCACAACAAATGAATAAATCGGACTGGGTAAAAATGTTAGGGGTTGGGGTGGCGTTACTGCTTGTTGTGAATGTTGTGATGTTTGCACTTCGAGTTATTTCATGGCTGTTGTTTTGGGGTGTGATTATACTTGGGGCGATTGTAGCGTATAAAGTGATTCCAACGTTGAATACAAAGAAATGAATGAGGTTTTTATGTTGCTTGCTACGTTACTTGATATTATTTTACATGTTGATAAGTATCTTGGTGCTATTATTGCGCAATATGGTGTTGTGACATATGTGTTATTATTTTTGATTATTTTTGCAGAGACAGGGTTTGTGTTGACGCCGTTTTTGCCAGGTGATTCGTTATTATTTGCAATTGGGGCGTTTGCGGCACAAGGGGCGTTATCTGTGTGGGTGATTGTTATTCTTTTGATTGTTGCGGCGATTTTAGGAGATAGTGTGAATTATGCGATTGGACGGCGAGTGGGTGCTGCGTTTTTTGAGAAGCGGAAGTTGATCAAACAAGAGTATTTAGATAAGACGAATACGTTTTATGAGAAGCATGGGAAGAAGACAATTATTCTTGCGCGATTTGTGCCTATTGTGCGGACATTTGCGCCGTTTGTGGCAGGAATTGGTAAGATGAAATATCGAGATTTTTTGATATATAATATAATTGGTGGGGTGTTGTGGGTGGGATTATTTGTGTTTGCAGGGTATTTTTTTGGGAATTTAGAAATTGTGCAGAACAATTTTTCGGCTTTTATTTTATTGATAATTGTTGTGTCGGTTGTGCCTTTGGTTGTGGAGTATGTGAGGCATAGGAGGGGGTAGAGGTGAGTGCGTTTAACGAAATGTTTATATATTATATTTGGTTCTTAATATTATATCTTTTATGAGGTGTTAACGATGAATTATAAATTACTATTTTTAGTGTGTGCGATTTCTTTACTTGTTGTGGGTTGTGGATTACAGCCCGGGAAGAGTATAGCTGGGCAGGCGACAGGAGATGGAGAGAGGGGAGTGAGTGAAGTAGATGAATCTTCTTCAGAGGCACAAGAACAAGAGTTAGGTAATGCGGGAGAAATCAATACCGCGGGTGAAGAACAACGTGATTCTTCTAAATATAATTCTGCGGCGGATGAGGGAACTCAATTTCGTGCTCCTGCAAGTGAACATGATTTTTCTGATGAAGAGATTCCGTTTGGTGATAGTGAGAAAGAGGGTTGCGGACATGTCAAGAAATGTGATGGAACTGACGTGATGGGTTCTTTTGGTGATGTTGTATGTACGGAGAAATTGATGGAGGCGGAGTGTACTGCAACAGGATGGGTTGAGACAGGAAAATCATGCAGTTGTTCTGGACCTAAACCTTGCGGGAAGAAGAAAGCGTGTTTTGGAGTGGAGGTAGGGGGATTAGAAGGTGCAATTATTTGTGGTAATGATTTACTTGAATGGAAGTGTCAGGCTGAGGTGTGGGCGGCTACGGGAAAGAGTTGTATTTGTGCTGGGAAATATGGCGGTGAACCAGGAGAAGGTAAGGTTGGCGGAGGAGATGTTACGTGTGAGGATACGGATAAAGGGAAAAATGTTCTGGTGAAAGGAAAGATAAAATATGTGTATGATACGATGTTTGGGAAGTATGAGAAAGTTGTCGGAGAGGATTTTTGTCAGACGCTTGAGGATGGAGGAGTCTATTTGATGGAGGGTATTTGCGGCAATAAAAATTTAGGAAGTGCGCCGTTTAAGTATATCCAAAAGAAGTGTGAGGAGGGACCGCCACCGGGAGAATTGGATGTGCCAGGCAAATTTATGTGCAAAGAAGGAAAGTGTGTGGTTGGACCGTGTTATACGGCGCTGCAGAAAGGAGATTCGTTTGAGATTTCGTTTGCGGATGTGTCGCTTGAGAAAGCGGTGAAAAATCATTTAGGGATTGCAGAGGATAAACCGGTAACGGTTGGGGTGGCAAAAGGGGTTATCTCCCTTAGTTTAGCATCGAAAAATATTCAGGATTTATCAGGATTAGAGTATTTTAGTAATTTGGAAACTCTTTATGCTCCGGATAATTTTATTGTGGATTTAAGTCCACTTGCGTGTTTGAAGAATTTAAAAGTACTTAGTCTGAATTTTAATGATATTTCAGATATTACACCACTGAAAGGATTGAAGAATTTATGGAAAGTACAGTTGGCAGGAAATAAGATTTCAAATATCAATCCAATTAAAGAGATGAGTTGGTTATATCATTTGGATCTGGATTCTAATCAGATTACTGATATTAGTGCGTTGTCGAATTTTAAAGGGTATGCTCTTTCTTTAGGTCATAATCAAATACAGGATATTAGTCATTTGAAAGGATTGAAAGATCTTTCTTATTTACATTTAGGGTATAATCAAATAAGTGATGTGAGTGCGTTGTCTGAGATGGATAAGTTGGTTTCTTTACATTTATCTCATAATCAAATTGTTGATATTACTCCTCTGCAGCATATGATAAAATTAAAGTTCTTGTTTCTTGATGCTAATAAAATTATGCATATAGGGGTTGTGAAGGAGTTTACTTCGTTGTTAATCTTAGATTTATCTCATAATAAAGTTACAGATATTAGTGCGCTTGAGGGGTTGACTGTCCTTCATGATTTATCTTTGACTAATAATTTAATTAGCGATATTAGTCCATTGCATGGGTTACAATCATTGTCTGGTCTATCCCTTTCTAATAATAAGATTGAGAATATAGGGGCGTTGGAGGGAATGAATTCTGTAGTATATTTACATTTAGGGCATAATAAAATCTCTAATATTAATCCTTTAAAAAGTCTAACGAATTTGGATTATCTTTATTTAGATCATAATCTGATTTCTGATATTACTGCGTTAGAAAAGCTTGTCCAACTTGAAGAATTAGGTCTTATGATGAATAAGATAAATATTATTGATGCGTTGAGTGGTCTTACAAGTTTACATATATTATATTTGGCTGGTAATCAGATTACTGATGTGATGGCGTTGCAAAGTCTTACTTCTTTAGAATCATTATCTCTTGATGAGAATAAGATTAAGAATATTGCTCCTCTGAGTTTGCTTGTGAATTTAAACTATCTATCTTTGATTAATAATCCTCTTCCAGCTGATTGTGTAGTTACTAAAGGGATCGATTCTAAAGCAGAAGTTCAGAAGTATTTATTGAAGTGTGCGAAGTAGGTTTTTTATTTCTTTTTTTACCACTCATCATCTTCATGTCTGGTATATACTTTTGTTTTATCTCCAACAATCATGGAGTGTTCGAATTGAGCGACCATGCCTTTTGAGACTTCGGCTAATGGGGGATAGGCTTTGATGATGCCGTCGTGCTCAAGTTGTTTGAGTCCGAGAAGGGTGGGCGATTTTCCTAAAGAGCGGGTGAGCCAGCGGGTTGTGAAAGGTAAAGTTTGTTGTTGTTTTATTATTGGATGAGTAAGGATGCGTTGGCCGTAGAGTGAGCGAGTGGAGCGTTGGGATTCAATCATGTAGATCGCTGCAGGTCCGCGTTCTTTGATTAAGCCGTTGCCTTCGGTGACGAAGGGTTCGATGGCGATTTGGGTGTTTGCTTTTATTTCTGTTTTGTCTTTGGTGTTGTAACTTGGAATGGAAATGCCGCCGTGTACTCTGTATTGTTCGATAGTGTGGCCAGAGAGGTTTTTGATGGTGGTGAGACCTAGCGCTTCTGCTTCAGACATTTGTGCTTCGCCTAGCTGCCAGAGTTGAACGCCGGGTTGAACTAATTTGATTGCGGCTTTTAATGCGTTTTGGGCGGCTTTAATGTGATCTTTGTATTGGTTAGATTTTCCTACTTCGATTGTCATGGCGTTATCAGCGATGTAGCCGTCGATATGTACGCCGATGTCAACTTTGATTAATTGACCTTCTTCGCTTACTGATTCGTCGTCTTCAGTGGGACAGTAGTGGGCGGCGATGTCATTTACAGCCATTTGAGCCCAGGCGATTTTACCGCCGAGTTTGAGAATTTGTGCTTCTGCTTCGTCCATAGCTTGCAGATAGGAGAAGCCGGGTTGTTGGAGTTTTTTGGCGGTTTCACGACGTATTTGAGCGGCGATTTTGCCGGCGTGGAGGATCTTTTGGATGGTTTCGGGAGTCATGTGTTTATAAGAGAATATTTGTTTTTAAATCTATAGTAGAAATCCATTACTTTTGAACATTTGTGAATTTCTACTAATAAGTAAATATCCAATTGTCTGTTCGAAATCTATGGATATTTACTATATGGGCAGATCTGTTTCAATCTTTCTAATGTGTCTTTTGGATTTCTGACAGCAATACAATCAACAATTTTTGTGGCAGGGTAGTCATTGCCACCTGGACGTAATTTGTCGCCAAAGAAGAGGACATGATTAGGATTGAAGTTGTTGTGGTTGAGAAATGTACGAATGCCCCATTCTTTGTTGAGGCCTTTTCTTGTGATATCAATGGAAGTTGTGCCTCCAATGTTAATGTCGTATTTTGTTTCGTCGAGGTGTTGTTTAAGAAATTCAATCCATTGCAGACGAATTGTTCCGTTGGGGTCGAATTGAGCTTTTATTTCTGAAGGGGCATGTCGACCGATGGCAGAGAGAGTGAGTTGGGAATCACGATCTTGCAGTTGATCTTCTTTTGTGGTGTGAGATTGAATGTTGTAAGTTGTGATGAGTGCGTTTAACGCGGTGATGATTTCGTTTTTTTCGGAAGGGG